>JBHHYO010000072.1:0-13209 GCA_046757665.1 Nitrospinales bacterium
CCAGCTTGCCTCTTAATCAACCATCAAAGTTGCACTTACAATTTGAATTCAGGTTATACGGAAATCATACCGTTGATCTATAAGAAATTGGGAGTCGATGAAATTCCTTCCTAACACGCGCTACTCAAAGCTGTTTATTCCCACGCAAAAAGAATCGCCCGCCGACGCGGAAGTCGTCAGCCACCAGTTGATGGTGCGCGCGGGCATGATCCGCAAACTGGCGGCGGGCATTTATTCCATCCTGCCCCTGGGTCTGCGCGTCCTCAAAAAAATCGAGCAGATCATCCGCGAGGAAATGAACGGTATCGGCGGCCAGGAGACGTTTCTACCCAGTATCCAACCCGCCGAACTCTGGCAGGAGAGCGGCCGCTGGGGTTTCTACGGCAAGGAGCTGTTACGCATCAAGGACCGCCACGGCCGGGAATTTTGTTACGGCCCCACCCACGAGGAAGTCATCACGGACATCGTGCGCAAGGAAGTCAAATCCTACCGCCAACTGCCACTCATCCTCTACCAGATCCAAACCAAGTTTCGCGACGAAGTCCGGCCACGCTTCGGCATCATGCGTGGACGCGAGTTCACCATGAAGGACGCCTACAGTTTCCACGCGGATGAGGAGAGTACGCAGGAAACCTACCGCCACATGATGGCCGCCTATGGCAACGTGTTCAGGCGGTGCGGACTGGATTTCCGGCGCGTGGAAGCCGATTCCGGCGCCATCGGCGGCAGTTTTTCGCATGAGTTCGTGGTTCTGGCCGACTCCGGAGAGGACGCCGTCGGGTTTTGCGAGTCCTGCGGCTACGCCTCGAATCTGGAAAAAACCGAAATCCGCGCGCCGGAGCGCGCCGCCGATTCCCAGCCCCCCGAACCGCTCCGGGAAATCGAAACGCCCGGCCAGAAGACCGTCGAGGAGGTCGCGGCGTTCCTCAAAATCCCGGCCGACCGGATCGTCAAGACCATCATTTTTGAAACGGAGACCGAGTTGGTCGCGGCGCTGGTTCGCGGCGACCGGGAGGTCAACCCCGTCAAGTTGAAAAACCTTCTCGGTTGCGCGACCCTGGTTCCCGCCGCCCCGAAAGTCATCGAATCCCATGTGGAGGTCCCGTGCGGATTCGCCGGCCCCGTGGGGCTGGGCCTGAAGATTTACGCGGACCGGGAAATCCCGCTGATGCGGAACTTCGTCACCGGCGCCAACAAAAAGGATACGCATCACACGGGCGTCCAGCCGGACCGGGACATCACGCTGGAAGAGGTGAGCGACCTGCGCCTGGCCCAGGAAGGCGACCCCTGCCCCAAATGCGCCGGCGGCGCCATCAAGATCAAGCGCGGCATCGAGGTCGGCCACATCTTCATCCTGGGCGACAAATACAGCGTCGCCCTGAAGGCCCATTTCCTGGATCCCCAGGGGAAAGAACAACCCATGCAAATGGGCTGTTACGGCATCGGCGTCGGCAGAACCGCGGCGGCGGCCATCGAACAAAATCATGACGCCAGGGGCATTATCTGGCCCCGGGCCATTGCGCCGTTCCAGGCGATCATCATTCCCGTCAACTTTGCCGTGCCTGCCATCCGCGAGGCCGCCGAGACCCTCCACAAGGCATTATGGGAACAGGGCATCGACACTCTTTTGGACGACCGCCCGGACCGGGTCGGCGTCAAGTTCAAGGACGCGGACCTGATCGGCATTCCCCTGCAAATCATCATTGGGGCAAAGAACCTGGAGCAGGGAAAAATCGAAATCAAACTCAGGAAAACCAACGAATCCCACCTGTACGACTTCTCCAGTGTTCTCGAAAAAATTCCCGGCCTTCTGGACGCCATATAGCGGAAGTTTTTCTTGAAAAACGGCTGAATCTTTTGTACAATTCATAGGTACAATTGTTTAGTCTGCGAAAATGCGGGTTAGCAACCCGCATTTTTTTTTATAAATTGCCCGAAAAACCGGTCGAAAAACCGGCCCGGAAGGCTCTCCGGCGTTCCCTGGCAGGATTTTTTCGGGGATGAACCGCCGGTTTTTTGAACCTTCAGGAATGGGAAAAGGCAATATTTGTCAATCGGTTGCAGAGATTATCGAACCGGTGGTCCACGGCGAGAACCTGGAACTCGTCGATGTCGAATTCAAAAAAGAGGGGAAAACCTGGTACCTCCGGGTTTATATTGATAAAGAGCGGGGCGTCAGCATCGAGGATTGCCGGAACGTCAGCCACCAAATTGAAGACCTGATTGAAATTGAAAACATTGTCTCGCGGCAATACATTCTGGAAGTTTCCTCGCCGGGGTTGGACCGGCCCCTGAAATCCAAAAGAGATTTTTTGAGAAACCAGAACCGCCGCATCCAACTGACCGTTTTTGCCCCCATTCACGGCAGGAAGGACTTTCGCGGCGTGATCCAAGGCATCCACGAGCAATCCCTTGTCCTCCAAGTCGAGGGAAGCGATCTGGAAATCCCCTTGGAAAAAATAGCAAAAGCTAAATTAGTAATCGATTTTTCTTAAGCGGTGCCGATTATGAGTTCCGATGCCATAAATATTATCGACCAACTGAGTCGGGAAAAAGGAATCGACAAGGGTGTCTTCATCGAAGCGCTGAAAATGGCCGTGGAAGCCGCCGCCCGCAAGCGGTTGCCTCACATCGAAAACATACACAGCGAATTTAACGAAGACACCGGGCAAATCGAGATTTTCGTGGAAAAAACCATCGTCAAGACCGTCGAAAATCCCGATTTTGAAGTTTCCTACAAGGAAGCCGCCAAAACCGTTCCCGACTGCGAAGTCGGCGAAACCGTTCTGGTGCCGCAGGCTCTGGAAAATTACGGACGCATCGCCGCCCAACTGGCCAAGCAGGTTATTCTGCAAAAAGTCAGGGAAGCCGAAATCGAAAGCATTTACAACGAGTATGTCCAGAAAAAGGGCGAACTGCTCAACGGCCTGGTTCATCGGTTTGAATACGGAGATATTATCGTCGATCTGGGCAAGGCCGAGGCCATTCTCCCCCGGCGGGAACAAGTGTTTCGGGAGACCTTCAACCGCGGAGAACGTATCCGGACCTATCTTCTGGACGTAAAAAAAACGTCCAAAAACGCCATGATTATCCTGTCCCGGACCCACGTGGATTTGATCCGGCGTCTGTTCGAGATGGAAGTGCCGGAGATCAGCGAGGGCATGGTGGAGATCATGGGGATTGTCCGCGAACCCAACGGCCGCACCAAGATCGCCGTCCGCTCCAATGACCGCGACATCGACGCGGTCGGAGCCTGCGTCGGTATGCGCGGTATGCGCGTCCAATCCATCGTCCAGGAACTGCGCGGCGAAAAAATCGATATCGTCGAATATTCCGAAGACGCCGAAACCTTTGTGAGAAACGCCTTGAGCCCGGCCAAGGTCTCGCGCATTTTGACCGATCATAAGGAAAAACACATGACCATCATCGTGGCCGACGACCAAATGTCCCTGGCTATCGGGAAAAAAGGCCAAAACGTAAAGTTGGCTACCCGGTTGGTCAAATGGAGAATCGACATCAAGGGCGAATCGGAAACCCGGGCGCTCCTCGAAAAACAACACCTCATCCTCAAACCCAAATCACTGACCATCGATTTCGAGGAAACGGTGAAAAACCTGGAAGAGCTTGGCGAACCCGTGGTCGCCGTATTGTCTGAAAACGACATCCACAGCTTCGATGAAATCATCAACCGGGGCGTGGAGGGCTTGACTCAAATCCCAGGCATCAGCCCGGAGCAGGCCGAAAGTTTGCTGGACCTCGCGGAATCCTCCAAAGTCGAAATCCGGCGCGCCGAAGCGCCGAAACCCGAGGAGCCGCAGGAAACTCCGGAAGAAACAGGCGATCTGGAACCGGCGGAAACGGACGCCTCGGAAACAACGGCTCAGGAACTTGAGGAAGATGCCGAAACAAAACCGGCCGACACTGAACCCCCGGAAACCGAGCCCCGGGAGTTTCCTCTCAGCGACCTGAGTCAAGTCGATGATAACATTATAGACATCTTGTCAAAAAACGGATTCCAAACCCTGGCGGAATTGTCGATCACCCCGATTGAGGAGCTTTTGGCTATCGAGGGAATCGAGGAATCAACGGCCAAAGTCATTCTCGAACAGGCCAGGCAAGTCACGGAGAACTACGAAAATGCTTGATCGACACTATGAATCCGGTTGGAAGAGGGAGGTTTTTCTTGGGTAGTATACGAATCAACAAAATCGCTTTGGAATTGAATGTCCAAAACGACCAGATCATCGAGGAGTTGCATAAGAAGAATATCCCGGTAAAAAATTACATGAGCTCGATCGATGATGAGGCGGCGGACTATATCCGCGCCATTTTCACCAAGGCTCCCGAACCGCAAAGTAAAAAGGCCTCTGCCAAAACCAAAAAGGCCGCCAAGGCTTCTGCCGCAAAAAGCAAAACCGCAAAAACCGCCGTCAAGAAAAAGGCCGCCGCCAAAAAATCCACAACGGCCAAAAAGAAAGCTGTCCCCGCGAAAAAAGCCGCCGCCAAAACCAAGGCCAAAGTCAAGACCAAGGCCAAAACCGCCAAAAAGGCAACCGCCGGGACCGCCGTCAAGAAGAAAGCCGTCAAAAAAACCGTGACGGCAAAAAAAGCCACCGCCAAAGTGGCCGCCGTTAAAAAAACCGCCAAGGAACCGAAGGAAGTAAAAGCCGAGGCTCCCGCCCGGCCGGCGAACGCGGCGGTCAAAGCTGTTCCGGCAAAACCCGAAGCGGCCGCGGCTCACAAGCCCCGAGCGATGCGAAAACTCGGGTTGAAGATCGTCAAAAAGGAAGAAAAGCCCAAGGCCCCGCCGCCCAAGCCCGCGCCAAAAGAAGAACCCAAGGCCAAACGCGCCTCGGCCAAGACCCGGCGGGCCGCAACGCCCGCGGTCAAACCCGCCGAGCCCGAACCGCCCGTCCGCGAAGAAGGGTTTGAAAAGGTCACTCTCTACGATGCCATGTCGCTGAGGGAGCTGGCCGAGGTTTTGAAATGTTCGCCCAACGAGATCATACGCGACCTCATGTCGTTTGGCGTCATGGCCACCATCAACCAAACCCTGGATGTGAACCTGGCCGGCAAGGTTGCGGACAAAATGGGGTTCGAGGTGGAAATCACCACGCCGAAACTCGAACGGTTCGAGGAAGAAGAGGAGGACCTGGAGAAAGACTGGCGGCCCCGGCCCCCCATCGTAACGATCATGGGACACGTGGACCACGGCAAGACCTCCTTGCTGGATGCCATCCGGGAAACCAGCGTTACCCGTGGCGAGCATGGCGGCATCACCCAGCACATCGGCGCTTACCAGGCCAAGGTCAAGGACCAATGGGTCACTTTTCTGGATACCCCCGGTCATGAGGCCTTTACGGCCATGCGAGCCCACGGCGCGCAGGTCACCGACATTGTGGTGCTCGTTGTGGCCGCGGATGACGGCATCAAACCGCAAACCCTGGAGGCCATCGACCATGCACGGGCCGCCAATGTGCAAATTATGGTCGCCATCAACAAAATCGACAAGCACGACGCCAAACCGGATGAGGTCAGAAAACAACTGGCCGGCCATGGCTTGATCCCCGAAGAATGGGGAGGACAAACCATCTTCACCGAAGTCTCCGCCCTGAAAAAGACCGGCATCGAAACCTTGCTGGAAATGCTCGTTCTGCAAGCCGAGATTCTGGAATGTAAAGCCAACCCCAGCTTGATGGCCAAGGGCGTCGTGATCGAATCCAAACTCGACAAGGGCCGCGGACCGATCGCCACCATTATCATCCAAAACGGAATGTTGCAGGTTGGCCAACCGTTCATTGTCGGATGCTACTTCGGACGGGTCCGCGCCATGATCAACCATAAAGGCAAAAAGATCCTGCAAGCCGGGCCTTCCACGCCGGTCGAGGTTCTCGGCATACCCGACGTGCCGCAACCGGGCGACAAGTTCATGGTGGTGCGTGACGAAAAGCGGGCGCGCCACCTCAGTTCGTCGCGAATGCAAAAACAACGCGAATCGCAACTCGCCCAGAGCGAGCGAATCACCCTGGAAGACCTGCATCAGCAAATCAAGGAAGGCGAAATCAAGGAATTGAACCTGATCATCAAGGCCGACGTTCAAGGCTCTATCCAGGCCGTCAAGGAAGCTTTTTCCAAGCTGGAAACTCCGGCGGTCCGCATCAAAGTTATTCATGAAGCCGTCGGCGGCATCACCGAGTCGGATGTGCTGTTGGCCGCGGCTTCCAACGCGCTGATCATCGGATTCAACATCCGCCTGACCGAAAAGGCCGCTCCGCTGGCCACTCGGGAAAAGATCGATGTCCGGCTTTACAACGTGATTTACGACGCCATAGACGAAATGAAAAAAGCCATGGAAGGAATGCTTGCTCCCACCTACAAGGAAAAAACCATCGGCCGGGCGGAAGTGCGCCAGGTCTTTTCGATTCCCAAGGTGGGCGCCATCGCCGGATGTTCCGTCCTCACCGGCTACATGGAACGCAACATGAACACCCGGCTCATCCGCGACAATGTCGTGATCTATCAGGGAAAAATCCATTCCCTGCGACGGTTCAAGGATGATGTGAAAACCGTTCAATCCGGATACGAGTGCGGGGTCTCCCTGGACAAGTACCAGGATTTGAAATCGGGCGATATTGTCGAACCTTATATTCTGGAAGAAATCAAACGGTAGGCTCCGTGATTTCACAGTCATTATTAACCGGATGAAAGTAGGTTGCTGTTCCATAAGATTTGTTTTGCACGGAAACCGGTCCTTGAAGGGCAAACGCCGGATCGTCAGCACCATCAAGAGCCGCGTGAAAAACAAATTCAATATCTCGGTGGCCGAAGTCGGCGACCAGGATGAATGGCAACGCCTGCATCTCGGCATCGCCGCCATCGGTGGCAATGGATTTAATCTGGACGGCCTGTTGAACCAGGTGGTCGATTTCATAGACGCCATGGGCCTGGCGGAAATGACCGGCCATCAAATTAAATTGATCAACCTGGGAAAAGCGGCGACGGAAAGCTTATGACTTGTCTCGCTTCGGAGCGCCATGCGTTTCAAACGATCGCAAAGACTGCAAGAACTGATTTTGCAGGAAATCTGCCTGCTGATCCAGAAAGGCTTGAAAGACCCCAGAATCGGGTTTTGCACCATCACCAAAATCGACCTGACCGATAACCTGAAACACGCAAAAGTTTTCGTCAGCGTCATGGGAACCGAAGAGGAAATAACGAGAACGCTGGAAGGCCTGAACAGCGCCAAAGGATTTATCCGCAAAACGCTGGGCAAAAACCTGTACCTGAAATTCGTACCTGAACTGGAATTTAAAAAAGATGACGGTTGCGAACGCCTCGACAAAATCAGCCGGCTCATCAATGAAATACACCATGAACGGAATCCTTAACATTTACAAACCTTCCGGCCCCTCGTCCTTCGGCGTGGTGTGCTCGGTAAAGAAAATCCTCGATGTCCGGAAGGCGGGGCATATCGGCACCCTGGACCCCCTCGCGGAAGGGATTCTGCCCATCTGTCTCAACAAAGCCACCAAAATCATCCAGTTCCTGACAAAATTGTCCAAGGTCTATACCGCTACAATGCGGCTGGGGATTGAAACCGACACCCAGGACGCAACGGGCAACATCATTTCCGAAAAGGACGCCTCGTCCGTGGACGAGACGGCGGTAAAAGCCGCTTTGCAGGAATTGCGGGGCGACCGGCAACAGGTGCCGCCCATGTTTTCCGCAAAGAAAAAAGACGGGGTCCCCTTGTACAAACTGGCCCGGAGCGGCATCACCATCGACCGGGAGCCGGTCCCCATTCATATTTATTCTCTGGAATTTCTGGAAAAAACGGGCGACCGCGTTGTCTTCCGGGTTCATTGCTCGGCGGGCACATACGTGCGCACCCTGTGCCGCGACATAGGCGCCCGGTTGGGATGCGGCGCGCACATGCTGGCTCTGCGCCGCGACGGAGTCGGGGATTTCAACAAAACCAATTCCATCGGCCTGGAAGAACTGCAAGCGGCCAAACTCGATGGAACACTCGACAAAAATATTTTCAAGATGGAACAGGTTCTGGAATTCCTTCCGGAAATCCGCATCAAAAACGATCACACGAGAGCCGTGGCCAACGGCACGGCGCTTTCCAAATCGTTTCTGGAAACATTTCCCAAGCAATTTCAACCGGGCACGAAATTTCGCGTGTCCGCCGGCAGTCATCTGCTGGCCGTTGTCGAATCGCTGACCGACCAGGACGACTTCGCCCGCCTGGGTCCGGATGGGATCGCCTTCAAACTGAAGCGCGTTTTTGCTTAGGGCGTAACATGACGAAAAATATTTGGGAACCTTATTACGTTAATCCCGATCGTAGGAGGACGAACGGATGTCATTGAGCAAGGAAAAAAAGGCAACGATTATTACGGATTTCAAGCTGAGTGAAAAAGATACCGGATCATCGGAGGTTCAGATCGCGCTTCTGACACAGCGCCTGACAGACTTGAACCAGCATTTCAAGGAACATGGTAAGGACCATCATTCCCGGCGCGGGCTGTTGAAAATCGTCAGCCGACGGCGCAAATTGCTGGATCATTTAAAACATGAAGATATTCAGCGCTATCAGGATCTGATTGTTCGACTGGGTATCCGACGTTAAAAAAAATCTACTGGAGTTAAGTGAATGCATCAGAAACTGGAACTGGAAATTTGTGGAAAAAAACTTTCGCTGGAAGCGGGAGAACTGGCAAGACAAGCGGGCGGATCGGTAATCGTCCGTCTCGGAGAAACCATGGTTTTGGTGGCCGCCACGATGGCGAAGAACATTCGGGAAGGGATCGATTTTTTTCCCCTGACCGTGGATTACCGGGAAAAAACCTACGCCGCGGGAAAAATTCCCGGCGGCTTTTTCAAACGTGAAGGCCGGCCCGGCGAAAATGAAACGCTGACGTGCCGCCTGATCGACCGGCCGCTCCGGCCCCTGTTTCCCAAGAGGTTCATGAACGAAACGCAAATCATCTGTTTCGTTATTTCCCACGACACGGAAAACCCCGCCGATGTGATTTCCATCGTCGGCGCTTCCGCGGCTCTCATGATTTCGGACATCCCCTTCACCACCCCCATCGCCGGGGTGCGCGTGGGGCTGTGCAATGGACAATTTATCCTGAATCCCACTTACAAGGAAATCAAGGAAAGCAGTCTCAACCTGATTATGGCGGGCACCCGGGACGGTATCGTCATGGTAGAAGCCGGCGCCCACGAACTGGACGAGGAAACGATGATGAACGCCCTGGAATACGGCCACGGCTACATCAAACAAATCATCGAACTGCAAATCGAACTGCAAAAACTCATCGGCAAGGAAAAAGCCGCAGTGGCGCCGGCAGAGCAAGACGAGGAACTCAAGCAACGGGTTCATGAAGCCGCCGTGCCGGCATTGCGCGAGGCCGTAAAGATCACCGGCAAGCAAGAACGCCAGGCCGCCATCGACCAGGCGCGGGATTCACTGCAAAACCAATTCAACGCGGAAGAGGACGGAGAGGTCAAGGCGGCCATCAACTTTTTCTTTCACGACGCCGAGAAAGAAGTGGTGCGCGATCTGATTCTGCATGACAAGAAACGGATCGACGGCCGGGGACTGGCGGACATCCGCCCCATCACCTGCCGCGTCGGCTATCTGCCCCGGGTACACGGTTCCGCGGTGTTCACCCGCGGCGAAACCCAGGCTCTGGTCGCCACCACTCTGGGCACCAGCCAGGACGAGCAACGCATGGACGCCCTGGAGGGCCAAAAGTTCAAGTCCTTCATGTTGCATTACAACTTTCCGGCTTTTTGCACCGGCGAGGTCAAATTCATCGGCACCCCCGGACGGCGCGAAGTCGGCCACGGGATGCTCGCCGAACGGGCGCTGGCGCCGATTCTGCCCAGCAGGGAAACTTTTCCCTACACGATCCGCATCGTTTCCGACATTCTGGAATCCAACGGGTCTTCCTCCATGGCTTCCGTTTGCGGCGGCAGTCTGTCCTTGATGGACGCCGGAGTGCCCATCAAGGCTCCCGTCGCCGGCATTGCCATGGGGCTCATCAAGGAGGGTGACAAAACAGCCATCTTGTCCGACATCCTCGGCTCCGAGGATCATCTCGGCGATATGGATTTCAAAGTCACCGGCACCGAGGCGGGCATCACCGCACTGCAAATGGACATCAAAATCACCGGTCTGGACAAGAAACTCATGGCGGAGGCGCTCGACCAAGCCAAAGCGGGACGATTGCATATCCTCAAGGAAATGCAAAAAGCCCTGACCGCCCCCAGAGCGGAACTGTCCGAACATGCGCCAAGAATCGTCACCATGCAAATCGCCACCGACAAGATCAGGGACGTCATTGGCCCCGGCGGCAAGGTCATTCGCGGGATCATCGAAAAAACCGGCGTGGCCATCGACATCGACGATTCCGGGCTTATCTCCATCGCCTCCACCAACGAGACGGCGGCGAAACAAGCCATCGAGATCATCGAAAGCCTGATCCAGGAAGTGGAAGTCGGCAAGGTTTATCTGGGCAAGGTGAAAAAGATCATGGACTTCGGCGCGTTCGTCGAAATCCTGCCCGGCACCGACGGGCTGGTACACATCTCCCAGATTTGCGACAGGAGAATCAACAAAGTGACCGATGAAATTTCCGAGGGCGATGAAATCGTCGTCAAGGTCATCGACGTCGACCGCAACGGCAAGGTCAAGCTAAGCCGCAAGGAAGCGTTAAAGGAAGGAGCCTCCGCGGCAACAACCTGATTTTTATTCTTGGGGAGCATACTTCTCGTTCGGCGCGCCCCGCGTCCTCATTCATCCTCGTTCCCACGCTCCCGCGTGGGAACGATTTTTTTTGCCGCTTCGCGGCCCGTCAACCGAAATTTGTTTTCCGCTCAAAGCCGGAGGTCCCACTCTTTCAGTTTTTCGAGCGTTTTGAAATGCGTCAGGTCGTAATGGATGGGCGTAACGGACACATAGTTTTGCAAAACCATTTCCGCGTCGGTTTCCTTGTCAACCTCATTGACCGCCATTTCCCCCGCCAGCCAATAGTAGGTGTTGCCGCGAGGATCGACCCGCTTGTCGAAGGTTTCGACCACCCGCGACTTCCCCTGCCGGGTCACCACCATCCCCTTGATTTCCGCCGCGGGAACGGTGGGCACGTTGACGTTCAAGGACACCCCGCCGGGCAATCCCTTTTCGAGCACCAGGCGCGCCAGCTTGCCGACGACGGACGCGGCGGGCCCGAAGTCGTGCCCGGAAAAATTGTTCAAGGACACCGCCATGGCGGGAATACCCATGATCGCCGCTTCCGTCGCCGCCGAGACGGTGCCGGAATAAATCACGCAGGTACCCAGGTTGCCGCCGTGGTTGATCCCGGAAATCACCAGTTCGGGAGGCCGGTCGAGCAGGTCGTTGACGGCGATCTTGACGCAATCGGCGGGCGTGCCGTTGACCGCGTAACCGAGAAACTCGCCGTCCTCCACCACCTTGCGGACGCGCAACGGGAGCGACAACGTGATGGCGTGGCCGACGGCGCTTTGCTCCGCCTCCGGCGCGACGATAACGGTGTCGGCGAAGGCGGCGATTTCCTTCCTCAAGGCCCGCAGGCCGGAAGCGTTGAAACCGTCGTCGTTGGTGAGTAATATCATGCGAAGGCGCTCAGGCAAGCCTCCGGCGCCGCCGGGCTCTGTGCCAAGCCCGGCGGCAGAGGACTCGATCGGTTAACCGGCGGACGGTTAACCGTGTTTGGAAAAATAACTTTGCGAACCCTTGGGGTCGGGTTTCATGCCGTCGGCGCCCGGCTTCCAGTTGGCGGGGCATACCTCGCCGTTCGCTTCAAAATACTGCAAGGCATCCACCATGCGCAGCGCCTCGTCGATGTTGCGCCCCAACGGCAGGTTGTTGATGAGCTGGTGCTGAACCACCCCGGCCTTGTCGATCAAAAACAATCCGCGCAAGGCGATGCCGGCGTCCAGCAGAACGTCGTACGCCTGGCTGATCGACTTGTCCAGGTCCGCCACCAGAGGGTAGCCGATGTCGCCCAGCCCGCCCTTTTTGCGGTCGGTGTTGCGCCAGGCCAGATGGCTGAACTGGCTGTCGACGGACACGCCGATGACTTCCGTGTTGCGTTTTTTGAAGTCATCGATCCGGTCGCTGAAACCGACGATCTCGGTGGGGCATACGAAGGTGAAATCCAGGGGATAGAAAAACAAGACGACATATTTTCCCCTGTAATCGGAAAGTTTGAAGTCGGCCTTGAAACTACCGTCCGGCATAACCGCCGTGGCCGTGAAATCGGGCGCTGGCTTGGAAACTAAAGTCGGCATGGTTTACTCCTATATGAAAAAGAATTTCTCTGAGTTGGATAGCCCCAATTTAACACAAAACCCCTGCCAAGCCAACACCGATAGCCGCACGCCCGTGCCCGCTTGTCAAACCCATCCGCTAATTCGGGAACACAAGATAATTATTCGTGTGCCCAAAATTTATAGCCACGGACAATTAGTCGTATTATTATATTGACAATATGTCGTTTTTGCGACACCGTGTCCGTATGTTCAGCTTAAAATACTCCAAGGCCTTTTTAAAAAAAATCGACAAAATACCCGGCGCTCTAAAGACCCTGATTCGCAAAAAGTTGAAAGCTCTTAAAGCCAATCCCGTCGCAAAATCCAAAAACATAAAAAGGCTGAAAAACACAAACAACTACAGGCCCAGGATTGGCGATTGGCGGGTCATCTACAGGATCGAGAAAAAAGAATCGATTATTTACCTGATCGAGATTAACACCAGGGGAGACGTTTACAAATGAACAGCGCGATCCAAATTATAAAAAACAAGAATGGGAAGGTTGAATACTTTGTCGTTCCCAAAAAAGATTTTGAGCGTTTAGTGGAATTGGCCGAGGACGCAAAGGACCTGAGAGCGGCGAAAAAATTTAATCCCGCGAAAGAAGAAACTTTCCCAGAAGAAGTTGCCGACCGGTTATTCGACGGAGAAAACAAGTTGCTGGTCTATCGTGAATACAGGAAATTGAGCCGAAAGGAATTGGCGGAACGGGTTGGAATTTCGGAATCCTACATATCCCATCTCGAGTTGGGCAAAAGAAAGGGAACCGCCGATAAACTGCAAAAAATTGCCGAGGCCTTGAACATCGAAGTCGATTTGCTGATTTGAATTCAAGAGTTCGCGCGGGCTGGGAAGCCGCG
>JBHHYO010000073.1:0-13010 GCA_046757665.1 Nitrospinales bacterium
TTATCCATTATTAAATCTTCCAGCAACTCGCGCAAATCTGCCATAGACAAACCATACCGGGTCTTCAATTCTTTGACGGGAAAACCATTATAGTCGTGTGACTCAAGATAATGATTTGTAACTTTCTCAAGGAGTTGCGCTTTATCAAAAGCCATCATGGAAATGTCTCAAACTTAGTTGAAAGGGCAACATAGCCCACATACGTTCATGGGATACTCTCAAACGTGCCGTTCTGGATCCATGCTTTGGTGGAGTACGCGCACAACAAATATCCCGCCTTTTTTCAATTTGTAAAAAATCGAATGGCTGGCGTATTCAAAGCGAAAATATGCTTTGTGAATATGGTCTATGCGACGGCCTAGAAGAGGCCGTTCCGCTAACATCAAAAAACGCTCTTCAAGTGCCTGCAAGTAAGCGGCGGCCCTGGACTCGCCGAAACGCCGGTGCGAGAAAATATAAATCTCGGAGAGGTCTTCGTCCGCCTTGTTGGACAGTTCGTAATCAGCCATGCCCCAGGCGGCGTTTGGCGGCCTTGACGATATCCCTGACCTTGCGGCCGCTCACTCCGCTTTGCTCGCCTTCCCGAAGAGCCAACCTCAAAGCCTCGCGTTGCCGTTGATCGTGCCTGATAAGGTCCCGGATATAATCGCTGGCATTCGCATATTCGCCGCCCTTGATCTGGGAGTCAATCCACTTCCGCATGAGATCGGGAAGAGAAATGTTCAATGTTGCCATAAGATCAACCTCCTTCAGGCCAATATGGCATAGATTGCCAATATCTGTCAACTTCAGGGAAAAAATTGATAAAACGCCACACACCGGCAACCCACGCCGCCGCGACGACTCGCAGTCAAGGAGAGCTTTGCATAACCTGGGACTTCATCGTCCCGGTGTCATCGCGAGCCGCTATCGACGGCGTGGCGATCCAGCCGGACCACGCCCGGTAGGCATGGGTCCTTTCTGGATTGCTTCGGCTACCGCCTCGCAATGACGATCAAACAAGGATCTTATCCAAAGGTCTCGTAGTCAAGCCCTCTATTCCGTGGCGACCGGCCCCTGATGCCGGTTCAATAGGGAAATCATTTGCAGTCGATTCTTGACCTCAAGTTTTCTGAAAATATTTTTCAGGTGGGACCGCACCGTGTGGATGCTGATGCACAATTGACCGGCCAGTTCCTGATCCGTGATCCCGTTGTTGATGCAAAGCAACCGGGCAATTTGCTTTTCCCTCTCGGACAGGTGCCCACGGTCCATGATCAGGTCGCGGGAAAATTTGTGGAGAAACAAATTTTCCAGGGTGTACGCGATGTGTTGCAGAATTACAGACAACACCTTTTTCTCCCTCGGGAGCAAGTCCTTGAAATCCTCGTTCACATGCCCCATGAACATTCCTACTACGCTTGATTTCGTGATCAGAGGGTGAAGGTGCATTTTACTGCGGTCGCTGTTCTCCACGCAAAAGGGCTGGTTCCAGTTCAACGCATAACCGAAATTACCATTATCCTTGTGATACCGCAGTTGCTTTTCCATCGAAGCTTTTTTGGCGTCGGGATTGCAGAAAACCAGTCGGTGCCCCGCACTTTCAGGCTCCGTCAGGCAAAAGGCGACCGTTTCGAAGGGAAACAATTTGTTGAGATGAGTTTGCGTAAATAAAAAAACAAATTCGGGCTCGCGATCCTGGTTCAATCCACTTTGCAATTCGCCCAGGGAGGCGAAACTATCGAGCGCCAGAAAATACCAGCGGTTCGATTCATCCAAAAGCTCCACCTGCTGTTCCAGAAAGCTAATTCGGTCTTTTAATATTTCTGATCCTTCCGCCATAGGAATACCTATAGTCTAATCCCGTAGAAATGTCCAACAAATTTTTCATCCGGCACAGGCCCGGTTTCTACTAAAAACACCGCGCACATCTGGCTCATATCCAATTGAAAACTAGCAGATAAACGCCACCTCCCTTCACCGCCAAAACAGAGCCGTCAAGATTTCACCCCAAAAAAAACCACTTATTTTAGTGATCCGGAATCCCTCAATTTTGGGATACAAAAATCCCCTCTACCGGGAATTCCTTTTCCTAAAATTTACTATAGACTGTCCACCATTGCCGTGCATTCAAGGATGAAAAAACGTGCGGCTTTTGAACTTCATGTTTACGGAGATTCAATCTGAATTAGGGAGGTTAGTATGGCCATATTCTGTTGTCATAAGATTGAGAACGGCAAGTTAGTTGCTCGCCAATGCTTCACCGATCCCTTCGGCGAATCTTGTCCAAGGGGCTGGGAAGGGGGGAAGGTTAAGAATTGTGAAGAGTGCCCATCTTACCCATGCTCCTCGAAAGGATCGAAATCGGAGGCAATTGGCTCGCCCAGCGTAAATATTCTTGCGGACGTAAGTCAGCGCCTTGCTTTTGTACAGGGACAATTAAGTGTTCTCGGGATGACCGGCGCACCGGACAGTAGACCACCGACAGACCCGGAAGCCCCTCGACAGGAGCCCCTCGATTTGAATCCGCTGTTTGACAATCTCGAGTTTGCGATAGCGCAGGCGCCCTTTTGTGATGAGGAGGTAGAGAAGCTGACAGCTTTCGTCGATCAAGCCAGATCGGGTGATGACTCATTCCAAATGCTCCAGAACGTATGTGACGCGGCCGCAAGCGGACTTGAAGGCATTGGTCCCGGCGCATACGACGATGACGATCCATTAAATGCGCTACACGTTCGAGCCTTCTTTGAAGTAATTAGCGCGGTACGGCTGTTGCCGGAAATGATGAAAGCTCCTACCGATAGCCTTCCAGAGCCGAAAAGAAACCGGAAATGTAAAGGGAAGCCTTTGACGTGCCAACACGAATCTCGTTGGCGTTGTATGCAGATAAGGGAGGGTTGTGTCTCCGTTGGACCCAAGAAATGATCTTCGCCGCACACGGGAGCCAAAGGGAGTTGATATCGCAACAACTACAGTCAGACGGAAACTCGAGGGCTCTTCTGCCTCAATAAGGCAGTTCGCCGTATTCGGCTTCGTACTCTTCCAGGGGCAACATGTCGATGGCGTTCCAGGGACACCCTTCGAGATAGGTGCCCATCGGTCCCTTGGAAATGCACTTCTTGCAACCGATGCAAAGGAGGGGATCTACTTCGATGCGGATAAAGGTGGGAGCGTCGGGGTTGGGCACTTCGAGCATACACTGGTCCACCGGGCACTCGGTCACACAAATCGGCGAACCGCTACAGCCGGTGCAATTGTCGTTGATGATCGCCAGTATCTTGGGTTTGCGTTTTCGGCGGGTTGTCTTTTTTACCTGCTCTTTAACGGCCATCGCCCATTTCCCCTTCGGTTAACGTGCCCCCATTCTAGCAAAACAAAGGAAAATGTGAACCGATAATTGCGTTCCCCCGGCAATTTTTTTCTCTCCCGCGAACGTTTCACGGTTTTTCTCTTACATTATCCCACAGGGTATATTAAGATTAGGTAGGACACTGTAGATAATGAATCTGCCCATTCCCTGCAATCACCGCCGCGGAGCGGCAACAAGTTTTTGTTATAAAGGAACCGATGTCATTCGACCACATTTTAGGGCAAAAACGGCCCATCGACATATTGAGGAAGTCCCTGGAAAACGGCACACCGGCGCACGCTTATTTATTTTACGGACGGGAGAGCGTGGGCAAGAAGCAAACGGCCATCGCTCTTGCCAAGGCGCTCAATTGCACGGAATCGCCGGTGGCGGACGCCTGTGGCCAATGTATTTCCTGCCGGAAAATCGAGAACGGCATCCATCCGGATTTTTTTCTGCTGGAGCCCGTCAAAAGTTCTGCGTCGGCGCGGGAGGGGGCCATCCGCATCGACGAAATCCGCAATCTGCAAAAGAAACTGAATTACCTGCCGCATGAGGGCGCCACCAAGGTGGCGGTCATCGATTCGGCGGAAAAAATGAACGTCCAGGCCGCCAATGCGTTCCTTAAAACGCTGGAAGAGCCGCCCCGGGCAACGTTGTTGATCCTCATTACGCCGAACTTCCATCAACTCCTGCCCACCATCATTTCCCGATGCCAGGCAATTGCCTTCCAGCCCCTGCCGCCGGAGGCCGTGAAACAGATTCTTGCGCGGCACGAGGAAATCGATCCGGCGGAGCGGGCTCCGCGGGCGGCGCGTTGCCGGGGGCAAATCAACCGCGCCCTGGAGGAAAACCTCCTGCTCGCGGGCCAAAACCGGGAAGAGTTGCTGGAGCTGATCGAAACCGTATCGTTCGACCGGGTGGACGTGGTCTTTCAATGGTCGCGGCGGTGGGCAAAAAACAACGACCGTCTTCCGGACGTGCTCGATGAATTGATGAGCCTGTTACGCGACCTGGCCCTTTTGAAATCCCGTTGCCGGCCGGAGCATATTCTTAATAACGACTTGATGAGCCGGTTAAAACCTCTGGCGGTCAAAAAGAACCGGTCGTCCCTGCTCAAAATGTTCGAGTCCGTTCTTGAAACCCGACACGCCTTGCAGGGCAACATGAACGTCCAGTTGTCGATGGAAACCATGCTATTGCGGTTTTGCGACGCTGTTTGACCGGGAAAAAATCATGAACCAGGCAACCACCGAACCTAAAGAAGACACGCGGGGAAAACCCAAGCCGCCACGGTTTGTCATTGGCGTGCGTTTGCGGGGACAGGAGAAATCCGATTTGTTTGATCCGCAAGACCTGAACCTGAGAGTGGGGACCTGGGTGATTATCCGTAGCAAACAGGGCGAACGACTGGGGGTCGTCGCTTCCAACAAAATCCTGAACTTCTACAAAAACGGCCCAAAACCGCAGGGAGTGGTGGTTCGCCCGGCGCGCACGGAGGATTTTGCCGCCGCGAAAAAAAAAGAGGCGTTTGAAAACCAGGCCAAGCTGTTTTGCCTTCAGCAAATCGATCACCTGAACCTGCCCATGAACCTGAGTCGGGTGATCTTCCTGGGAAACCTGAACAAGGTCATCTTTTTCTTCACCGCCGACGGGCGGGTGGACTTCCGCGAGCTGGTGCGCATCCTGGCCCATAACCTCAAGACCCGGATCGAACTGCGGCAGGTGGGGGTGCGCGACGAGGCCAAGGCAATCACCGGATACGGCATCTGCGGCGAGTCGTTATGTTGCTCGACGTTCCTGGATGGATTCACCCCCGTGACCATCCGCATGGCCAAGGACCAGGGCCTGGCGCTCAACCCCAGCAAAATTTCCGGAGTGTGCGGGCGGTTGATGTGCTGTCTTCAATACGAACACGATATTTACAAGAAAATGATCAAGGGGGTTCCCAAACACGGAAGCCGGGTGGAAACTCCCGACGGGCCCGGACGAGTCGTCAAGGTCGGCATTCTGGAATCCACGGTTTCGGTGTTGCTCGACGATGAAAGCCCCATCAATTATCCCTTGCGGGAGGTCACCGTGACCGGCAAACCGGATGCCCGGCGCCCAAGTGGCCCGGAACGCAAGCGCAACGCCCCCTCAACCTGAAACCCTCGCTTCTCCGAAACCTTATGTCCAAAGCACGCAAAAAATTTTCCGTCACGACGCCGATTTATTACGTCAACGACGTGCCGCACATCGGCCACGCCTACACCACCATCGCCGCCGACGTGATTGCCCGCTACAAGCAACTGGAAGGTTATGAGGTGCATTTTCTGACCGGCACCGACGAACACGGCCAAAAAGTCCAGCAGGCCGCGCAAAAAACCGGCGTGACACCCCAGGAGCACGTCGATTCGCTGTACAAACGGTTCAAGGAACTTTGGGCGCGCCTGAACATCTGCAACAACGATTTCATCCGCACCACGGAGGAGCGGCACAAAACGGTCGTTCGGAATATCCTGCAACGGCTGAAGGATCAGGGGGAGATTTACCAGGACACGTACGAGGGCTGGTATTGTATGCCCTGCGAACGCTTCTGGACGGAAAAGGACCTGGCCGACAACCACTGCCCGGAATGCGCCCGCCCGGTGGAAAAAATTCGGGAATCGAATTATTTTTTCAAGATGAGTCAATACGGGGACTGGCTGGCGGAGCATATCCGGAGCCACGAGGATTTTATTCTGCCCGCCGGACGGCGGAACGAGGTGCTCGGCTTTCTCAAGAAACCGCTGGGCGACCTGTGCATCTCGCGGCCCAAAAAGCGTCTTCCCTGGGGGATTCCCCTGCCCTTCGACGAGGATTACGTTACCTATGTCTGGTTCGACGCCTTGATCAACTACATTTCCGTCCACGGCGCGCTGGAGGAAACCCGGCAGAGCGGATTCTGGCCGGCGGACCACCACCTGGTCGGCAAGGATATCCTCACCACCCACGCGGTTTACTGGTCCACCATGCTGAAGGCAACGGGACTGGAGTTGCCAAAAAATATTTTCGCCCACGGCTGGTGGACGGTGAACGGCCAGAAAATGTCCAAATCGCTGGCCAACGTGGTCGAGCCCAATCAGTTGATCGACCGGTTCGGCGCCGACGCCATACGCTATTTTCTCATGCGGGAGGTGCCGTTCGGCCTGGACGGCGATTTTTCCCACAAGGCCCTCATCGGCCGCGTCAACAGCGACCTGGCCAACAACCTCGGCAACCTGCTCAACCGCACGCTCAACATGATGAAACGGTACTGCGGCGGCATCGTCCCGGCTCCCTGCGACCCCGAAAAAGGCGCGCCCATCGGGCAGGAGTTCCAGAAGACGATCGAAGAGATCGGGCCGCTTTACGATGAACTCGCTTACAACAAAATTCTCGAACGCATCTGGCAGTCGGCGGATTTCATCAACCAATACATCAACGATACCGCGCCCTGGAACCTCTTTAAAACGGAGGAAGGCAAAAAGGAGTTGACCAACGTCATGTACAACTCCGCCGAATCCCTGCGCGTCATCGGCATTCTGATTTACCCGTTCATGCCGACGACGGCTGAGGAAATGATGCGCCAGTTGGGAATCGACCAATCCATTGAAGACCAGGGCATGGCGTCGATTCAGACCTGGGGCGGCCTGAAACCGGGAACCGAAACGCGGCCCGGCGCACAGCTATTTCCGCGCATCGAGGAAAAGGCCGCCGCCGCTATCCTCGCCGCCGCCGAAAAAGCCGCCCAGGCGCAAACCGGCGCCAGCCAGGAACCCGCGCCGCAAAACGAGCGGGTCGGCATCGACGACTTTTTCAAACTCGATTTCCGCGCCGGGAAAATCCTCGAAGCGGAAAAAATAAAAAAATCCAAAAAACTGCTCAAGCTGAAAGTTGACATCGGCTCGGAAGTGCGGCAAGTGGTGGCGGGCATCGCCGAATCCTATCCGCCCGAACAACTGGTCGGCCGCACGGTCATCCTGGTCGCCAACCTCCAGCCCGCAAAACTCATGGGCGTCGAGTCCCAGGGCATGGTGCTGGCCGCCGGCGATGGAGACAAAATCATTCTGGCGGGATTCGACCCCGAACCGTCTCCCGGAGCGCGCGTCAAATGATTATCGACACCCACGCCCACCTCGACATGGAACAATATGCCGACGACCGGGAAAGCGTTATCCGCGCCGCCCGCGAAAACGGCGTCGAGTATATCCTGAACATCGGTTGCGACGTGGACAGTAGCCGCCGGTCGATCGAGCTTTCCGAGCAATATGATTTCATTTACGCCGCCGCCGGGGTCCACCCGCACGACGTCAAGACGATGGACGCCGCCGCCTACGCCGAACTGCGGGAACTGCACGCGCATCCGAAGGTGGTGGCTTTCGGGGAAATCGGGCTGGATTATTTCCGCGACCATTCCCCCCACGACTTGCAACGCCTGCACTTCAAACAACAACTGGAGCTGGCCCGGGAACTCGGCAAGCCCGTCATCATCCACAACCGCGACGCCAAGGACGACATGCTGTCCATTCTGTCCGAATACTATCCGCTGAAAGACAAACCATCCGGAATTTTCCACTGTTTTTCCGGCGACCAGGAGTTGGCGGAACAGGCCCTGGCGATGGGGTTTTACATTTCGTTTGCCGGGCCGGTTACCTTCAAAAACGCCAACGGCCTTCGGGACGTGGCGAAAATTATTCCACCCGACCGGCTGTTCGTCGAAACCGACTCTCCGTATCTCAGCCCCATGCCGCATCGGGGCAAGCGCAACGAACCCGCCAACGTCAACCACACGGCGCGGAAACTGGCGGAAATCCGCGGCGTAACCATTGAAGACGTGGAACGGACGACGGCGCTGAACTTTTTCGAGTTGTTCGGTATCGGCAGAGCCGCCCAGCCGGGGACGATCTCCTACCGCATCCGCAACTCGCTTTATTTGAACCTGACTCAGCGGTGCACCAACGCCTGCGTATTCTGCACGCGGCTGACGCGCCCCGTCGTGCAAGGCTACAACCTGAAACTCAAGCGGGAACCGTCGGCACAAGAGGTCTGGGAATCCATCGACGACGCAACGAAATACGACGAGATCGTGTTTTGCGGCTACGGAGAACCGACCCTGCGGCTGGATGTCATCAAGGAAGTGGCGAAAAAAATCAAGTCGGCTGGCGGCAAGGTGCGGCTCAATACCAACGGTCACGGCAACGTGATCAACAAGCGCAACATCCTGCCGGAACTGGCGGGGCTGGTTGACGCGGTCTCCGTCAGTCTGAACGCCGACAACTCGGAAGCTTACGACAAAATCTGCGTGCCCTGGCCTTCCCTGAGAAACGGCATTTACGATGAAATCAAGGCATTTATCGAGGAGGCCAAAAAACACATCCCGGAAGTGCAGGCAACCATCGTCACGCATCAGGACGGCGTGGACGAAAGCCGTTGCGAGGATATCGCCGGCCGGGAACTCGGCATCGACTACCGCGTCCGGCGGTTCAACATGGTGGGCTGATAATGCAACGATGGATTTCCCTGGGAGCGTTTCTGGGCGGACTGGGCGTCATCATGGGCGCGTTCGGGGCGCACTCGATGAAAGACCGGCTCAGCGAGCAAAAGCTGGCCGTCTTCCACACCGCCACGCAATACCTGGTCACCCACAGCCTGGCGCTCATCCTCATCGGCATCCTCGCCGCGCAAATCGGCGACGACCCGCGGCGCAAGCAACTGAACCGGGCGGCAACGCTGTTCACCGCGGGGATTTTTCTGTTCAGCGGCAGTCTTTACGTGCTGGCTTTCGGCGGCCCCAGGTTTTTCGGCCCCATCACCCCCATCGGCGGCCTGTCGTTCATCGTCGGCTGGATTGTCCTGTCCCTGGCGTTCCTCAAGAAAAACAACTCGGACTGAGAACAGGAAAAGCAATCGACGCCTCGGCCCAATCACAGTTTGGGTTTGTACCGCCAGCCCTCTCTTTTTTTGCAACTCCAGCCATCATGCAGTTGAAACGTCTGAAGGCTCTCCAGGGTCTCCGAATTGAAAAGGGCGACGACGCCTTCACCGGCAATGGGATTGTTTTTCAAATGCAGGCGTTTCAGTTGCGTCAGGACGGGCGAGCAGGCCAGCGCCTTGACGCCCTCGTCGCCCACCCCGTTGGCGTTCAGGTTCAGGTACTGGACGCAGGCCAAAAAAGGGCACTCGGCCAGTTCCTTCACGCCCTCGTCTCCCAACCGGTTGTCGTCCAGGTCCAGCCAGGTGACTTCGCGCATTCTGGGCGATTGCCATAGCAGGCGCGCCTCCCGCGGGCCGATGGCCAGTCCGCTCAGCATCAACTGATTGCCGCGTAACCGGCCTTCATAAAGCGCGTCAACGTTTTTGAATTTTTCCATGTTTCGTCACGCTTCCTTGTCGTCCCCGGGCACATAAGTTTTGCCGCGCAACTCCCTGGGAAAATACTCCTGCTCAACACGATGACCGGGATAATTATGGGGATATTTATAATCCACGCCGTAACCGTACTTTGCCGCGTCGGCGTAATGGGCGTCTTTCAGATGGTCCGGAACGGGATAGGACAACCCCTTGTTGCGGATGTCGTCCAGGGCGCGGTCGATGGCGCAAATGGCGGCATTGCTTTTGGGAGCGCGGGCCACGTAGATGACCGCCTCGGCCAGGGCGATGCGCGCCTCCGGCATTCCCAGGCGCTCAACGCTGTCGGCGGCGGCATTGGCGATAAGCAAGGCCCGGGGGTCGGCCAGGCCGACGTCCTCGGCGGCGGTGACCACCAGCCGGCGGGCAATGAACCGCGGGTCCTCGCCGCCGGCGATCATTTTCGCCAGCCAGTAGATGGCGGCGTCGGCATCGGAACCGCGCAAACTTTTTTGCAGTGCCGAGGCATGATCGTAATGTTCACTGCCGCCCTTTTCATACAACACCGCCGCTTCCCGGATGATCCCTTTCACTACGGCACGGTTAACCCTGGCGGGAGAACCCTTGGCATTCGCGCCGACGCTGGCGAACGCCGCCTCCAGGACATTGAGCGCCCGCCGGGCGTCGCCGTTGGCGTGGCTGACGATCAGCGCCAGGGCGTCTTCGTCGATATCCCGCGCCCGCTCTCCCAATCCCTTCTCGTCATTCAACGCCCGATGCAGGATGGCGCGGATGCCCGCGGCGTCCAGATAGTCCAGGCGAAAAATCTGGCACCGCGACCGCAAGGCGGGAATCACCTCCAGCGACGGGTTTTCCGTGGTGGAACCGATCAATTGAATGACGCCGTTCTCCACGAAAGGCAGAATGGCGTCCTGCTGGCTTTTGTTGAAACGATGGATTTCGTCGATAAACAAAATGGACGAACAACCGGAAGCGGCGCGGGTTTTTTGCGCCAGCGCGACGATCTTGCGGATATCCGCCACACCGGCGTTGACGGCGCTGATTTCATAAAACTGACTGCGGGTCAGGCGGGCGACGATGCGGGCGAGGGTCGTTTTGCCCGAACCCGGCGGGCCCCACAAGATAAAGGAAAACACAACGCCCTTGTCGATCAACCGGCGCAAGGGCCGGCCCGCGCCGATCAAGCGCTCCTGCCCCTGAAAGTCCTCCCAGCCGGAAGGGCGCATCCGGTCGGCCAGGGGAGCCGGCCCGCCGCCGGGCTCCGCTTCAAATTCGGGAAACAATTCCATGAACAAAATTTACCGCAAAGCCGCCGGGAACGCAAAGCATATTGCCGCATGACACGATATAACCAAGCAGAAACCCTTTATCATTTACTCATTGTCAAGGTTTTCTGCGGTAAAAATCATTCAAATGCACATAAGGCCGTGTTACAATTTCAGCAAATTCAAGACTGTTTCCAAGGAAATCCAGCATGAAAATCGAATCAATTTCCCTGAAAAATTTCAAGAGTTTCAAACATGCTGAAATGACGGATATTCCCCATTTTTGTGTTGTGGTGGGAGCAAACGGGACGGGGAAGTCAACCTTATTCAGCGTTTTTGGTTTTCTTAAGGAAGCGCTCAACAGCAATATTCATACGGCACTCCTCAAGTTAGGAGGCAATCGGGGATTTAATGAGGTGCGTAGTCGGGGAACCCAGGGAAATATAGAAATTGAACTGAAATTCAGGGAAAAAAGTAATTCCCCACTCGCCACCTATTTTCTTTCAATTGGAGAGGCTGACGACCGTCCGGTTGTGGAGCGCGAAATCTTGAAATACCGACGCGGTAGTGGCGGTAAGCCTTGGCATTTCCTCGATTTTTCCCGCGGAAAGGGCGAGGCGGTTACGAATGAACTCGATTTAGATAAAATAGCCGATATAACCAAACTTTCACGTGAATCGCAGACACTAAAGTCGCCGGATATCCTTGCTATCAAGGGACTGGCTCAATTTGAACGCTTCTCAGCCGTAGTCGCCTTGGGAAATTTGATTGAAAACTGGCATATTTCAGACTTTCATATCAGTCGCGCGCGCCCGGAACAAGAAGCCGGTTACGCCGAGCATCTCTCCACTGAAGGCGAGAATCTCTCTCTGGTTACAGAATTTTTACATAGCCGCCACAGGGATACATTTTCCAAAATCCTGCAAAAACTATCAGAGCGCGTTCCCGGTATTTCAAAGGTGGATTCCAAAACAACCGAGGAAGGCCGGGTATTGCTTCGCTTTCAGGATGGCGCATTTGAAGACCCATTCCTTGCGCGTTATGTTTCCGACGGCACAATCAAAATGTTCGCCTATCTCACCTTGCTTTATGACCCTAATCCTCATCCCTTGCTGTGTGTCGAAGAGCCGGAAAATCAACTCTATCCAAAGCTACTTTTGGAACTGGCTGAAGAATTCCGGAGTTATGCCGATCGTGGTGGACAGGTATTTGTCTCTACACACTCGCCTGATTTCCTTAATGCCGTGGAATTGGATGAAGTTTTTTGGTTGACCAAGGAGAATGGTTATACGCAGATCAAACGAGCTCGGGACGACAAGCAACTTGCCGCATTTATGAAAGAAGGCGACAAAATGGGTTATCTCTGGAAGCAAGGATTTTTTGAGGGTGTTTATCATTGATGAACAACCTGGTCTTTTTTCTCGAGGAAACTTCCGCCGAAGAAATGCTAAAGGGCTTATTACCACGATTACTTCCCGAACAGTTTCATTTTCGGTGCGTCCCCTTTGAAGGCAAACAGGATATGGAAAAACAGTTGAAGGGAAAACTTAGGGGCAGGCGAACACCTAATACATATTTTGTCGTATTAAGAGATAAAGATAATGGCGATTGCAGGCAGATCAAACATAATCTTGAGAAAATCTGCAAGACCGCCAACAGGCCGGATGTTTTAATTAGAATAGCCTGCCATGAGCTGGAGAGCTGGTATCTCGGAGACCTGAAAGCAGTTGAGGAAGGACTCGGAATCCACGGTTTGTCCACAAAACAAAATCAGGGCAAATTTAGAAATCCAGACAACCTTGCCAATCCTGCTCAAGTATTCAAAGGATTGACAAATAATGTGTATCAGAAGATGTCGGGTTCTCGTAGTATCGGTCCATGTTTATCGCTGGAGAATAATCGGTCGCACAGCTTCACTGTTTTTATTTCAGGCATTAAGAAGTTGATCGCCGAGGCAATCAAAAGAGGGCCAACTTCTCCTTGACGACAAGTTGAGCGGCCATTTTTTGCGCCATCCAATACCACCCTACCCCCAAAGCCCTTTC
>JBHHYO010000074.1:0-12698 GCA_046757665.1 Nitrospinales bacterium
GTTTTGATGCCGGTGGACAGCATGTCGATGCGGGTTTTGATCGGCATGGTCCAGGCATTAGTCACACCGGGAAAGTTAATGGCCGCATTCATCTCTTCAATCAGCTTCTTGATTGTCATTCCCGGGCGCCATTGTTCTTCCGGTTTGAGCATGATCGTGGTTTCCATCATGCTCAGGGGCGCCGGGTCGGTGGCGGTTTCCGCCCGCCCGATCTTGCCGAACACGTGATGAACTTCCGGAAATTTTTTGATGATCTTGTCCGTCTGCTGAAGCAGTTCCTTGGCCTTGGTGATCGAGATGCCGGGCAAGGTCGTCGGCATGTACAACAGGTCTCCCTCGTTGAGGGGAGGCATGAATTCCGAACCGATTTGTTTCAAGGGTATCATGCTCAGGGCAACCACGAAAATGGCGCCCAGGATCACAAGGGTTTTCATTTTTAAAGCCAGCCGAATGATAGGGTTGTAGATCAACCATAAAATCCAGTTGACGGGATTTTGCTTTTCGGGAAGGATTCTGCCCCTGACGAAGTAGCCCATCATAACGGGAACAAGGGTCACCGCCAGAATGGCCGACGCCGCCATGGAGTAGGTTTTCGTAAACGCCAGAGGAGAGAACAAACGGCCCTCCTGGGCTTGCAGGGTCAAAACGGGCAAAAAGGATACGGTGATGATCAGCAGACTGAAAAAGATGGCCGGACCAACCGCCGCGGAAGCCTCGTAGATGATCTGCCAATGGTCCTTCTTGCCGCGGTCCTGCTCAAGATGCTTGTGCGCGCTTTCGATCATGACGATGGCGCCGACAATCATGGCGCCGATGGCGATGGCGATTCCGCCCAGGGACATGATGTTGGCGTTGAGCCCCTGGTAATACATGATGATGAACGCCATGAGAACGCCCATGAGAACGGAGAAAATGGCGACCATCGCGGACCGCAAATGCAGGAGAAAGATGACGCAGATGGCCGCGACCATCAGGTTTTCCTCGATCAGTTTTCCTTTCAGGGTGTCGACCGCTCGCAGGATGAGGCTGGAACGGTCATAGACGGGGATGACCTCCACCCCTTCCGGAAGTCCGGCCTTCAACTCCGCCAGTTTTTGTTTGACGCCGTTGATGACTTTCAGGGCGTTTTCGCCGAAACGCATGATGACAATTCCACCCGCCACCTCTCCCTCGCCGTTAAGCTCGACCAGTCCGCGTCTCAACTCCGGCCCCAGTTGAACGTGCGCCACGTCGCGAATCAGGATGGGGGTTCCGCGGGCGTCCACCCCCACGGGAATCGTCTCGATGTCGCCGATATTTTTAATGTAGCCCAGTCCCCTGACCATGAACTCCATCTCGGACATCTCCAGAAGCCGCCCACCGACGTCGTTGTTGCTTCGCTTGATGGCCATGAAGATTTTATGCAACGGGATGTTGTAGGCGATAAGCCGGTTGGGGTCCACCTCCACCTGGTATTGCTTGACGTAGCCGCCGATACTGGCAACTTCGGAGACACCGGAGACGGTTTGCAGTTCATAGCGAAGATACCAGTCCTGGATGGAGCGCAATTCGGAGAGATCGTGTTTGCCGGTTCTGTCTACAATAGCGTATTCGAAAACCCATCCGACTCCCGTGGCATCCGGCCCCAACGACGGGTTGACTTCCTTGGGCAGTCGTCCCGAAACAAAGTTCAAGTATTCCAGAACGCGGCTACGCGCCCAGTACATGTCCGTCCCGTCCTCGAATATGATGTAGACGAAGGAAAAGCCGAAGAAAGAATAACCGCGCACGACCTTGGCGAACGGCACCGACAACATGGCCGTGGTCAAGGGATAGGTGATCTGATCCTCAACGATTTGCGGCGCCTGCCCGGGGTATTTGGTGAAAATGATCACCTGCACGTCGCTGAGGTCGGGAATGGCGTCGAGCGGCATCCGTTGCAGGACGAAAATACCCCAGACAATGATGAAGCCGGTCCCCAGAAGAACAAGAAATCGATTTTTGAGAGATGCCGCAATGATTTTTTTGAGCATTGTTTTTAGTTAAGGGAACGATCTCGAATTCGAGAAAGATATTTTTGGGGTGATTGGTTAAACTCCGTGGCACAGGTTTGCGAACAAAAATAATAGATTCGATCCCGAAATTGCGCTTTCAAGGCGTGGCGGGTATCGTGCACCGGCATTCCACATACGGGATCATATGAAGAATTGCGATTGTCGTATTGAATGAACGTTTGGAATGCTTTTTCAAAGGTGGGATCAAATTGAGTTCCCGCGGCCTGTGCTATGATTTCCAGAGCCCGTTGTTTGCTGAGTGCCTTTCGGTAGGCGCGGTCACAACTCATGGCATCATAGGCATCCACAAAACTTATTATTCTTGAGCCCAATGGAATCTCTTGAGCGTTAAGGCCGTCCGGGTACCCCGTACCATCGTATTTTTCATGATGATGACGGATGATTTTCACGATGTTTTCAAATCCCTTTAATGTTTTGAGGGCGTCGGCTCCATATACGGGATGTTTTTTAATCCAGTGAAATTCTTCTTCATTTAATTTGTCGGGTTTTTTTAAAATGGCGTCGGGTATGCCAATTTTCCCGATATCATGCAACTCCGCCGCCATGGAGATTTCTTCTATATCCTCCGAAGGCAATTGCAGATATTCGCTAAAACTTTGCGCTAAATCCCTAACACGCCTCGAATGTCCTTCCGTATAAGGGTCCTTTAGATCGATGAGGGAAACGAGCGCCAGTTTTATGCCCATCAGTGTTTCAATAGTATCCTGCTGAAAGCGCAGGATTTTTGAAACATCGCCTACCAGTAAACCGCAAAAAATCATAACACTGACAAACATGCCCACCATGATTTCACTATGGTATTGCTCGTGGATTATACCTCCGACAAAAGAATCGATCAGAACAAGCAAGGCAACCATGCCTATTCCGATGATTTTCCACCCCATGCGTGTTTTTTTTAGGATCGAGGAGGCCATGATTTCCGTTATTTCAAAAGCTGTTCTCGGCTTTCCACTTTCGAGGACCGTTGCATAACCCGGGGCTTCGCCGCCGCGGTGTCATCGCGAGCCGCTACCCGCGGCGTGGCGATCCAGCCGGGCCACGCCCGGTGGGAAAGGTTCTTTCTGGATTGCTTCGTCGGCTGAGCCTTCTCGCAATGACAGTCAAACAAGTACACTTATACAAAGCTCCCACTTTGGGGAGAATGTTTATTGTTTCATGCCTTCCATGTCCATGCCTTTCATGTCCATAGGCGCGGGCATTTTTTGTTTGCCCGTTTGCGGTAAAGCCTGGGATCCACCTGTTTTCCCTGTGTTTTTCGTGCTTTTTGGCTTGCTTGTTTTAAGCTTGGATTGTTGCATTTTGTTGAGAGCCTCGCGGAGGTTGCTTTCCGAGTCGATGAGGAAGTTGGAGGAGGTGACGACCTTTTCCCCGGCCTTAACTCCCTGGATCACCTGAACTTCATTATTCGCGTGACGGCCCAACACAACCTGCCGCGACTCAAATCCGCCGCTTTTATTCATGACGATCACGATATTTTTCTCTCCGGCATGGATAACCGCCACATCGGGAACGACAACGGTTTTCCGGGCGATGACTGACTTGAAAATCAAATCGGCGTACATATCCGGTTTTAACTGCCAGTTTGGATTTCTAAACTCCGTTCTTACTTTGACGGTGCGGGTTTTCGGGTCCAAGACGGGGTCGATAAAAGTAACCTTCCCCTTGAATTTCTTGCCCGGAAAATAGGAAAGTTGCATTTCCGTTTCCTGGCCCATTCGTATCCAGGGCAATTCATATTCATAAATCTCTCCCTGAACCCATATATTGGAAAGGTCGGCGATGGTATAAAGGCTCATTCCCGGTTTGATATACATTCCCTGCAACACGTGTTTCTTGATGACGAATCCGCGCACCGGCGAATGAATGTGCATGGTTTTTGTGATTTTCTGATTGCGAATCAACTCCTCGATCTGGTGCTCCGGAACATCAAACAACTCCAGTCGGCGGCGGGTGGACTCGAGAAGCGCCTTGGACCCCTGGGAAAGCTCGGTGAACGGATTGTCCTTAAGCGTCTGGTTGTACTTCATGGCGAGGAGCAGTTCTTCCTGTGTCGATACCAGTTCCGGGCTGTAAATTTCCGCCAGCAATTGGCCTTCCTCGACTTCCTGGCCCGTAAAATCGACATGCAGTTTCTCTACCCATCCCTCGTACTTGGTATGAACGTGGGTAACTTTTCTTTCGTCGTAAGTTAACGTTCCGATGGTCCGGATTTCCCGCTTGAGGGTTTTGACTTCTGCAATCTCCGTTTTGACTCCAATGTCTTGAACGATATTTGCCTGAATGCGGATACCGTCTCCGCCCCCCTCATCCTCGTAAACCGGGATCAAGTCCATCCCCATTGGGGATTTCCCGGGTTTGTCGGAAATGTAACCGGCGGTCATCGGGGCTTTCCAATACTTGATTTTTCTTTGTTTTTTGGGAGGCGTTTTGTCCGGTTCGGCGTTCGCTTGCCCGGGTGGCTCTGGCGGCGGCAAGGGTTTTGGTTTTTGCGCTAATTGGGAGTCAATAACGTCCGTGATTTTCTGCGTTATGGGCCCGGATTTTTCGATAATCAATGAAGCAAATTTTTCCACATTCTTTGGGGTCTCTTGCAGGGAATCCGGGTTTGTGGAATAACCTAAAAGATAGACCAGGCCCATGGTCAGAAGGAATCCGGCAAACTTTAAAAACCTGGAAGATCGCCGAGGTCCCGCGGATTGGGATTTGGAATCGGCAGATTCCTTCATGGGAAAAATAATCTCTTCCTCGGAATCGGATTCGCCGGTATCGGACGGTCTCTCCTCGGAAAGCGGCCGTTTCAAGTTTTTGATTTCTTTCATATCGTCCTCACTTTTCCCCAAGGCGTACTGCGCGGATTTTTCTCGAGGAGTTTTCGCAATCGTTTGTTTGAAACGTTTCAAAATAATCTTTTACCTACGACATGTTCCAGCCGGGCAAGATTTTTTTCATAGTCAGTCAACTCCTTGTGGTACCTGATCTGCCATTTGAAAAGCGTGATCTCGTTGTCCAGCAGAGTTAAAAAATCCACCTTGTCCACGCCGTATCCGGCCAGGGCGGATTCCAGGGACTGCCGGGCCTGCGGAATAATTCCAGTCTTGATCAGCTTGAGCAGTTTGGTTCCCTTAACCTCCTCATCCAGGCTTTCCTTGATTTTCAGGAAAATCTCGTTTCGGGTTTTGTTGTAAGTTTCCTGAGCCATAATCACTTTACGATTCTCTTCAAGCACCTTGCGGCGTTGCTTGCTTTTCTGCCACAAGGGAATATTGATACCGACAAAAGCAGAGACGAAATCCGGATGGTCCAAGCCCCGCCTCAAGTTGCTTTGCCGTTGCCCGTATCGAAACCCCACGTTGAAGTCGGGGAAAAAATCCTTTTCGGCTAATCTTCCGGAAACTTTGAACCGCTCGATCACGGAACGGATTCCCTTCAATACCGGACGGCTTCCCTCGGCGGTTCTTTGCAGATTTTTGAGCGTATAATTGAACGGCGTTTTCGTGATTCCATGAGATATGGACAAAGGCGCTTGCGGCATACGGTTCATCAAGGTATTGAGTCGGGCCTTTTCGACATCTCTCCTTTTATCCAGCCGGACCAATTCGTCCATGATCTTGGACAACTCCACTTGAGCCTTTATGACATCCTGTTGAATTCCCTTGCCAACGGAATACTTGGTTTCCGCGATGGTGATGAATTGTTTCAGCAGGGATTTATTTTCCTTGGTGATTTCGATGGACGCCAAAATAAAACAAAGCTCGTAAAATGAGACCTTGACCTCCTTGATGAGACTCAGCTTGAGGTCCTCGTAGCTTTCCTCGACAATTTTTACGTTTTTCTCGGCAATCTCCGTCCGCAGTCCCAGCTTGCCGGGGAAAGGGAATTTCTGTGACAACGTGATTTGTTTCTGCGTCATCGCCTGCGAGGAAAATGAAAAACTGTCGGTCGGCAAGTTCTTCAACTCAAACTTCAGCATGGGGTCGTCCAGGGAGCCTGCCTGAGAGGGAATCTCCTTGTAAGCCTTGATTTTTTCCCTGGCTTCCTTCAGTTCGGGATTATTTTCCAGCGCTTCGGTTATAAACCGGTTTAAATTTTCCTTGAATTTACGGGTTTGCTGACCCCAGACCAGGCCGGTATGGGCACAAAAAACCAGCAAAACAAGAATCGATACCCATCGTTTCATAGTCGCCTCTGGTTAATTTGATTTTGGGAACCGGGAATCCTCGCGGACAAACCGGCTCAAAAAGGCAAACCACGCCTCGTGTTAAATCTTAAACAGCCAGGGTGTAACGTGTTACAGGGAACAGCCGGGATGGGTGTTATTGTCTGGGAGGATGGTAGACGGGATTTAAAAAGATGAAATCGAATTTCTCAAAAGCCACCGGAACGTTGCACACAGGAGGGAAAACAAGGTCCGGGTCCGAGAAATCAGCCGCGGCAAAAACCACGCAGGAATGGCAACTGACCTTCATCGGACAATCCGTGGGAGACATGTCGTGCGTCATGGCGATTGAACTGTTGACCATGAAAAGGCAAAACAGCCCAACCAATATGGCCGCCGCAAGAGGATGTTTTCGCAACATTCGCATAACAATATGATTTGTTGTAGATTATGCTTTTCTTTTAAGCTAATCCCTTTTTTTCAAATGTCAAGTTTTTTTGTCCGCGCCGGCGGGCCGGTTTTTCCTCCAGCCGTCCACCGTTTGGAGTATGATAGGTGCCTTGGCCCGGAGCCTCATGAAAAATTTCGCCGGAAAGATCAACGATGGAACTGATTGAAGCAAAAGACGCCGCCTTGTCTTACCTGAAACCGGCCACGCGGGAAGTTTTGAAGTATTTTCGCTCGGACGTGACCGTCGATGAAAAATCCGACGGTAGCCCGGTGACCATCGCCGACCGCAACGCCGAGGAAATCCTGCGAAAACGCATCAGCCGCGACTTCCCCGGTCACGGGATCATCGGCGAGGAATTCGGCAACGAGTCCGCCACCGCGGAGTGGGTATGGACCATAGACCCGATCGACGGAACGCTGTCATTCATTCACGACCTGCCTTTTTTCTCCATGTTGCTGGCCCTGTTGCATCGCGGCCGGCCGGTTATGGGAGTGCTTTCCCTGCCCGCCCTCGGCGAAACGGCCTGGGCCGTGAAGGGCCGGGGAACCCATTGCAACCGCGGGCGCGTCCGGGTCTCCCAATGCAACAGCTTGAAAAACGCCGTGGCGGCCACCGCCGACCGGTATTGCTTCAAGGAAAAAAAGTGCCTGCACCTGTATGACCGGATTTACCAACACACCGCCCTGGCGCGCACGTATCCCGACGCCTTTGGCCACTGGATGGCCATCCGCGGGGCCGTAGATATCATGGTGGACCCGTGGGCCTGTATCTGGGACTTCGCGCCGTGTAAAATCCTGGCGGAGGAAGCGGGAGGCCGTTTCGCCAATTTCACCGGCAACAAGGGATCGATCACCGAGGGAACCGCCATCGTCGGCAATGCCGCGCTGGTGCGGCAAGTCAGAACGCTATACCTGAAAGGAAAGAACACCGCGCGCCGTTGAGGCGGTCAAAGTTTTTGCCGGCCGGCATAACCCGCGTCCAGATCGTGCCAGAAACGAACTTCCTCCTCGGGAATTTTCCAACAAAGAAAAACCTCCCGGCCGTTCAGGATCGCGGGAAAATCCACCAGACCCTCGGCGATTCCCTTGATAATGCAACCCTCATCCGACAAGTCGTTCATAGCCCGGTTGAGTTGCAGGGCGACCTGCAAATAAGCGGAGCCCTGCTCACTGCCTCCATTGAAGCGGGCATTTTCCCGCGCCTTCTCGACGTCGGGAAACTGGTTGGCCAACCGGGCCGCCAGGCTCTGAATACGGGGAACATCCTTGAGCAACCTGGGCACCAGGGAATTGGCTTCATTCACGGTAAAATGTTTTTTGAACGCCATAAGGCACAATGGGGGAAAAAGGTTGACCGGGCGAGCTTTTTCAATCCCGATTATAATTTATCACAGCGGACCTGTCCAATTGATTAGCGGAAATTTTTCCGGCATCAATGAGCCTGTTTTATCATAAATTTTATCGGCGCCGGGAAGGGACGGGAAAACCGCCAACGGCCCGCGGGATAAGAAAATTCTGAAAATGCACCCTAAGCGGAAATTCGGGCTTTTTTTAATTGACAAACCGTATGTAAGGATATAGATTTTGAACTATAAATTAAGAATACCCTGCGGCGGAACAGCGCGAATAAAACGCATCAACCAGCCGATCGCTTAAATTTTCCTGAGTTTAACCATGTCTCAAAAAAACAAGGGGGGACAAATGAAAAAACCATTAATCCTAGCCTCAGTTGTTGCATTTGTTGCCGCAATGTCCTTGGGCGTCGCGGTTTCTTTTGCGGACGAGTTGTTGCCGGGCGCTTATGCCCAGCAAGACCAGAGCGTCATGGGTGTCGGCAAAACCATGGTTGAAATGGGTGCCGCCGACCGTGCCCTGACCAACGCCGTGAACCTGGCTTCCGGAGCCGGCAGGTCCAGAAACACTTCGTTTGGTGTCAACGTGGACTATCAGTTCGGGTCATCGCAGTCAGACCAGTCCTGGAAAGCCGCCAGAACCGTCGAGGAAGCGCAAGTGCGCGGACTGGTCCCCGGCGATTGCCAGGGCGACAACTCCACGGACGCTTACAGGAAGCAAATGAATCAAAGCCGGGATGGATACGTGCAAGAGAAGCTGATCCCCAACAACATCTGCGGGGACCACCACCCGACCATAAAAATCGGGGCGACCAACTAAGCTCATATTGGCGCATTTATCCCTTCCCGGACGAAAAGCAGTACCGCCCGTCCGGGACAATATCGATCAACATGGTAAAAAGCCGGTAGAATGAAAATTCTATCGGCTTTTTCTTTACGCCCCTTCTCCCCAATCCCGCACTCCATGGTCCGGCGGATTCTCCTGTTACTCTGCATCCTGCATCTCATGCAACCTGTCCCCTCCCTGCCTGCCGAAAAGATTTCCTTGAAACAGTATCCCACTCTCAGTATCCCGGTGACGAATCCGGTGGACCTTAGCCGACTGCCCCGGGACAAAATGTTCCAGGTGAAGGACGAACAATTCATCCTGCAATTTTTTTTCAACGAACGGGACATATTCGGATTTATCATGAAACGCGACAAAAAACTCCCGTTATACCTCCGGTGGTGTTTTTTCCGTTCCTGCGAGGAAAGCCCGTTCGATTACACGGTCCGCATCGCGGCGCCCTACCAGCCGCCTTTTGTTAAGGGATTTTTTGTGGTCAACTTCCCGCCCGGAATTCAATACGACTTTCAAGGATTGTTGTTCTCCTCACCTCGTTAAAAATGACGCAAGGAGAAGCCTTTGTCCCGTTTCCGGCTGGTCCTTGGTATAATTTGTTCAAGCGAATAAATTCCAAAACCACCATCCATGAGGTTGTTATGACCACAAACAGATTTGTCGATAACGGCAACGACACCATAACCGACTCGGACACGGGACTGACCTGGCTCAAACGGGATTCCCGGCAGATAACAAAAAAATGGCTCCACCTGGAAAAAGCCCGGGAGTTCGCGGAAGAATTAAACGCCGCCCGGTTCGGCGGTTTTGACGACTGGAGGGTGCCGAAACTGGAAGACGTTAAAACCATTTTCGACAAAAAGTTCACCCTCCTGACCCACGGAAACGACGAGATTCATATTCCGCCGGTTTTCGAGGCCGGTTGCACCGACAGCACATGGACCGACGAGGTGAATGGAGAACGGGCCATGGTGTACAGTCTCATCAAGGGAAGGTCGAGCTGGATCAACAAACTGGGGGAAGGCCCCTTTGCCGTTCGCCTGGTGCGGGGCACGGCAAAAGACAAGGGGATTTAATGCTCCTCCACAAACTTTTCTTCCAGCCGGTCGATGATCGCCGCGCCGATGGAATCGCCCCAGACGTTGACGGTTGTCCGGCACCGGTCCAGAAACCAGTCGATAGCCAGAAGCATCCCGATGCCTTCCAGCGGCAGTCCAACCGACTGGAGAACCATCACCAGGGTCACCAACCCGGCTTCGGGGATTCCGGCGGCGCCCACCGCGGCCAGCGTCGCGGTTAAAAAAATGACGGTCTGTTCCGCGAAGCCCAGGTGAATCTGAAACACCTGGGCAATGAACAAAGCCGCAACCGCCTCGTACATGGCGGTGCCGTCCATATTCACCGTGGCGCCCAGGGGGAGGACAAACAAAGACGCTTTCCGTGACACCTTGTTGTTTTGCTCGGCGCACTCGATGGTGACCGGAAGCGTGGCCGAACTGCTGGCCGTGGAGAAAGCCGTGATCAAAGCCTCCCCGGCGTTTTTCAGGTAAACCACCGGGTTTCTGCGCGTAAAAACGACCAGCAAAACCGGCAACACAACGACCGCATGAACCAGGAGCCCGCTGACTACGGTCAAAACGTATTTGCCGATTTTCACCAGCTCCGCAAGAAACGCATCCCCGCCGCCGGTCGCGCCCAGCTTCGAGGCAATCAATCCGAAAATCCCAAGAGGCGCCAAATACATCACCAGATGAACGATTTTCATCATGGCGGCATTGACGACATCGAAAAAATCAATGACCACCTTGCCCTTGGTCCCCAAAGTTGTCAGGACCCCTCCAAACAACAGGGAAAAAACAATCAACGGAAGAATCTCCATTTCCACCATGGAACGGACAAGGTTCGGCGAGACAAACGTCTGCAAAATCGTGGTCAGGCCCACGGACTCTTTTCCGGAAACCTTTTCCGGCAGGTCCAGGGCTCCGGCTTCCATTCCCACTCCCGGCTGAATCAGGTTGACCAATAACAACCCGATCACTACCGAAACGGCCGTGGTGAGCATGTAATAACCCAAAGTGATGACACCGGTTTTCCCCAGCTTGCGGATATCGCCCAACCCCGCGATGCCCACGATCATGGAAGAGACAATCAGCGGCACCACGAGCATTTTCAAGGCATCGAGGAAAAGTTCTCCCATCCAGGCAACCGCCAGCATGGACTTCCCAAAGGTCCAGCCGCACACCCCGCCGCTCAGGATTCCGATGACAGTCAGGAAGAGGAGCCGGTTTTTCTTTTTCATCGATCACCGCCCGGTCGTCGTTTTCGCAATAAGGGATGTTCGGCCCAAGGGAAATGGAGTATATTGTTATCCGCTGATCCCAGCGGTGTTAAATTGAAGTCCGACATCAAACTTGGAGGCCCCCATGGCAGAAACGGTTACAGTTACCCATCAAGGGAAAACGTTTGAATTGCCCATCGTAACAGGCCGCATGGGCGAACGGGGAATCGATATTTCCAACTTGCTTGCCAAAACCGGGTTGATCGCTTTTGATCCGGGGTATGTCAATACCGGGTCGTGCAAAAGCGCGATAACTTATCTCGACGGCAATAAAGGCATTCTCCTGTACCGGGGAATCCCCATCGAGCAACTTGCCGAAAAAAGCACGTTTATCGAAACCGCCTACCTTCTTATTTATGGAAAACTGCCCACGCAATCCGAACTGGACGAGTTTCATTACCACATCGTTCATCATTCGATGGTTCACGAATCCATCAAAAACCTTTACGACGGATTCCCCAACAATCCGCACCCCATGGCCGTTTGTAGCGCGGTGGTGGGCTCCCTGGCCACTTTTTACGCGGGGGAATTGGGCGTCCGCAACGAGCGCCAGGTGGAGATCGCCATTCACCGGCTTTTAGCCAAACTGCCCACCATTGCCGCCTACAGTTACAAAAAATCCATTGGCCAGCCCCTGCCCTACCCCAACAACGCCATGAGCTATACGCAAAATTTTCTCAACATGATGTTCTCCACGCCCTGCGAGGATTACCAAGTGGACCCGCTGGCCGCCAAGACCCTGGATGTCCTGCTCATCCTGCACGCCGACCACGAGCAAAACTGTTCCACCAGCGCCGTGCGCCTGGTAGGCAGTTCCATGTGCAATCTGTTTGCCTCGGTTTCAGCCGGAATTTATGCCTTGTGGGGACCTCTGCACGGCGGGGCCAACCAGGCGGTCATCGAAATGCTTCAACATATCAAAACTGACGGCGGAAATGTCAATAAATATATCGAAAAGGCAAAAGACCACAAAGATCCCTTCCGGCTCATGGGATTCGGACACCGCGTTTACAAAAATTTTGACCCCCGGTGCAAGATCATCAAAAAACTGGCCCATGAAGTTATGGAAAAATTGCAGATCAAGGAACCGCTATTCGATATCGCTCTCAGTCTGGAGGAAGTCGCCCTCAAGGAATCCTATTTCATCGAAAAAAAGCTGTACCCCAATGTCGATTTTTATTCCGGCCTGATTTACAAGGCATTGAATATTCCCGTCAACATGTTTCCCGTCATGTTTGCCATGGGACGGTTGCCCGGCTGGATTGCCCAATGGAAAGAACTGCAGGAAGACAAAAATTTCAAAATCGGCCGGCCACGGCAAATTTATTCGGGCAACCCGCAAACCGATTACGTTCCCATTGAACAAAGACAATAGAATGCCGCAAGGAAAAGCGTTGGGGACGGTGAGAAGTGAAAGGAATGATGCGCTTGCTTCGACTATCTGTTAAAGGCCAACGGCGCGGCAAAAGCTCAACGGCGCGCCGGAAAAATCACAGCGGCTCGATCG
>JBHHYO010000075.1:0-12640 GCA_046757665.1 Nitrospinales bacterium
CGGATAGCTCAGCTGGGAGAGCACCGGCCTTACAAGCCGGGGGTCACAGGTTCGATCCCTGTTCCGCCTACCATTGCCGCTTCATGCCGCGGCGGGGGAGAGCAACGCTTTGTTTCGTGAGATAACGGGGTTGTAGTTCAGTTGGTTAGAACGCCGGCCTGTCACGCCGGAGGTCGCGAGTTCGAGTCTCGTCAGCCCCGCCATACTCGATCAAGGGGGTTAACTCATGCAGTTAACCCCCTTTTTTCGTGCCCGCGGTTTTGGGTATGAGGCTATAATGGGCTCGATGAGGGCCGGCGGCGCCGTTGCCTTTGCCCGAAAGTGAGCGCCAACATTTCACGAAGAGATCCGGTGTCAAAAAAACACATCCTTGCCGTAGAGGACGAAAAAGATATTCTGGAACTGCTCCGGTACAATTTGTCTCAGGAGGGGTTTCGGGTCACGGGCGTCAGCAGAGGGGAAACCGCTATCCAAAAGGCGCGTTCGGAGCCGCCGGACCTGGTGCTTTTGGACTTGATGCTTCCCGGAGTGGATGGGCTGGAGGTGTGCCGGGTGTTGAAGGGCGACCCCGCCACGGCTTCGGTTCCCATCATCATGCTGACGGCGAAAGGCGAGGAGATTGATATCGTCACGGGTCTGGAGCTTGGGGCCGACGATTACATTACCAAGCCGTTCAGCCCGCGCGTGCTGGTGACGCGCATCAAGGCCGTGCTTCGCCGGCAGACACCGCCTGCCGACGATAAAACGGTCCTCCGGTTCGGCGATCTCGAAATTCATCCGGGCCGGCGCGAGGTGCGGGTGGCCGGGCGGACGGTGGACCTGACGTTCACGGAGTTCGGTATTTTGCATTTCCTGTCCGCCCGCCCGGGCTGGGTGTTCACCCGCGGGCAGATCGTCGAGGCGGTGCGCGGCAATGATTATTCGGTCACGGACCGCTCGGTGGATTTCCAGATCGTCGGGTTGCGCAAGAAACTCGGCCCCTGTGCGCGCTACATCCTGACGGTGCGTGGCGTCGGCTACAAATTCAGCGAATGACCATGCGCAAAAAAAAGTTGCTCCGGCAACTTTTCCCCACTTATCTGCTGATAATACTTGTCTCCCTGCTGGCGATGGGCGGATACGCCCTGAACGTGGTCCGCCAGTTTTCGTTTGCGCAACAACGGGCCGACCTGGAAGCCCGGGCCGACCTGGTGCGTGGGCAGGCTGTCAACCTGCTGGAGGAATCCGCCGGCCTGGATTCGGCTTGCCGGCTGTTGGGGAAAACCGGGCACATCACGTTGATCGATCCTTCGGGCAAGGTGGTCTGCGACTCCCGGCGCGATGCAACGCGGATGGATAATCATGCCGACCGTCCGGAGTTCCGCCAGGCGGTGGCGGGGCAAGTCGGTTCCGCAACGCGGTTCAGCAATTTTTTTGACGAAAAGATGTTGTACCTGGCGATGCCCATAACCGTCCGCGGGCAACTTGCCGGCGTGGTGCGCACGTCGGTGCCGGTTACCTTTATCGACCGGGCGCTACATTCCATTCAGATTCGCATTGCGCTTGGCGGGTTGGCGGTTGCCTTGCTGGCGGCGGCGGCCGGCTGGTTCGTCACTCGGCGCGTTACCCGGTCCCTGGAGGAAATCAGGCGCGGCGCGGAACAGTTCGCCGACGGCGACCTGGCGCACAAGGTCGCCATTCCCGATTCCGCGGAGATCGGCGGGCTGGCGGAAGCCCTGAACCGGATGGCCGCCGAGTTGAACGGCAAAATCCAGACCGCCACCACGCAACGCAACGAAAAAGAGGCCATCCTTTCCAGCATGACCGAGGGGGTTCTGGCCGTGGATGCCGAGGAGCGGATCATCAGCCTGAACAGCGCCGCCGCCCGGTTGATGGGAGTGCATCCCCGGGAAAGCCGCGGCCGGCACGTCTGGGACGTCGTCCGCAACATCAGCCTGCAAAAATTTATTTCGCGGACGCTGGCCAGCCGCAACATGGCGGACGATGACATCATTCTCAGTTTTGACGGCGAACGGTTCATCCAGGTGCGCGGCGCCCTGTTGCGCGGCGCCGGGGACCGGGGCATCGGCGTCCTGGTCGTCCTCAACGACGTGACCCGCCTGCGACGCCTGGAAAACACCCGCCGGGAATTCGTGGCGAACGTCTCCCACGAACTCAAAACACCCGTCACCTCCATCAAGGGATTCGTGGAAACCCTGTTGGCGGGGGCCGTCCGCGACCCCGAAAAGTCCAAGGAGTTTCTGGCCATTGTCGTCAAACAGGCCGACCGCCTCAACGCCATTATCGAGGACCTGCTCAGCCTGTCGCGGATCGAACAGGAATCCGAAAGCGACCGCATTGTCCTTGAGGAAACCCGGTTGGCGGATGTCCTGGGAAACGCCATCCAAAGTTGCGACCCCCTGGCCGCGAAACAAAACGTCGGCGTCGAATTGATATGCGACGGGGATTTGCGGGCAAAGGTGAATCCGTCACTGCTGGAACACGCGGTGATGAACTTGATCGACAACGCCGCCAAATACAGCCGGCCGGGGAGCGCGGTGGAGGTCCGGGCGGCGCGGGCGAGCGGTCGGGTGGACATTCGGGTGCGGGACGAGGGATGCGGCATCGGCCCGGAACACCTGCCGCGCCTGTTCGAGCGTTTTTACCGCGTCGACCAGGCGCGTAGCCGCGAACTCGGCGGCACGGGGCTGGGGCTGGCCATCGTCAAGCACATCGCCCAGGCGCATGGCGGCTCGGTGTCCGTCGAAAGCGCCCCCGGCCAGGGAAGCACGTTTATCATTCACCTGCCGCATTAACAGAATGCTGAAAAAGTCCGTGTCATTGCGAGGCGGCTCAGCCGACGAAGCAATCCAGAAAGGACCCATTCCCACCGGGCGTGGCCCGGCTGGATCGCCGCGCCGCCGGTGGCGGCTCGCGATGACACCGGGGGCGACGAAGAATCTCTTAACGTCCGCAAGAACGGCTTTAAAAAAAAACCGTTCGATGCTAGGATGAAACGCTGTTTAATGTTTAACGGCGGGTTGCTGAAAAAGTCCCAAAAATGTCATGCTGAGCAAATCGACTTTTTCAACAATTTGCTAATTCGTGAGTCATGCCCAGGAAATCCGATTCATTGAAAATGCGGCGGTTCAAGATTCTGGCCGATGCCAACCGGCTGAGGATTCTGGAATTTCTTCTCCAAAGTCCCGCCAACGTTTCCGCCATTTCGGCGCGACTGGATATCGAGCAATCCCTGCTGTCGCACCATCTCAAGATCATGAAGGACGAGGGTTTGCTGGAAGGCCGCCGGGAAGGCAAAACCATCGTCTATCAAATCGCCCGCGATGTGAAGACCGGCAAGTCGAAAAAGGCGCTCGACATGAAGTGTTGCCGGATCGATCTGGCCTGACGCCCGCCGCCGATTTTTTCCCCTTGACTTGACCCCGCCCGTGGTTTACTTTTTCACACATGAATGATAATTCAAATGAATATAAATTCATGTCTTTGGCGGCGGGTGTTTTTCTGGCGGCGTTGCCGGCGGGTTTCGGGCTTGCCGGTCCCATCCATGCCGCCGGGGGCGGGACGCTGAAGATTGCCGGCTCGACGACGGTTTTGCCCATCGCCGCGCGCGCCGGCGAGTTGTTCAAGAAAACCCGTCCCGGCGCGACGGTTACGGTGAACGCCGGCGGCTCCGGCGTGGGGTTCAACTCGGTGGCCGGCGGCCGGGTGGATATCGGCTTGATGTCGCGCGGCATCGGCGCGGCGGAAAAAGCGAAATTCGCCGACCTGCCGTTCAAGGTGTTTACCGTCGGCCGCGACGCGGTGGCCTGCGTGATTTCCTCGGAAGTGTTTCAAGGCGGCGTGACTGCCTTGTCGAAAGAGGAAATCCGCGACATCTATCTGGGCAAAAAAACCAACTGGAAGGCATTCGGCGGGCCGGACCGGCGCATTGTGGTGATTGACAAGGAGATGCACCGCGGCACCCGCCATGTTTTCATGAAGTACGTCATGGGCGACGCCAGAGCGCGCGCGCCCGGCGCCCGGCTGGTCACCGGCTCCAACAACGAGGAGCAGGCAAAAATCGCGCAAAGCGATGCCGCCATCGGGATGCTCTCCCTCGCCTGGATCAACAAGGACGTGGCCGGCGTGGGCATCCGGGAGGGCGATAAAATTTTGCGCCCCACGTTGGCCGGCATCCGCTCCGGAACCTATCCCATCTCCCGCGACCTCAATATGGTCACGGTCGGCGCACCCACCGGCCTGGCCCGGGAGTTTATCGACTTTGTTCTCGGCCCGCAAGGCCAAAAGATCGTCGAGCAAAGCGGCTACGTGGCCATACGCTAGATTTCCCTCCGCCCGCAAGATTCTCTTCTAACGCATTTCTAACTCAACCCTCATTTTAATCCCATGTGCCGGGGGTAGATTGCTTTTTAAATTACAAACAAATTCAAACGCAAACAATTGCACTCGAGGAGGGTCATGTTAAAGAAACTCAAAATTCACATCAAGGCGGTGTTGATTGCGGCGGTGCTGATGCAGGCGGCGCCGGCGGCCTGGGCGGATATGTCGGAGTCGGAGCTTCGCCTGAGAGCCATGGAAGAAAAATGGATGGACCGGATCGACAAGCTGGAGAAAAAATATGAAGCCCTGTCTAAAAAGGAAAGCAAGGGTCTGCCGGGGGTGCCGTACGACAGCAGGGGAGTGAAAAAACAGGGCGGCATAAGAATAAAACACGACAAGAAGGGATTCCACTTTGAAACTCCGGATGGAATATTTTCCACCCACCTGCTGTGGCGCGCCCAGATGAGGTACTCCAGCTTAACGGGCAGTAGCAGTCCCGTGACGCTGTCCGATTTTAACAAGGAGGATTCGAACAATTTTGAACTCCGGCGAGTTCGTATGAAGATCGGCGGCCACGGGTACAGACCCTGGATCAAATACTATTTTGAAGTCGATTTACAGCCGTCCCGGACGGTGGACAAGTCTTCAAGCAAAGCGTCGTCGAGACTCATCGACTACAGGATCACCCTGCAACCGCTTGAGCAAATCGGCCTGCGGATCGGCCAGTGGAAAATCAACTACAACCGCGAGCGGGTGGATTCCTCGGGTCGGCAACAGTTTGTCGAGCGTTCCATCGTCAACCGGGTGTTTGCCGTGGACCGCCAGATCGGCGCGATGCTGAAAGGTCATTTGTTCAAGGGCACGTTTGCCGACATGAGGTACTACGGCGGCGTGTTCAACGGCGAGGGCCGCTCGGTGAATAACAGCGACAACAATGTAATGCTCATGGGCAGACTGCAATGGAACTTCCTCGGCCGTGATTTGAAATGGCGGCAGTCCGACGTTTCGTATCACAAAAAACCGGCGGCCAGCCTGGCCTTTGCGGCGGTGACCACGCAGGGACGGTGCACGCGGTGGAGTTCTTCCGGTTGCGGCCACCTCGACGGATTCGAAATCGGCGATCCAAACCAGTTCCGGATCGACCAGCAGGTGCAGGAGTTTGCGCTTAAATATAAGGGATTATCGGTGCAGGAAGAGTTTCACTGGAAGAATATTACGGATCGCAAAAACCATGTGGACCACAACCTCAGAGGTTCGTATGCGGAAGCCGGGTATTTCCTCAATGGACTGATTCCGCAAATCCCCAAGAACATCGAACTGGCGGCGCGTTACGCATTTGTCGACCAGCCGGACAATTCCAACGTGTTATTGACCAACAACCGGGAGGAATATTCCGCGGTCCTGAACTACTTTATCGCGGGCCACAACAACAAAATTACTCTCGATTATTCCTATTTAACGCTGGATGACGCTTCGTCCGGCCGATCCGCAAGCAACAACAGGATCAGACTGCAATGGGACGTTTCTTTTTAACAACGAAAATCTAACAGAATCCTAACATTCCGAGCTTATCATACTGGTAAGCTAGCAGGAGGAGATCATGCAAATGAAACAAATTGTAAAAACCCTGGCGGCCTCGGCGGCATTTGTAATTTTTTTCATCGCGACGGTATCCGCCGCGCCGCTTCAAGTGGATCCCGGCCTTCCTTCGTACAGCAAGGCGGGCGGCGTCAGCGGCACCCTGTCCAGCGTGGGATCGGACACGTTGAACAACCTGATGACCTTGTGGACGGAAAAATTCAAGGAGTTTTATCCGAACGTGAACACGCAGGTTGAAGGCAAGGGTTCCTCCACGGCCCCGCCGGCGCTGATTTCGGCGACCGCCCAGTTGGGGCCGATGTCGCGCGCCATGAAGAACAAGGAGATCGACAAGTTCGAGAAGAAGTTCGGTTACAAACCCACTCCCGTGCGGGTGGCGGTGGACGCTCTGGCGGTTTTCATCAACAAGGACAACCCCATTAAAGGCATGTCCTTCGACCAGATTGACGCCGTTTTCTCCAAGAACCGCCGCAGAGGTTATAAGAAAGACATCACGACCTGGGGACAGCTGGGCTTGACCGGCGACTGGGCGAACCGGCCCATCAGCGTCTATGGGCGCAATTCCGCCTCGGGCACCTACGGATATTTCAAGAAGCTGGTTTTGAAGAAAGGCGACTACAAGGATCAGGTGAAGGAACAGCCCGGTTCCGCCTCGGTGGTGCAAAGCGTTACCGTGGACCGTTATTCCATCGGCTACAGCGGCATCGGTTACAAGACGGCCGGTGTCCGCGCCGTGCCGCTGTCCGTGACAGGGAAGAACTACATTGAAGCCAACGCGGAAAACGCCCTGGCGGGGGAATATCCTCTGGCCCGGTTCCTTTATATCTATGTCAACAAGGCGCCCGGCAAGCCTCTGGACCCGCTGACGTTGGAGTTTCTCAAACTGGTGCTTTCCCGGCAAGGGCAGGAAGTGGTCGTCAAGGACGGCTATTTCCCTCTGGCCGCCGCTATTGTCCGGCAGGACATGAATTTGATTGCTGGTGAGGGCGCTACCAAGTTGACCCGAAACTGATTTATGAATCAACCTCCCAATCCTCACGGAACGTGGAAGTTGTTACCTTCGATTTTCAAGGATGCTTTCGTGCCGGGCGTCGGTCGGCGGCAAACCGCCGACCGCCTGACCCGGTGGCTGATCACTTCCGGCGGGATGCTGATCATCCTCGCCATTCTCGCCATCTTTTTTGTTATCCTGGCGGTTGTTTATCCCCTCTTCAAAAGTCCCCGGTTGATTCCCGAGGACGGATTCTCCCTTGCCGGCCGCGAGTCGGCATTTTTGGCCGTTGGCGCGGACGAGTACCGGCAAATCGCCTATGCCGTTTCCGGGGCCGGCATTCATTTTTATTCCATTAAAGACAAGGGGGCACTGCCGTCGCCGCAACTTCCCGCACTGCAAGGCGCCCGAATCGTCGCGGTCGCCGGGGGCGGACGCGATTTTCTGGCCCTTGGTCTTTCGGACGGACGGGTTTTGCCGGTGCGGGTGCGGTTTCATGTCACTTTTCCCGACGGCAAACGCCGGGTGGACGCCGACCTGGAAACCCGGAAACCGGTCACGATCGACGCGGAAGGGAAACCCGTATCGCGGCTGGCCGTTGCCGCCGGAGAGGACGGGTTCCGGATTGCGGCGGCCGGCGATTCCGGAACAATCGCCCTGGTGGTCCGCCGGCAACACCGCACCCTCATGGGGACCGTGCGGACGAAAGAGTTCCGCAAGGATTTTCCGACGCCCGCCAAGGGAGCGATAACGGCGCTTGCCATGCACGCGGATAGAAACGACCTTTTCATCGGTACGGCCTCCGGGCAAATTCTGCACGCCGCCGGTCTCGACGGCCGGCAAGACGAGGCCGTGCAGGTCGATGTGCTGGGCGCCACGCCGCGGGAGACCATTGGCGTCTCCGTTCTCGGTTTTCTCGCCGGCGGGCAAACCCTGGTGGTGGGCGACGAGTCGGGACAGGTGAAATCCTATCAGGTTTTCGAGCGGCAGGACGGGCGGTTCAAGATGGTTGAAGTTCACTCGTTCAAGGCGCATGACGGGCCGGTGACGCTGTTTGCCGCCTCCCGGCGGGACCGGGGGTTTTTCACCGGCGACCGCGGCGGCGCGTTGTATTATCGTTTCGGCACGACGGGAAAAACGTCGCTCACGCTTCCGCGTTCCGGGGAACACGGCCTGAGCGCCGTGGCGCTGACCGCCAAGGGCGACGGGCTCCTTGCCCTGGACACGGCGGGGCGCCTTTTTCGGTGGAGCCTCGTCAACCCGCACCCGGAAATCAGCTGGGCGGCCTTGTTCGGCGAGTTGTGGTACGAAGGGTATCCCCAGCCGGAATATGTCTGGCAGTCCACCGGCGGCACGGACGAGTTTGAACCGAAATTCAGCCTGACGCCGCTTGTGTTCGGAACGCTCAAGGGAACGATTTACGCCATGTTGTTCGCGGTGCCGCTTGCCGTTTTCGGGGCGTTTTATACATCCCAGTTCATGCGCCCGTTTTACAAGGATTTCGTGAAGCCGGTGGTCGAGATCATGGCGGCTCTGCCGAGCGTGGTTCTCGGGTTCATTGCCGCCTTGTGGCTGGCGCCCCGGGTGGAAACCTGGTTGCCCGGCCTTGTCATTGCTCCGTTCGTGATCGTGGTCCTGGTGTTTCTGTTTGTGCTGGCCAAGGACCGCTATCCCCGGCTGTTGCCCGGCGCCTGGAAAATGGGATCGGAAATTTTCGTCCTCATCGGCCTGGCGATCCTGGGTTGCGGAATCGGGTTTTACCTGGGCGCCGCCGCCGAGACCTGGTTTTTTAACGGCGACTACAAGCCGTGGCTCAACAAGGCGCTGGGGCTTTCCTATGACCAGAGAAACTCGCTGGTGGTCGGCATCGCCATGGGGTTTGCCGTCATTCCCATCATCTTCACTATCGCCGAGGATTCCCTGTCGAACGTTCCCGGCCATTTGCGGGCCGGGTCCCTGGCGCTGGGGGCGACGCAATGGCAGACGGCCATCAACGTGATCCTGCCGACGGCGAGTCCGGGGATCTTTTCCGCCATCATGATAGGTTTCGGCCGGGCGGTGGGGGAAACGATGATCGTGTTGATGGCGACGGGCAACACGCCCATCATGGACATGAATATTTTCAGCGGCTTCCGGGCGCTGGCGGCGAACATCGCCGTGGAACTGCCCGAGGCCCCGGAAGGCGGCACGCTGTTCCGCATCCTGTTCCTGGCCGCCCTGCTACTTTTTATGCTGACGTTTTTTATCAATTCGCTCGCCGAGTGGGTGCGACTGCGGTTGAGGGAAAAGTACCGGCTGTTATGAAACGTTTTTTGGGCAAGGGCGATTTTTTTATCTGGCTGACGGGGGTTGCCCTGGCGGTTATCCTGGTGATGACCGCCGGTTTGCTGTTCCTGGTGATGAAAAACGGCCTGGCTTTTTTCTGGCCCGGCGAGGTGGCGTTGCTGACCTTGAAGAACGGCACGTTCGTCCAGGGCGAGATTGTCGCCAGGGAAACGATTCCCCAGCCCGACGCGCCGCCGGAAACCCCGCCGTTGCACCGGATCAAAATCAAGCAAGGCAACCGGGATATGTCCGGCGTCGATTTTGTCTGGATTGATGAAGCGTCGATCGTCTCGAAACGCTATCCGCCCGAGGCCACCGTTTTCGAGCGGCTGGAGTGGGGGGATTTCTATGGCGTCGTCGAGGCGGTGAAGGAAAGCGGGCAGGCGACCGCCCGGGGCGGCGAGGCGGCCTGGCGGAAGCTTCAGGAGCAACTGCCGCGCACTACGAAAGTTGTCGGGCGGATCAAGACGATTCAGAAAAAGGACATCGGTAAGGTCAGCCGGCGGATGGAGAAAATCCGGTTGCGGCTGAAAAAATATGCGTTGCAGGGCGGGGCAAGCGCCGCCGAATCCGCCGCCGCCGAGAAGGAAATGACGGCGTTGCGCAAGCGGTTCGCGGAATACGAGGTCCAGCTTCGCACGCTGAGGTCGAGCCTCTCCAACCATGTGGTGGTTACGACCGCGAACGGGCGCGACAAGGAAATTCCACTGGCGCAGATCGTCCGGGTTTACCGGCCCAACACCTTCGGCCCCCTGGACAAGACGGTTTTCTTCGTGGAAAAAATTATCGAGTTTATTTTCGACGACCCGCGGGAGTCGAACACCGAAGGCGGCATTTTCCCGGCCTTGTTCGGGACGGTGATGATGGTGATCGTCATGAGCATTTTCGCGGCTCCGCTGGGCATCCTGGCGGCGTTTTACCTGCGCGAATACGCCAGGCCCGGGCCGTTCGTCAGCATGGTGCGGATTGCGGTGAACAACCTGGCGGGCGTGCCCTCGATCGTATTCGGGGTGTTCGGCGTGGGGTTTTTCATTTACGCCATTGGGGGTTCGATCGACCGGGTGTTTTTTCCGGAGTCGTTGCCGACCCCGACCTTTGGAACGGGCGGCATTTTATGGGCCTCGTTGACCCTGGCCCTGCTCACGGTGCCGGTGGTTATCGTGGCGACGGAGGAGGGGCTGGCGGCGGTTTCGCCCGGCATCCGGGAAGCGTCCCTGGCCCTGGGGGCGACGAAGGCGGAAACCCTGCGGCGCGCCGTCCTGCCGGTGGTCATGCCGTCGATTCTTACCGGGTTGATTCTGGCCATGGCGCGGGCGGCGGGGGAGGTGGCGCCGCTGATGATTACCGGCGTGGTGAAGCTGGCTCCCGCACTGCCCGTCGATTTTACGGAACCGTTCATCCACCTGGAGCGCAAATTCATGCACCTGGGATTTCATATTTACGACGTGGGGTTCCAGTCGCCCAACGTTGACGCGGCCCGCCCCATGGTGTTCGCCACCACACTGCTGTTGATCGGCATCGTGCTGTTGCTGAATTACGCCGCGATCATGCTCCGCACCAGATTGCGAAGAAAACTGGCGGGCGGCGCGTTATAATGCAGGAGAAGGATTGAGCGATGAAAGGAATCATGACCCGGCCCTCATCCAGAGAAACACGCATTCAAATTGTTCCCGGCGAAACGGGGGATACGGAGACCGTCGCGGACGCGCCCGCAAGCCCGGAGGTGGAAATCGACAACCTGTCGTTTTTCTACGGCGACACCCGGGCGCTCAATAATATTTCCATGACCATTCCCCGGCACAGGACCACGGCGTTCATCGGGCCTTCCGGGTGCGGCAAATCCACCTTCCTGCGCTGTCTGAACCGGATGAACGACCTGGTGGACGATGCCCGCGTCGAGGGAACCATCCGCGTCGGCGGCATGGACATCCACGATCCCGAACTGGATGTCAGCGAGCTTCGCAAACGCATCGGCATGGTCTTCCAAAAGTCCAATCCCTTTCCGAAATCCATTTATGAAAACGCCGCCTATGGACCCAAAATCCACGGCGTCAAGAAAACATCGGAATTGGACCAGGTGGTCGAACGGAGCCTCAAAAACGTTGCGTTATGGGACGAGGTGAAAGACCGTCTTCATGAAAGCGCCTTGCGCCTCTCCGGCGGACAGCAACAGCGCCTTTGCATTGCCAGGGCCATTGCCGTGGAACCGGAAATCCTGCTGATGGATGAACCCTGCTCCGCCCTGGACCCCATCGCCACCGCCAAGATCGAGGAACTGATCGTCACCCTGAAAAAGAAATACACCATCATCATCGTCACTCATAACATGCAACAGGCGGCCCGGGTCGCGGACGACACGGGATTCCTCCTGCACGGCGACCTGGTGGAGTTTAGCCCGACCGCCAGAATATTCACCAAGCCCCGGGAAAAGAAAACGGAAGATTACATCACGGGCCGTTTCGGTTAGTATTGCCGCCAAACAAACGACAAGGAAACTCATGACCAAACATTCGGTTCATTTTGAAAAACAGATCGGCAAGTTGAAGAAAATGATTCTGTCCCTGAGCGCCATGGTGGAGGAAAGCCTTCGCACCTCCCTGATTTCCATAGAAAAGAGAAACACCCCGCTCGCCATGAAAGTGATCGAGTCCGACGCCGAGGTGGACCGGCTCGAAGTGGAGCTGGAAGAGGAATGCCTGAAGACGCTGGCGCTTTACCAGCCGATTTTCGCCAACGATTTGCGGCTGATTGTCGCCATTTTGAAGATCAACAACGATCTGGAGCGCATCGCCGACCTGGCGGTGAACATCGCGGAGCGTTCGATCGACCTTTCCCGGCAAGGGACGTGGCAGATTCCTTCCGCTTTCAAGGAAATGGGCGACAAGGCCCAGTGGATGCTGAAGGCGGCGCTGGACGCATTTATCGGCCTGGACGCGGGCCTGTCGCGCCGCATTTGCGCCGCCGACGACGAAGTGGACGGGTTTCTGCGCGCCATGTACCTCAAGACCGAGAAGGAAATTCGGGAGCAACCGGACCTGCTGAACCGGCTGATTCATTTCCTCAGCGTGTGCCGGTACATCGAGCGAATCGCGGACCATGTCACGAACATTGCCGAGGATGTCATCTACATGGTCGAGGGTGAGATTGTCCGCCACAAGTCCGAGTTCTTGCAACCACGCGAGGATGAAGACAAGCGGAAATAACTCGCCGGGCGTGAAGCAAAAGATTGACTGTCATTGCAAGGCGACAACCGTCACCTACCCCCTCATACTTTTCAACCCGCCGGATCAAAAAGACTTCCGCCGGCGCATACCTGCACTTGGCGCTATATGTAAGGGATAAAAAAACGGAGGCGGGCAAACGCCCGCCGGAAGTGGGCTGAACTTGCGACTGGGATCAAGCTCC
>JBHHYO010000076.1:0-12597 GCA_046757665.1 Nitrospinales bacterium
GGTCATTTTACAATTTAATCCGTCCGTTTGGGACTTTTTCAGCAACCTGTTAGACAATGGCAACATTAGCCCCCAAGAGCTTGGGGAATCATCGTTGGCCGACTGGGTGTTGGGATTCCCGGAGACCGCTCTTTCGATACCATCAGCAGGTTGCCGAAAAAGCCTCAAGACATGCCATGGGTCACAATGACCGGAAAAAAGGTTTTTTTTCCGAAACACGGTCAATTAGAAGAAACCGGGAAATTTGCGATATCCAGCTTCTTGCCCTTTTTTCGGCGGCCCTTGTTTTTGCCCATTTTAAAGGAACGTTCGCCCTCCATTTCCTTGTGGAACGATTCCCAATAACGCCGGCTGAGTTCCCTGCTGGTAACGATTTTTTTCACCTTCCCCTCATCATCCAAAACTTTAACCGGGTAAAACATGACTGCCTCCAATCTACTGAAAAACCCAATCCCAAAACCTCCGGGTTCACGGGTTAATGCCTTTTATCAAATTTATGGCGGCGCATTTTGCCGTGCCGAATATATGTCACCAAAAATATAGTGCAAAAAACGGGCCATAAGCCTTCCCGAATCTGGTAAAATACCAGCACAAACACACAGAGGGAAACTTGCTTTCATGCTCTTTAGATGTCGGATTCATGCTTTGAGATTCTTTTCCTTTTATAAAACCGCACCGGCCCACAAGGACGGAGAACAACAATGAACTATTTGAAAGTATTGATTTTATTATCATTGACGGTGGTTTCGCTGACCGCCGGTTGCGACAAGGAATTAAAGGAACACCCCATGCCCGCTTCCTTGAAACGCCAGATGGAAATGCAAAACGACCCGGAAATTCAAGCCAAAAAAGTTACCGGCACCATCCGGCTGGCCCCGGAACTGGCGGATAAAATGTCAAAAAATTCCACATTATTTATCCTGGCGCGTCCATCTGGCGTGGAATCCGGCCCGCCGATGGCGGTCAAGCGCCTGCGCGGCGTGCAATTTCCCTACGCCTACTCCATCGGCCAAATGGATACCATGCTGGAGGGCGTAAATTTCACCGGGAAGGTCAACATCACCGCCCGGCTGGACCAAGACGGCATGGCCCAAGCCGGGCCAGGGGACATTGAGGGAAAAACAAGCGCCCAGGTGGGTGAGGCAGACAAGAACATCGTTCTCGACCATCTGATACCCGGCGAGCCCGGCGGCGGCCCCGGCGCGTCCCGCGTGGTGGACAAAGTGATCCCCGCCTTGCTGGCCAAGGCCAAGGGCAAAACCGTTTCCGGAACGGTCACCGCGGATAAAAGCGTTGTTAAATCCATCGCCCCGAACTCCATTTTATTTGTAATCCTTCGCAAGATCGGTCAAACCGAAGGCCCTCCCCTGGCGGTGCAATTATATGAAAAGGGCGCACTGCCCCTGAAATTTACTGTCGGCCAAGATGACGCCGTTTTACCCGACACCTCCGTCGAGGGCAAGGTGGAAGTGATCGCCCGCATCGACCAGGACGGCAATGCCACGTCCTCGCCCGGCGATATCGAGGGTAGCCGGTACGCCGTCGTTGGCGATCAAAAAGTCAGCATCGTGTTGAACCGGATAGTCGGTCAGTCCGCGTCGTCTCCGAAAGACCACGCTCCCGGCTTTGTGCCGCCAGTGGGCGAACGCATCGTCTCCGGCGTCATTTCCGTAGCTCCGGGCTTGCAGGAGAAAATTCCGGACAACGCGGTGCTGTTCATTTTCGCCCGCGGCCAAGGGGTCGAGCAGGGCCCGCCACTGGTCGTCAAGTTGCTCAAGGGAGTCAAGTTCCCCTTCGAGTTCACCCTGACCCAGGACGATACGATGATGCCGGGCGACGTGTTTGCCGGCGAGGTCACCGTCACCGCGCGCATAGACCAGGACGGTAATGCCGCGCCCTCGCCGGGTGATCTTGAAGGCAGTGTCAACACCGAAGTCGGCAAGGGCGGCAAAGTGAAAATCGTCCTTAACAACCTGCTCGGCGGCTGACCGGGTATCCCAAGGCCGGGGGAAACGCAAGGACTGACGCATGACAGCAAAGGAACGATCGGCGATGCCCACGCTCTACGATGAAGAAAAAATGCACAAGCTTCCCGCTGGCCTGCGGTTTTTCGACATCAACGACCTGTGGCCGATTGCCCACCGCAGGGTAGTGCGCTGGCTGTTTGCCCGGCCCGTCACCGCCAACCAGATTACCCTGCTGTCCCTGGTCATGGGCGTTTTGTCGGCAGGATGTTTTTTGACGGCGGGATACCGCGGCCTGGCGGCCGGAGCGTTTTTTCTCTACGCCAAGCTTTACCTGGACAACATAGACGGCAACCTGGCACGGGTGCGCGGCGAAACCTCGCGGCTCGGCCGGTTCCTCGATTCAGCCGTCGATTTCACGGTCACGGTTCTGGTTTATTCGGCCCTGACCTTCCGGCTGGTGCGTGAGACGGGCGACCCGTCCCTCTGGTTCCTCGGCCTGGCGGCCATGCTGAGCGGCCTGATCCATTGCTCGTTCTTTGTGTTCCACCTCGTCAGTTGCGCCTCCCTGGAAGGGGCTTACGAAAAAAACCGGCGCGATGAAAGCATCACCGAGGAAGACCGGACGGCTTGCCGACAGCAGACTCCTCTGGTGCATTTCCTGCAACGATTTCATCTCGCCGTCTACGGCTGGCAGGACCGGCTGGTGACGGGACTGGATCGGTTCAGCCGCCATCTGGCCGGTTTGCCGGATACGCCGCAAGCCCACAAGACCTGGTACGCCAACAAACGGTTTTTGACCCTTGCCAGCCCGCTGTGCCTTTGCACCAACAACATGACGCTGGTGGTTTTTTCCCTGTGCGACGCATTGCAGGCATGTTTTATCTTTATCGTCGGATTGGGAAACCTTTACATGGCGGGCTTGGCGGGTTGGAAAATCGTGCGGTTCAAATGCGCTCCGCAGAAGGAAGAAGGCCCGGTCCGCGCCGAAGCCTGACCACCCACCGGACGCCGCTTCAGTTCATCCGCCCATCAATGCCCTTTATGTTTTGCGATTTCGAAATGCCGGCGATGCGGATCTTCAACACCAGCATTGAAATCAAAGTCTCGGCCCTTTTGCGGACATCCGTCTCCTCGAGAAACGCCTGCTTGCGCTCCAAATTCAGGTCAAACCGGTAGGCAATGCGGTCGACAAAATGGCTGAAGCGCCGGCAAGGAGCCAAGTCCGCTTTTTGTCTCTCCGGATGTTCCGGAGGCAGGAGACCTATATAATTTTCATAACAGGCCAGCAGTCTGGCGGCGAGCGCAGTTTCCGAAAAATCGGATGTCTCGTCGTGGATTTCCTCCAGAAATTCCACTTGCGCCAGACGGAAAGGCTGGCCGCCGATTTCGTGAAGAATGCGGAAACGGCTCACGCCCCGGAGAACAATATTGAATTTGCCGTCGGCCAGGGGTTGCGCCTTGTCGATATTTCCGGCGCAACCGACCGCGGCCACCTCCGGCCTGTCATAATAATTTTCCTCCCAGCCGGGTTTCAGCAAAACCATGCCGATGAGCCGCCGGTTGTCCAGCGCGTCCCGGACCATCTGCCGGTAGCGGGGCTCGAAAATGTGCAACGGCAAAAAGGTTCCCGGATAAAACACCGATGACGGCAGTGGAAAGAGCGATATGGGATTTTGCAGTGCTTCCTGATCAGCCATGAAATTCAACCCCGTCTTGTAGTGAAACATGCAGTAGCCGAACCACGCCACGAAACGTGCGATCGCGCATGATGTGAAAAAACCTCTGGTAACAAAGGTTATACGAAATCATCCGAAACCGTTTTTTAAAGTTCAAGCTTTTTATACGCGGGCCGGCGCATTTTTCAAGGCATTCGCTGGTGGTTTCCCCTTGCCGGGAACATACTGAACTTATGCTCAAACTTTCTTAAGGAGAATGAATTATGATTCATAAAAAAGGTTTTGTTTTTGTTCTGGCTTTAGCTGTGTCCCTGGCATTTGTCATCCAATCCTCGGCCGATATGGGGGGAGGAATCGACAAGCCCGTCGTTTCCGGATGGTTCCTGCAGGAAATGGAAAACGACCGGGTAATACTGGATCCCGGCGATTCCACCCTGTGCAACCGCGATTTCACCGTCCGCAATGAAAGCCGCGAGATGGCGGAAGTCGGCGTGATTCTGGGTAATGGCGACAACTATGCCTTCCATCAGGTTGCGCCAGGGAAGACTCTGCACTACAGCCTGGAGTCCGGTTACGAATCCAGCATCACCGGCGGAATAACGGCCATTGACGAAGCGCGCATCGTCAACACAACCGGCGGCGTCACCCCCCTCAAGGTGGAGTGCAAGTAACCCGTTTGTTGAACCTCAAAAAAGAGCGATCCGCCACCCCAACCTGCCCCGTGTCTGGGAAGCCGGGTTGGGGTGGCGGGCCGACCTTTTCTCCGGTTCGGTTTTTCCTCAGTTTTGCACCACAGGCGGAGGCAGAATGGGTCTCCGCAGGCGAGGCCCGTGCGCGGCCTGCAATTCCACCTCCGAAAGAAGAGCGCTCGGCGCAATGGTGCTGACGGGAATGAATCCGGACTCCGCGCCGCAAAAGGCATTGAACGCCGTGTCATCGTCCCCCGCCAGAATCACCTTGTTGATCATGGCAATCGGCGTACCAACAAACTCCACGCCGCGAACCAGCTCTTCCCTGCCGTCCGGGTACACCTTGTACAAGTACAGCGGTTTGCCCTTGAACACCTGAAAATCCCGGGAACCGGTTTCCGTTTCGCCGCCGATCATTTTCTTGATCATGATACCGTAAGGCTTGTTCTGTTTCTTGATCTCATCGATCAAGTGCTGTTTCAGTTCCCCGGTCGCGACCCTGCGGTGCGAGCGCACTACAGTGTTGCCCATCCGCGCCACGGGAAATCTCAATCCGTCACTGCGGCCGTGTCCGTTGGTTTTGCCGAAACCGGGCGCCGGGTTGCGGGACAGAAGAAAGTGCTTGAGCACACCGTGGTCGATCAGGACTACCTTTTCGCTACGCTGGCCCTCGTCGTCAAACAGGTAATGCCCCAACAGGTCCGCTCCCTTGAAACTTTCGAGCCTGGGATCGTCGATCAGCGAAATAAAAGGCGGCAGAATGGGTTTGCCGATCTTTTTGACGAACGTTTTGCCGTCATTCGCCGTCCGCAGGCGGTCGCCTTCGAGGCGGTGGCCGATGGACTCGTGAAACAGAATCGCCGTCGCTTCGGGATTAAAAATAGCCGGCCCGACATAAGGGTCCATTTGCGGAGCCTTGCGTAAAGCCGTGATCCCCGCGATCAGCTTGCCGGCTCTCGCGATCAACGCCTGTTTGGAAGGAACGTGTTCCCGGTTGACGAAATACAACGTGTCCTGATCCTGAATACGCCGCCCGGAGTCCGTTTTTGTCCAGGCTTCCAGCAACACCCCGTAGTTCAAGGAGACGCCGCGAATTTTGTTGCCTTCCGAATCCAGGTAGTACCGGATGTAGCGGTCCGCAAACACCGTCACAAGGGATTTTTCGATTTCCGGGGCTTCCTTGAAGCGGGCCGAGACCTCGCGCGCCAGGTTTTCCCATTCGGACCGGTCAACATTCAACTCCACTATCGGGTCGAAGTGCACCACCGGAAATTGACCCATTGAAAAATCGGCCAGATCATGATTTTCCACCCCGCTGACCAACCGCCCCTTCTTGCGGAGAAAATTCATCACGGCCTGTTTGTAGCGCAAATCCGTCTCCTGCCAAATGGCGCGTTTCAGGCCATCCAAGTCATCATCCAGCGGAATAATTTGTTTGACCCGGTTGCGGTGGCTTCCGGCCACGGAGCTGTCGAACTTGGGGTCGCCCACGCGCACATCCACGAACAAGGTGCGTTTTTTTTCCGCGGTCGATTGAATCAGGGAGCCGAAACTGCCGACGATTTCGATACGGTCATGATGCCGTATCTGGTATCGGACGAAATAGGGCGTATCGAAAACATCGATTCGCAATTCCCTGAGAGACCGCCCCATCTCTTCTTCCATGGCTTGAAAAATGACCTGGGACGACTTGTCCAGCGTCGCGCCCTGGACCGGGACGGACGAAAAAATCAAAATCAGGACTGAAAAAAATCTAATCATCTCTCTGGTTTGAAACCTCAAGTTGGCCCAGCGGATGTACAAGGTGTTCATCTAAATTCTAAGCGAACTTCAGACACAAAACAAAAGTGTATTCTGAATATCCGGCAAACTTGTTGCCGCACCCAAACGCCCGGCTTATTAACCTGTTAAAAATCAACAGACTGATTAATCCAAATCGTCCGGCAACCGACACAATCCGCAAAAACCGGTCCAAGCCTTGACTCATGAAATCATGGAAACCCCGCTTGCCGCCGGCAAACACCTGCCGGCCGCAACCGCCGCGGCAATTTCCTGAGCACTCTGAAATTATTTCCGAACCCGGGGTTGCCGCGAATCATCTTAAATGTATTACCAGTCATTATTATTTCGGTTCAATAAAAGCGGATTTCGCCAAGATTACTCAACTCTCAAAAAAGGATGGGAAAAAACCTGCTCGGACAGATTCAGATTCGCCGCCCGTCAGTTCCTCCTCCAGGACTGCCCAATCGGACGGAAGTCGCTTCCAGCGAATAGATTTTCGATCTACTGGCGTTTTTCCTCTTTGGAGTTTTTACCCTCTTCTCCTGTGTTTGCAAGAAAACAACGGCATTAGGTCGGCGATTCATTCCGGAAACAAACGTTGATCCCAATCGTTCCTGGCAGGCCCCTGTCCGCGAATCGGCAAACAGTCTCCAGTCTCCTTTTGGCCGGATGGTAATGATTCAGCGTTTCATATCATTCACCTCATCGAAGGAGCAAGCGCCATGATGAATAAAAAACCGGTTTTCATAATGCTGGCAATTCTTGCGGTTATTGGTTTTACCTTTGGGCAATCTGCGGCAGACACGGCTTCCGCGGAATTCACCGCCGAGATTTCGATTTTGGAGCCGGGAATGGCCAGTAGCTGTCCCGACGATTTCATGGTCGAAAACCCCGGCAACGACAAGGCCGAACTCAGAGTGGTCCTCGGAGACAAAGCGTTCAACGAGGAATGGGTCCAGGCAAAAGCGAAAAAACATTACAACCGCAAAGGAACGCTCTCGCTGGCGAAACTGAAAGGAGAGCAAGTTGCGATCGATGACGTCGCCACCATCATCAACAAGAGCGAAAAGCAAATCCGATTGCATTGTGCCAGGTGATCCGGAAACAAAGATCATGATCCGCGGCTCCTTATTCGGAGGAGCTGCGGGTTAAAATTAACCGAAGACTTCAGGCGGCATTGCCTGAAGAAGTAACCCCGGACCAAACTGCTCAATGATCGTGCTTTACCGCTTATTTTGTAAGGAGACATTGTGATGAACAAGAAAATGTTTCTTATTTGTATCCTGACCGTCTTTGCAATGGTCGGTTTTACGTTCAACCATTCCTCGGCGCAAACGGCTTTCACGGAATTCAACGCCGAGATTTCGGTTTTGGAAACCGGAATGGCCGCCAGTTGCCCCGACAACTTCATGGTCGAAAACCCTGGTGGCGACAATGCCAAACTCAAAGTGATCCTCGGCAACGAAGCGTTCAAAGAGGAATGGATCCAAGCAAGAACCAAAAAACACTACAACCGCAAAGGAATGCTTTCCCTCGCAAAGTCAAAAGGAAAACAGGTTGTGAACGATGACGTTGCCACCATCATCAACATGAGTGAAAGAGAGATCCTGTTGCATTGCGGCAAGTGATCCGAAAACAAAATCACGATCCGCGGCTCCCTGTTCACAATGGGTCCCGGGTTAAAATTATCGGCGGTTCGCTGAGGAGCAAGACCCACATGAGACACAACAAAATTCCTTTTTATACCCTGGTCATCCTGATCGCGTTGGGTCTCGGCGCTAACCCTGCCGCGGCCAACCCGTTGAGGGCGGATCAAGATTCACAGGTCGAAGCGTTGATTTTGGAGCCGGGCACGGCCACGAGTTGCCAACAGGATTTCATCGTCGAAAATACCGGCGACCAAATGGCACATTTAAAAGTGTTGATCGGCGATGAGGAATACACAAACGACCTCATGCAATCCCGGGAGAAAAGATACTACAGCCTGAACCGGAGCATCTCCATATCCAGGAACCAGGGGAAAAACGTCACCCCGGATGACGTCGCCACCATCATCAACAAGGACGGCCGCGGCAAATTGCGCTTGCTCTGTGCGGAATAATCCAAACGCCGCGGCAAGCCAACGGAAACGGGACCGGAAGACAATACCGCCGGTCCCGTTTCAACACAACCTTGTCATGCGTTCCGCGCCGCCCTCAGCGGTTCGCCAACCACCGGGGGTGGCGCTTGACCTGCGCCAGAATCTCATCCAGTTGCCGCTCCAAAATGCTGACCCGCTGGTAAACATGAGAAGGAAACTTCAAGCCGGGATAGTACGACCGGACCGGCTGATTGTTGCCGAGCAAGCGGTTGAGGTAAGCCAGCTCCGAAACGATCAGGGAAGCCAGGTTGTACACATCCCCCGGCGCAACGTCCATGAAGTTTTCCTCCGATTCTCCCTCACTGAGTATGGCCAGTCCCGACCGTTGCGCGATGTCGCGGATGATCTCAAAGCATTTGATCAGCCGGCGGTAAACGTCGCTCGGCACCTTGTACCGTTCAAAAGGCGAAGCGCGGGGGACCCGCATCTGTTCCGGCACCTCCGCAAAGCGGCTCAAAATAAGCGACGCATAACTGATGGCTTGAGTGATTTGACCGTAAACGTCGCTCGGCGAAAACTTGCGTACCAGCATGATGTTGAGCTGGCGGTTGGCTTGCACAATGGAACGAAAAACGTCCGTCGGCGTCTTGTCGTCCCGGCGCTCCGGCTTGACGCTTGTTTCGGCGATCCCCAATACCTTTTTTATGATTTGCAGACGTTCCAGGGCGGCATTCACAACCAGGTACACATGGCTGGGGCGGATTCGCTCGGACGGCACCGCCGGGACGGTCGCTTGCTGGCCCGTCAATTCCAGGCACAATTGATCGGCTTTTCGATAAAGCGTCAAAGCCTGGAAGAACACTTCCCGCGGCGCGGCATGTTTGACCGCGATCTCCGGCCGCCGCATCTTCGGCTTTCCCATTTCGCGGCGGATGAGTTCGATTTCTCCATGCACAACCGCGACATGGGCAAAAACATCCGGCGGCGCAATGTCCCGCCCCGCCGGGCTCGCACCGTATGCGGGTAAAACGAATAAAACCGATGCCAGTGGAAACCAGAACCGGTTTATGCTCAGCCTGGCCGTTGCCATGATCGAATCGGCGCCTGTGAAGGAATGTTCGAAGCTGTCGAAAGAGGGTGCTTCCGCCCTTGCCCGGGATTCACATCCCGGTGTTTCCCTGTGTATTATTTAGATAGGTCTCCTCTGGGAAAAGTTGTAGATTTATCGACGCGGCAGAGTTTTTATTCATGCGGCCGGGCTTCAATTGACAATTTCCGCTTTTTTTCTTACCCTTTTTAGAAATGAAACCAAAACCGGAAGAAATTTGCCTCAACATTCAATCCTCGTTACTCCGCTCCGGTCTGTTTTCAACCAATGGAAATCATCAGGGTACATGGCGGGTTGCGCCCGCGCCCTGGTTTTTGTCCGCCGACGAGATTGAATTTTTCTCCGAACTTGGCGGCCACCTCCTCAAGTTTTACCGCACCCTCAACCAGTTTTATTTTGACAGCCTGAAGGGCAAGTTACCGTCATGGTTCGCCGAATACCTGGACTTGGGCAAACCTCCGGACCTGCTGAATTACGGGCAAATGAACCGGTTCCGCCGCCGGCTCCCGGGCATCCTGAGACCCGACGTCATCGCCACCGAAGACGGGTTCGCGATCACCGAACTGGACTCCGTGCCGGGCGGGTTTGGGCTACTGGCTCGCCTCATGTCCCTCTATGGCGAAAGCCATGAAAACATGATCGGCGCCGAACAGGGCGGCATCCCCGAACTGTTTTACCGCATGATCGAATCGACAGCCGGAAAACCCGGATGTACACTGGCCATCGTCGTCTCCCAGGAATCCCAGGATTACCTCGAGGAAATGAAAGTCCTGGGAACCTTGTTGCGAAAGCGCGGCCTGCCGGTTTTCGTAGCGCGCCCGCAAGACCTCGTCTTCAGAGAGGACGGCCTGTTTCTTCCCGTCGAGGGCGCCGACACAAGAATCGATGCCGTTTACCGGTTTTTTGAATTATACGACCTCAAAAATATTCCAAAATCCGAGCTGTTGCTTTACGGCAACAAAAAAGGCGTCGTCACCGTCACCCCGCCCTACAAACCGTTCCTGGAAGAAAAGCTGGTTTTCGCCCTGTTCCACCATCCTTGCCTGGCGCCGTTTTGGGAAAAATCCCTGGGCCGTGAAACCTTTGCCGCCCTGACTCATCTAATTCCTAGCACGTGGATTCTGGATAATCGCGCTCTGCCTCCCCAAGCGGTGATTCCCGGACTCAATATTCGCGGCGTTCCCGTCCGGGAGTGGCGGGAGTTGCATTCCCTGACCCAGAAGGAACGGGAATTGGTCATCAAAATTTCCGGCTTTTCCCCTTTGTCGTGGGGCGGCCGGGGGGTTACCGTCGGCCACGATGTATCGGCGAACGAATGGATGCAGACTTTGCGGGAGCGCCTGGAAAACTTTGAACGCACTCCCGCCGTTTTGCAAACCTTTCGCAAGGGAAAGCGCGTGACCACCGCCTACTGGTGCCCGCACACCCAATCGCTGAAAGAAATAGAGTGCCGCATCCGGCTGACGCCCTATTATTTCGTGGTGGCAGAAGAGGACGCCCGGCTGGGGGGAATCCTGGCAACCCTCTGCCCCAAAGATAAAAAGAAAATCCATGGGATGACCGACGCTGTCATGATCCCCTGCGCCGCGAACCCATAGCGGAAAATAAATTTGCATGAGTGTTTTAACTCTTTACAACCTTAACGGCTGTGGCTATTGTGCCATGGTCAGGGACGTCCTGGATGAACTCGGCCTGGACTATGAAACCATCAACGTTCCATGGCTTCGCAAACTGCGCACCGAGGTCTACAAGGTGTCCGGTCAATACAGCGTACCCGTTCTCGTGGATGGTGAAAAGGTGCTCGATGACGAATACGAAATTATCGACTACTTGAAAAAAACATACCCGAACAAACACTGACCGGCTACCGAAACACCGATTTGCAAATGAGTTCCGGATCGGTTTTTCGGCAACCGGTCCGCGAGGCTTTTCCGATAACCTGCTTCCTAGACTAGAAAGGTGACAATGGAACTCTGGCAAAAACTATTGAGTCAAAGCGTGGTAAAAATCGAAGATTTACCTTTTCTCCCCAACTCCGAGCAATACCGGGAAAAACTGCAAAAAGTTTCCGAGGTGTTTCCCGTCAGGATCAATTCATATTTTCTCTCGCAAATCAAAAGTCAAAACGACCCCCTGTGGAAACAGGTGGTGCCGACGCCGGATGAACTGGACGATTTCCTGAATCCGGAGGAACAACTGCAATCCGACCCGTTGAACGAAGAAGGCGCCATGCCCGTGCCGGAACTGGTGCATCGCTATCCCGACCGGGTGTTGTTGATGATCAATAACCAGTGCCCCATTGTCTGCCGGTTCTGCACGCGAAAACGCAAGATCGGCTTTCCCGGCGTCGTCACCCGCGACACCCTGAGGCAAGGTATCGAATACATCCGCAATCACCCCGAAGTGCGCGACGTCGTCATGTCCGGCGGCGACCCGTTGCTGGTTCCGGACCGGGAGTTGGACCGCATCCTTGGAGAGTTGCGCTCCATTCCTCATCTGGAGGTCATCCGTATCGGCACCCGGGTTCCCGGCACCCTGCCCCAGCGCATCACCGAAAACCTGTGCGGCATTCTTAAAAAGTATCACCCCCTTTACTTCAACATGCACTTCAACCACCCCGCCGAAATCACCCCGGAGGTGGAAACCGCCTGCAACCGCCTGGCCGACGCCGGCATCCCTCTCGGAAGCCAGACCGTTCTGCTCAAAGGCGTCAACGACGATTCGCAAACCATGAAAACGCTCTTCCAGAAACTGCTCAAACTGCGAGTCAAACCGTATTACCTGTTCCAGGCCGACACCGCCATGGGCACCGGCCATTTCCGCACCATGGTGCAAAAGGGCCTGGACATCATGCGCGACTTGCAGGGGCACACATCCGGCATGGCCGTGCCGCATTTCGTGATCGACACGCCGGGCGGCGGCGGCAAAGTGCGGCTATTGCCCGACTCCGTCATCGAATACCACGACCAGGAAGTCATTGTCAGAAATTTCGAAGGCAAGGTGTTCCGCTATCCCCAGCAACAAGACAACGAAACCGCCCCTCCCCGGCAGAAACCCAAAAACGGCTCCCACGTCAACCTGTGCGAAATAGCGTAAACGTTGGTCAACGCCATCCTCCCGCGGGCGTCTGCCCGCACCTGACCGAATCGCCCGCACTCGTTACCCGCCCGATTGCGCTTGACCTTGATTAATCGCTGGATATAGGTCAGCACATCTCACCCCGGCCTTGGGCCGGCCTGACTGGAGCCGGTTTTCGCGAAAAAAAATTTTTTGAAAAACGAGGAACGAAATAGTC
>JBHHYO010000077.1:0-12253 GCA_046757665.1 Nitrospinales bacterium
GACCGGTTTTTGGCCTGTTCCGTTCCGTAGCAATTTTCCGCTTGCCGTTTACAAATTTTCTTCCGGTTCCAGGCCGGATGAGCCGATGGGGTAATCCGGCAGGTTGCGGGTCAGGAAGACCTCGAACTTGGCCTTGGGATCGGCGAAGTTGACGACCTTGCCGGTTTCGGGATCGATTTTCAGGAAAACGACGTCGTCGGGGATGGGGAAGTTTTTTATCGGGGCGTCCCGGAGGGCGGCTTTCATGTATTGCAACCAGATGGGAATGGCCGCCCGGGACCCCGTTTCGTTGCGTCCCAGGGATTCATCCTTATCGTTGCCCACCCACACTCCGGTGGCCAGTTCCGGCGTGTACCCCATGAACCAGGCGTCGACGAAGTTGTTGGTCGTTCCGGTTTTGCCGGCGACGGGCCGTCCGAGCGCCCGGACTTTTTTCCCCGTGCCCTCCCGGACGACGCTTTGCAACAGGCTGGTCAGCGTATAAGCGACGCCGGGCGGAACGATTTGGCTGACTTCCGGTTCGTGCGTGTAAAGAATGTTGCCATTACGGTCCTCGATGAAACGGACGGCGGAGGGTTTGGCGCGGACGCCGAGGTTGGCAAGAATGGCGTAGGCGGATGTCAACTCGAACAGGCTGACCCCGGAGGAACCCAGCGCGATGGAAAGGTTTTCTTCAAGTGGACTGGAAATTCCCAGGCCGCGGGCAATCTCAATGGCCTTCTGCACACCGATGTCCCGCAGGAGCTTGATGGTGACGACGTTCCGCGAATGAGTGATGGCGGTGCGCAGGGACGTGGGGCCGTAAAACTTTTCCTCGAAGTTGACGGGTTTCCATTTGTCAAAGGTGAACTCGGTTTCCTTGAAAATCAGCGGCGAGTCGATAATGATGCTTGCCGGCGTGAATCCCTCGTTGATGGCGGCCGTGTAGATGATCGGTTTGAACGCGGAACCCGGCTGGCGAACCGATTGCCAGGCGCGGTTGAACTGGCTTTTTGAATAGTCGTATCCCCCGATCATTGCCTTGATGTGACCCGTTCGCGGGTCCAGGCTCAACAGGCTGGCTTCCACTTCCGGCTCTTGTTCCAGCCCCAGGGACCAGGTGAAATCGTCGTGGGTGCCGATGACCTTAACTTCGATGATGTCTCCGGCGGACAAGGCTTCGTCCGGACTCTTGATCCTTGCCCACCGCCCGTCGAGCTTGACGTTCGGTTGGCGTGCCCAGCGCATATTTTTCAATTTGAGGATGCCTTCGTTCTCTCCCAACTGGACGCGCACGTCACGCGAACCGACTTCCAGAACCACGCCCTTGACAATATCGCCGATTTCCGGCGTCTGCCCGTCCTTGAAATTGTTGATTGCCATGACTTCTTTTTGTATGGCGGACAGGTCCCGGTTGATATCAACGTGGCCGATCGGTCCCCGGTAGCCGTAGCGTTTGTCGGCCACGCGGAGATTGTGGCGGACGGCTTTTTGGGCGGCGAGCTGATAATTGATGTTCAGGGTGGTGTGCACCTTGAGTCCCGCCCGGTACAGCTTTGAGCTTCCGTAGGTGTCTTCGAGAAACTGGCGAATGTATTCGACGAAATAGGGCGCCTTGTTCAGCCGGTCGGCGATTTGCCCCAGTTTGATTTCGGATTTCATGGCCTGCTTCATTTGCGCCTGGGAGATGAAGTTGTTGCGCGCCATGTTGAGGATGGCGTGGTTGCGCCTTCTCTTTGCTTTTGCAGGATTGCGGTAGGGCGAATAGGAGTTGGGGGCCTTGGGCAGGCCGGCGATCATGGCGCATTCGGCGATGTCCAGCTCATTGACGTGCTTGCCGAAATAGGTGCGCGCCGCCGCCTCTACGCCATAAGCGCCGTGACCGTAATAAATCTGGTTGAGGTACATCTCCAGGATGTCTTTTTTGCTGAAGATCCTTTCAAGGCGGATGGCGAGGATGGCCTCGCGGATTTTTCGTTCGATGTTCTTTGCGCGTGACAGAAACAGCGTTTTGGAGAGTTGCTGGGTGATGGTGCTACCGCCCTCGACAATGCGTCCGGCTTTGAAGTTGGTGATCATGGCCCGGAAAATGGCCTTGAGATCGATGCCGGGATGTCTGTAAAAATTGGCGTCCTCCACCGCCAGCGTGGCTTGTTGCAGTTGTTTGGGGATTTTCTCCAGCGGTACGAGGATTCTTTTTTCGATATAAAATTCGGCGATCAACTCGTCGTTGTCGGAAAAAATTTGCGTGATGGTGCTGGGTTCGTAGGTTTTCAGGGTGCTGACGTCGGGCAGGTCCTTGGAATAATGGTAAAAGATATAGGCCGCGCCGGCGAATCCGGTCAGCAGGCACATCAGGAAAAACCCGAAACAGGCGGTGAACAGGTTTTTCAGCAGGGAGCTTTTCTTTTTTTTCCTGCGGAGTTTTTTCCGTCGGGGTCTTTTTTCCGTTGCGCTCATTTTTTTGAGGTCGGTTTGGACGACCGGTTTGCGCCTCGCGGAGCCCCCGGAGGCAACTGCCGGGGGTTTAGAGGCGGCCTTCTTCCAGGTCGATCAGGTCCACCCAGGTTTGAATGTCCGTTCTGGAGGGGTCGATAGCGTCGCGAAGTTCCAGAAATTTTTCCTTTTTTTCTTGCGTGTCGGGTTTCCGCCCGAGAATTTCCCGGTTGATCGACTGCTTTTCCTCCACGGCGCGGTCACGGATTTTTTCCTCAACCCAGCAGGCGAGGGAATCGTCCTCCTTGTCCTCCGCCCGTTGGGCGAACTCCTCTGCCGTCACGTCGAGGAAATTGAGGATGATGTTATCGAGAGGGCAGGGGAAGATGTATTCTCCCAAAGTCCCGGCGTTACGCGCCCGGGCTTTATCGATCATTCGCGGAATGTGAACCAGTCCGGCCAGGGTCTCTTTTGGACTGCGCGGAAACGTTTTTGTCAGGTTCATGGGATTGCTCAAAAGGTTAGGCGAGCCGGGTTTCGATAGAGACCTTTGCATAACTCGAGATTCCTTAACCCCCAGTGTCATCGCGAGCCGCCACCGCCGGCGTGGCGATCCAGCCGGGCCACGCCCGGTGGGAATGGGTCCTTTCTGGATTGCTTCGTCGGCGTCGTCTCCTCGCAATGACGATCAAACAAGGATACTTATGCAAAACTCTCGTTCCGATAGGGCCGAAAAGCGCCGGAACAATCAATCAGTGTTGATTGACTGATCCGGCGCCTTCCGGTTCCACTTTTTTCCCTTCGGTTCTCTTGTAGGTTTTTTTGGATTCCACGACCCGCTTGCGGAATTTCGGGTCGGACAAATTTTGGGCCACGGGATTATTTTCCCGGACCATTTTCCAGTTGGGTTTCGGTTTTTTTTGAGTCACGGCTTCTCCTTTCGGGCGTGAGTGTTTGTAAACGGCGGTCAGTCCAGGCGGACCCTGGACAGCCGCGGAAAATTTTTTGACCGTTCGATGGCGCGTTTGCCCTCGGCGCCGATATGATTGCGAAACAAATCGAGCGTGGACAACTGCGGCAAGGTTTGCGAGGCGGCCAGATGCCGGGCGCCTGCCTCGCCGATTTCATTGAATTTTAAAACGAGTTGATCCAGCTTTCCCAGGGCCGGGGATTCTGCCAGCGCGCGGGCGCCCTCGGCGGTGATTTTGTTGGACTTCAAGTTCAGAATCCTCAAGTTGCCCAGATGGGGCGATTGTGCCAGGGCGGCCACGCCGTCATCGCCGATTTCGTTGTCCCCCAGCAACAAGGCGGTCAGGTTTGCCGGCAATTCCATTTTAGCAAGTTTCGCGGCGCCTTCGTCACCGATTTTTTTATTCTCCAGGTCCAGCGTCCCGTCGCCCGCCAGGTTTTCCTGAACCAGTTTTTCAATGTCCACGGATTTGCCCTCGATTTAGGAGCTTGCAGTGTAATTAATTTTTAAAGGCGGATCAAGGCGCGGTGGAAAAGAACAACAATGGGGACGCGGCCAAGCAGGGTTTTATAGCGGAAATTGATATTTTCAAAGCTCAATGAACATGGTATATTTAAATTTACAAAATTCAAGCCTGAAATTCGCTAATTTTCCAGGGGGTTGACATGAGAAAAATTCTGATGATTCTGGCCGTGTTGTTTTTTGTTTCTTCCTTGACGGCTTTTGCCGGCAACGAAGGCCCGATGCATTTCCCGAAAGGAGCCAATGCCGAGGCCAACATGCATAACGAAGAAGGTATCGCCGCATGGAACAAAGGCGATATCGAGGGCGCGCTGATGCATTTTCAGGCGGCGTCGAAAATCGACGGCAGTATCGGCGAATCCCATTTTAACGAGGCGGTTTGCCTCGACAAGCTGGGCCGGCACGGCCTCGCGGCAATGCACTTCAAGGCCGCCAAATCAAACGCCCACGGCAACAGTAAAATTTTGAATTCCCCGATCCTCAACGCGCATCTGCACTGAGGATCCGCACCAGATCGACCCGGGGAACGTCGACGCGCCTCGAGCGGACGGCGCGCTTTTACAATCGGTTTTGCCTTGTGGCTGGATACGGGAAAAATCCGCCGGTCTCCGAACTCCTCGCCGCGAACCTTTAAAGGCGTTTCGCGCATCTTATTAACAGGGACAAAGAAAGCATTTACAGTTTAAACGTTTTCTTCGGAGACCAAAAATCAGCTCTTTGCCTGTAGTGGTTGTGGGCGGATGCCAGACCTGAAAAACGATTGAGTTACAAGACAACGGAAAAGCCTATCTCCACTTCAGGGGAGATAGGCTTTTTTGTTGGCTGGGGTTTGTAACAGAAATTTTCTTGCAGAGAAATGTTGGCGATGAGGTCGTCAAAAAAACATCGAATACCGTGTGAAAACCCGGTTGGCCCAAAAAAGATAATTTCGGGCCAGTACGAGAAATATGTGCCGCCCTAGCCTGACGGGGGGTGATTGTCATGAAATGTTTCTTTGCCGGAGTGGTGTTTGTCGTTGCTTTCTTCTGCAATGCGCCTGCCGCGGCGGGTATGCCCTATCTTGCCGCCGAGCCCGCCTTAAACCAGCAGTTGGACTGGAACCTGATGCCGAACGGTCTGCTGTGCGTCGATTATGACCGGGACGGCAACGGCAAAGCGGATTTTCATACCCTGCGGATAGTCGTTCGGGCTTTTTATTCCCTTGATACAATCTATACGGTCACTAAAAACAATCCCCGCAACCTGATCTTTTTCGTGGGCAACGCCAAGGTGAAGTTCTATTACGTGGCGGTGCTGGCGCCGCTCCTCTACGCGATTGACATCAATGAAGACGGCCATTGGGATTTGATCTACAAGGATGTTTCCCAGGATGGGGTGAACGGCAACGAACAGTTTTATGACAGCCCATCCGGAATGTTTGCTCCGAATATCCAGTATTTTTGAAATGGGGTCCTCCGGACGAAAAAGCAACAAGCAGGGAAAAGTTTTACCATTATTCAGTGGCTTCTTCCCGGGTTTTTGCTAAACTGAAGGGCAATGGATCTTGTTATTAAGTTGAAGGGGGGACGCAGACAATGATGGGTATTGGTTTTCCGGAATTGATGATCATTCTGGTCATCATCATGATTATATTCGGCGCGGGCAAGCTTCCGCAAATCGGTAGCGCCTTCGGCAACAGCATCAAAAATTTCAAACGCTCCATGAAGGAAGCGGAAGAGGTGCCTCTGGAATCCGCCGACGCCACAGGCGCCGACGCCACGTCCGCCGCTCCGGAAGACGCGAAACAGGCCGGCGTCAAGAAGAAAGAGGAAGAGTTGATCGACGAGGCCGCCGCCGAGGTCGAGAAAAACCGCATCGGCACCATAACCACCCGGCATGACGGCCTGGTGCAGGAGGGGGACGTGTTCACCGAATCGGTGAAGAAAACTCCTTTCGGCATGAAATCGACGGACCGCGGCGTTTCCCGCGATGTGCTTTAGTCGTTAGCCGGGCGGGCCACGCCCGTCCCCAGCATCAATCCCACGCCCACCCAGGTCAGGTCCTTGATCCGGCGCACCAGCGAGACGGTCAGGCCCAGGTCCGGGGTCATCCCCATCGCCACGAAAATAACCACCAGCCCGCTTTCCTGCGCTCCGATACTCAAGGGAATAAAAAAGCTTCCGGCGCGAATCAGTTGCAGGAGCGCCTCGATAATCCACAAGTCCGTGAAGCCCAAGGGATGCCCCAGCGCCCAGAGGATAACGTAAAGCTCAAGGATTCCAAAAACCCATCCCAACACCATATAACCGATCGATTTCCCGCACCGGTCCGGGTATTCGCGGTAATACTCCGACATGTTCTGGCTGAGGATTTCCAAATGGTCGAGGGAGTTTTTTATCGCCTGGCCGAAGGGGAGTTTGGAAAACCAGCCGGCGAGAACATTCAACCCGCCCTTGATCTGGAACAGCAGGAACAAAAGGATCAAGGTGGAAAAAATCACCAGCCCCAGCAGGCTGGTGTGTTTGAAGGTGTCGGTGACGACGCTGGAACTGAAGATCAAAACCGTTCCGCCGATCAAAAAAACGGTGAGTCCCATGAGGTTGGTGGTGCGCGTGACCACGCCGGCGGCCAGGCCTTGCTTCAAACTCAGCGCGTGGTGTTCTTTCAGCAATTGGGCTTTTACCGGTTCGCCGCCCACGGTGCCCAGGGGAGTGATGGTATTGAAGGCTTCGCCGATTTGCCGGATTCGCCACATCCGCCACAGCGGGACCGAGGCGATTTCCCGCGGCGGAAAGGTCAATTTCCAGGCGATGGTATGCGCGACGGTGACCAGGAAGAAGGGCAGGAGGACCACGATAAACCGGTAGCCCGTTGCGGTTATCAAATGGCCCACGGATGCCGGGTCAACTTTTTTGAAAGCCCAGATCAACAGGAGGACTCCCATGAGCCAGAACAGCGGCTTTACATATTTCATCATGGCGTCCGGAAAAGAAGTGGGGGAAAATCGGCGGCGTTGAGGCCGCGGGGTGGTTGGAAACGGAGCGTTGCGGGCAGACGGGTTATCGGTCGCACTCTCCCCCGATCATGTTGATCATATCGAAGGTGGGAATGATGTCGGCCAGCATACTGCCCTTGATGATGTGGTCCATCGCCGAGGTCAGGGTAAAACTCGGCGGGCGAACGCGGCATTTATAGGGTTTGCCCGTGCCGTCGCTGACCAGGTAGAAACCCAGTTCGCCGTTGGCCGCCTCGGTGGGAAAATAAACCTCGCCGACCGGCGGCTTCAATCCGTCGATGACCAGTTTGAAATGAGCGATCATTTCCTCCATGCGGGAATAGACGTCCTGCTTGGAGGGATTACGCAGGTAAGGATTGTCCACATTAATCGGACCCTTGGGCATGTCGCGCATGGCCTGCTTGATGATTTTCAGGCTTTGCAGGATTTCCTCCATGCGCACCAGATAGCGGTCGAAGTTGTCGCCGGTGGCGCCCAGCGGGATGTCGAAGTCGATGCGGTCGTAGTGCATGTAGGGATGCGCCTTGCGCACGTCGTAATCCACGCCGCAGGCCCGCAGGCAGGGGCCGGTAAACCCGAAGGAGATGGCGTCTTCCCTGGAAATGATGCCCGTATCGCGCATTCGGTCCAGGAAAATCCGGTTCTTGGTCAGGAGTTTGTCGACATCCGCGTAGAGGCCGTCCAGCTTGGTGTAGGCGGATTGCAGGTCCTGGTCAAAGTCCGGCGGCAGGTCGCACATCAGGCCGCCGATGCGGATATAGTTGGAGGTCAGGCGCGCGCCGCAGACTTTTTCCAGAAGGTCCCAGACGAGTTCCCGCGCCTCGACGAAATAAATGAATGCCGTCAGCGCGCCCAGCTCCAGCGCGGCGGCGGCGACGTTGGTGTAATGATCCGCCAGCCGCGCCAGCTCGTTCACCACGATACGAACGTACTGGCAACGATCCGTGCATTCGATTCCCAAAAGCTTTTCCACCGCCAGGGCGTAACCGATATTGTTCATGATCGCGGAACAATAGTTCAACCGGTCGGTGTACGGAAACACGTTCGTCCAGGTGACGCTCTCGCACATCTTTTCAAAGCCGCGGTGCAGGTAGCCGATCTCCATGGTGCTGTCGACAATGGTTTCCCCGTCCAGCACCAGGGTGAATTTGACCGTGCCGTGCGTGGCGGGATGCGACGGCCCCATGTTCAGGACCATGTGTTCCGTATGCAGGTTTTTTTGCAGGTCAGACATCGTTCTCTCGCTTTATCTTGATTTATTCCGCCTTGGCGACGCGGACGGACACGAAACCCTCCTCGCCGTTGCGGAACAGGTTCACCGGATGCTGAACCCAGTTTTTGGGAATATAAACCATGCCCCTGGCGGTGATGCCGTTCACTTCCACGGGGAGTTCCAGCCGATGCTTTTCGGAGGCGATGACCACCTTGTCGCCGGACTGGATGCCGAGCGATTTGGCGTCGGCGCGGTTGATCTGCGCGATACAGTCGGGGCCGATTTCCGTAAGCGCCCTGGCGTATTGGGTATAGGATCCGATGTGAAACATGTGGTTGTTGGTTAACAGTTTGAAGGGATACTCTTCGCTGGAATCCGGCGTTTTGGTTTCGCCGCAAATCGCGAACTGGCGATGTTCCGCAAAGCCGTCGGGGAGCCATTGCCGGGAGCTGTAGCCATCCATCAGGCCTTTGTAAAAGGGAACGAGCCGTCCGATCTCTTCCTGAACTTCCGCGGGCGAGTCGGCGGCGAACGGTTTGTCCAGGGCGGCGGCCAGGTCGACGAGGATATCGAAATCGGTTCGTGCGCTACCCGGCGGCAGAATCGCCGGCGCCACCCGCTGGACGTGGCGCGTCATGTTGGTGAAGCTACCCTCCTTCTCGGCGTAAGAGGCGGTGGGGAGCACGATGTCGGCCAGTTGCGCGGTGTCCGTCATGACGACGTCCTGCACGACGAGAAAAGGCACGGTGCGTAAGGCGTCGCGGGTAAGGCCGCCCTTGTAATATGAGTGCACCGGGTCTTCCCCGGCAATGTAGAGCGCCTTGATTTCGCCGTTACGGCAATTCTCGAACAAGTTTTGCGCCGGGTTGTTGTCGTCGAACGCCGGCAGGTCGCATTGCCATTCCGCGGCGCAGTCCGCGCGGGCGGCGGCGTCCTGCGCCGGACGATAGCCCGGCAGAAATTCGGGCGTCACGCCCATGTCGTTGACCCCTTGGGAGTTGCAATGCTCGCGGGGCGGAAAAACGCTGACACTGCCTTCGCCGCCGCAATGCGCCAGCAGGCAGAGATTCAGAAGGGCGTTTAAAATCTCTCCGCTCTGCTCGTTTTCAAGAATGTCGTTGCCGCACAGGATAAAACGATCCGCCTTGCGCGCAAACCGTTCCGCCGCGTGGGTCAGAACGTCGTCGGCCAGGCCGGTGATCTTCTCCGCGGCGTCCGCCGTGCACGAGGCGAGGGACTGCACGAAGGCGTCGTAATTCGGCAGTGCCGCCTTGACTTTTTCCAGGTCCACCAGATGGCGGTCGATTATGATGCGGCACAGGCGGTTGAGCGCCGCCAGGTCCGACCCGAGAGTGAAGGGCAGTCGTATCTCGACATTCGCTTCGTTCTGGAAGACGACTTTGCGCGGATTGGCGATGATAAGGTCCGTGCCCGTGAAGACCGCGCCCTTGCGGACGGCGTTGCCGGCGACGGGAAACTCCGACGGCAGGTCGGAATTAAAAATCAGCACGACATCCGCTTTCTCAAGCTCGGTCACCGGTTTGCCGGCGATACCGTTGGCGAAACAGTTCAGCATGAACCGGTTGACGGCGGGGCTTCGCAGGTTTTGCAGGTTGGTGACCTGGTTGGATCCGAAAATGCCGCGGAAAAGTTTTTGAAACAGATAACTTTCTTCGTTGGTCAGTTTTTCGCCGCCGATTCCGGCGATGCTTTGCGGACCGTTGCGGTTTACGGTGGCGCGTAGCCGTTCGGCAATGGTTTTGATGGCTTCCCCCCAGCCGATTTCCTGAAACGTGCCGCCGATGTTGATGAGCGGCGTGGTGAGCCGGTCGCCGGAGTTGACGAACCCGTGGCCGAACCGGCCCTTGGCGCACAGGTTGCCGTCGTTGATGCCGACGGCGCCGGCGTTGTCATCCGTTTCTATGCGGATCAGCCGCCCCTTTTTGGTTTCCAGATTGATGGTGCAACCCCAGGAGCAGAAGTTGCAGGTGGTCTCCGTCGAGGTGAAAAGAGCCGCCAGCCCCCGGGCCTCGGAGGTCAGGTCCATCAAGGCCCCCGTCGGGCAGACGGTGATGCACTGTCCGCAGAACTCGCAGTCGAGTGGCTCGTCGTTGGCGGTGCCGATGCCGACGCTCATGCCGCGCTTGTGAAAATCGAGGGCGTTGACTCCCTGGGTTTCGTCGCAGGCGCGCACGCACAAGCCGCACATGATACAGCGGTTCAGATAAAACTCGATGATGGGATTGGTCTTGATGCTCGGCTCGTTGCGCCGCTTGATTTCGAATCGCCCGTTGTAAATGCCCATGGCCTCGGTGTTGTCCTGCAAGGGGCAGACGCCGGACTTGTCGCAGGTCGGGCAGTCGAGCGGATGCTCGACCAACAGCATCTCCAGGCAGGCGTTGTTGTAGCGGTCGGTTTCCTCGGTGTGGATGGTGACTTCGATGCCCTCCGCCACCGGCTGGGTGCACGAATAGACCAACTCCTTGTCGCCGTTGCTACGCATTTCCACCATGCAGGTGCGGCAGGCGGCGAACGGTTTGAGCTTCTGGTTGTAACACAGGTTGGTGATCTCGAATCCGTTTTGCTTGGCGGCTTCCAGGATGGGGATGCCTTCCCGCGCCTTTACTTCCCGGTTGTCTATTTTGAAAGTGACGATTTTTTGTGTTGCGGTAGTCATTGAAAAAAATCCCGATGGTTCTCGTTCAAGCTTCGGACTTTTCGTCGGCGGTTGCCGCGTCTTCCGATTCATTTTCATAGCCGGCGAGGATCTCGCAGGTTTTCTCCGGGTCCATGTTGCCGATTGAGTCGTCGCCCACCATGATGATCGGCGCCGCGCCGCAATTGCCGAAACAGGAGGCGGTTTGCAGGGTGAGAAACTTTGTCGCGTCGGTTTCGCCGACCTTGACGTGGTATTTCTCGTCGATTTTATTGCAGATGATGGAAGCGCCCTTGACGAAACAAGCCGTTCCCGTGCACACCTTGACGATATATTTCCCCGGCTCGGTGATCAGCAGTTGGGGATAAAAGGAAATGATCCCATAGACCTGGGCTTTCGAGATTCCCAGTTCCTCCATGACCAGGTGCATGGCCTCTTCCGGAAGGTAGCGGTAAGCCACGTGTATCTTTTGCAGAATGGGAATCAGATACCGCCGGGATTTGGGGTAGCTGTCCAGGATTTCTTCCGCGGCGGTCAGGTCCAGCGCCTGTTCTTCCGGGGGAGGTTCGGTTGCGGTTATGTCGTCAGAAGTTTCCATAAAGTCGCTCAAATTATCCTAAATTAGACTAAGGGGTTTTCAGCGTCAAAATCCAGCTATTTTGCGGGTTTTAAATGCAAAACGCAAGCAATTCGGCGAGGGCAGTATATAGACTGGGACATTTTACTGTCAATAGATTTGTCGGCTTCGGATGATTGTCTGGAATAACTTGTTTTAAAATGAGTTGCGGGTTTGTTGCCGGAACGGGGCGCGGGAGTGCCTGTGCTTTTTGCGCCTGGTGCCGGCCAATCCGGAGTACTGGAGCGAATAATGAATACATTTACAGGGCCAGCCGGAAGGCGGCAATTTCGAGTCAGGAGTATTCGTTCACCGCTCTTCCCTTGTTGAGCGTGTAAAGGAAGACGGTTTTGTCCTTGCTGGCTTTCGCGGGCGTCATGCCGCGCAGGCAGAACCGGTAGCAGACAATCCTGACGCCCGGCTTGAGCTGTTCGACGATTTCCGGAACCAGCCGGTCGATCGCCTGATGCGTGAGGTAAAGATAAATGATGTCCGCTCCGCTGTAATCGAAACCGTGGATACTGCGCCGCCGGATTTCGATTTGCCGGTCCAGTCCCTTGAGGCGGATCAACAATCGGGACAGCCAGACCTTGATCGGGTCGATTTCCACGCCGACGCCTCGCAAGCCGAATTGTTCGACAGCGACGATCAATACGCGCCCGTCGCCGCTACCCGGATCGTAAATCGTTTCGCCGGGCCGGGCTTCGCAAAACTTGAGGATTTCGACGATTTTTCGTTTCGAGGTGGGATGCCACGGCGCGCCATACAGCATCGGCACGAGCACAACAACCGCCAGCAACAACACCAACGCCAGCAGAACGATGGAAAGAAAATCAATCAGAATAAGTCCGCGCCTCGGTTATGAA
>JBHHYO010000078.1:0-12188 GCA_046757665.1 Nitrospinales bacterium
TATCATTTATATGATGCCTGAAAAATCTTGATCCGAAAAAGAACTTTTGCTATTTTGAACAATCGGGTTGCCTCAGCTTGCAAATTTCATTCATAGGCCAAGAAGGAGGCAGGATCGACCAGTCGGGGAAATCTACTCCCTGGGAACTGGAATAGTTTTAAGAGTAAAAGGCAAGCGAGCATTGACTCTAAAAAGGAATGCCCGCTTCTTGGATTTCTTTAAAAAGGAGAAAATCAGTTATGAAACCCCTTAAGGTTTTTTTATTAAGTTCTGTTGTTTTAATTGGATCTCTCTTGAGCGCTTCGCAAGCGATGGCTGACTCGGACTGGTATCTAGGGCTGGGAGCGGGGGCAAATTTGGCGTTTGATCAAAGGAGCAACGGACCGAATCGTGTCGTGGATATTGATTTCGATACCGGTCCCGCGTTTTTTGGATTTGTGGGCTATAAATTCGATGAAATGGGGGTTGGGCGATTTCGCGCTGAGTTAGAAGGCAGTTATCGTAATAATAATGTAGGGGCAATCACCTTTAACAGCAACCCTTTTAATGATGGCAGAGGAAAGACGGAAATCTGGGCCGGGATGGCGAATGTTTACTTCGATTGGACGGAATTTTCCCGGGAAATAACGCCTTATTTTGGTGTGGGTCTTGGCGGAGCAACGATCGATCAACGCTCTGCGTATGGCGCCATCGCATCCATTGCTGATAGCGATGCGGCGCTGGCTTATCAATTTATAGGCGGCTTATCTTATAAAGCGACGTCTAGCATCAACGTCAACTTGGATATACGCTATTTTGCGCTGGACAATCCCGGTTTAGTGCGTTTTGGCGGTCCGGGCTCCCTGGAATTTGTTAAATTAGATTCCGAGTACGATGCGCTAACCGTTGGTATGAGTTTTAGTTACAACTTTTGAAGCATTACAAAAATATAACCGATAGAGTGTGCAGGGTCGAGTTGTATTAATTTTTGGTGTGCGGGTTGTGGCGGTTCTGCCAAAAGGCACCTTTGGGCGATGACGCCGGTGACGGCGAAGAATCTCGGACGATGCAAAGGTTGCCATGCCGCCTTGGCGGGCGCGCCGGCTCAGGCTTTCTCGCCGCTGTTGTATTCGGCGAGTTTGTTTCGCAGGGTGCGTACGCTGATGTTCAGAATCTCGGCGCAACGGGTTTTGTTGTTGCCGACTTCTTCCAGCGTTTTCAGGATCAACTGTTTCTCCATTTCCCCCAGGGTACTGCCGACGAATTTCCCGGCGTCCGTTGCCGGCTCGATGGCGTCCTCGTCGTCCATGAAAAGGTCGGCGGGCATGACGGTGTCGCCGCGGCAGAGCAGAACCGCCCGCTCGATGGTGTTTTCCAGTTCGCGCACGTTCCCCGGCCAGGAGTGTTTTTTCAGCAGGGCCTCGGTTTCCGGAGCGATCCGGGTAATGGTTTTGCGGTTTTCCTTGCCGTATTTTTGCAGAAAAAATCCGGCCAGCAGGGCGATGTCGCTTTTGCGGTTTCGCAGGGCCGGCAATTTCAGCGGGATGACGTTCAGCCGGTAAAACAGGTCCTCGCGGAACTCGTTGTCCTTGATCTTCTGTTTGATGTCGCGGTTGGTGGTGGCGATGACGCGGACATCGACGGGGATGGGCTCCCGGCCGCCGACGCGGTCCACCTCGTGTTCCTGGAGCACGCGCAGGAGTTTCGCTTGCAGTTGCGAACTCATTTCGGTGATCTCGTCGAGGAGCAGGGTGCCCTGGTTGGCGATTTCAAATTTGCCTTCCTTGCGGCTTGCGGCGCCGGTAAAGGCGCCTTTCTCGTGGCCGAACAACTCGGTTTCCAGCAGGCCTTCCGGCAGGGCGGCGCAATTCACGGCGACGAACGCCTTGTCGGCACGCGGACTGCATTGGTGAATATAACGCGCGAACAGTTCCTTGCCGGTGCCGCTTTCTCCGGAAATCAGCACCGTGGATTTGCTGTAAGCGATATTTTCGACGAATTTCAGAAGCTTTTCCATGCCGGGGTCGCGGGTGGCGATTCTGCGTTCGCCGGCGCTTCGCCTTTGCGTGGCCGGGGCCGGCGGCGCGGCGGCTGTCACCCGGGAGTCCGCGGAACTCAAAAAGGCGCGCTTGATGGTCGAACCGACGATGTCCGCCGAGAACGGTTTCATCAAATAGTCGAACGCGCCTTCCTTCATGCTCTCCACGGCGCTGTCGATGGTGCCGTAGGCCGTCATCATCACCACCCGCGTGCGCGGAAACTGCCGCTTGACGGAGCGCAGTAACTCCAGCCCGCCCATCTCCGGCATCCGCATGTCCGTGAGCACCAAGTCGAAAGGCTCGTTTTCCATGCGGGTCAAGGCGGCCCGCCCGTTCTCCGAGGACGCGGTCTGGTAGCCTTCGCGCTTCAACGTCGCTTCCAGGGCGATGCGCATCTCGCTCTCATCATCGACGATCAAAATGGTTTTTGTGGTGCCCTGTTTCATGGAGTCATGTGTCCCAGGCGGGAATGCGGATGATAAAGGCCGTGCCCCGGCCCTCGCGGCTTTTGGCTTCGATGGTGCCCTGATGGGCCTTGATGATGTTGTGGGCGATGGCCAGGCCGAGCCCCGTGCCCCGGTCCCGCGTCGTGAAAAACGGATTGAAAATTTTCGCCGCGTGTTCCGGAGCAATGCCCGTGCCCGTGTCGGCCACGGTGATGGTGATGAATCGGCGGCCGTCCGTCGCGGCCCGGCCTTTGGCCCGCGGCTCAAGGCTTTCTTTCGCGGAGAGGCACAGCTCGCCGCCATCCGGCATTGCCTGCACGGCGTTGCGAATGAGATTGAGAAAAACCTGCCGCAGAAGGTCGCCGTCGCCGTTGGCCGGCAGTTGTTCGGCGGCGAATTGGCGCGTGATCGTGATGTTTTCGGGAAAAATGATGTTCGACGAAAACTCCAGCAACTCGTTCAGCAAACCCGTGATGTCGCATTTTTGCCGGGACGGCGCCGGGGATTTGGCGAACAGAAGAATACTGGAGATGATGCGCTCCATGTTTTTCACCCCGGAACAGATGTGGTCCACCATGGGTTCTTTTTCGTTGTCGTCCCGCAGGTCTTTTTTCAGGAGGGAGGCGAACAGTTCGATACTGCCAAGGGGGTTGCGGATTTCGTGGGCGATGCCGGCGGCCATTTCCCCCATGGCCTTCATGCGCTGGTTGCGTTGCACCTCCTCCTCCAGGCTCTTGAGTTCCGTGATGTCCTGAAGGATGAGCGCCGTGCCGATGATCGCGCCGCCGTTATCGCGCACCGGCGATGCGGAAATCCGAACGTCCCGCCTTTCCCGGTCCCGCGGAAAAAACGCGCCTTCCAGCCCTTGCGCCCGGCCCCCGGAACGTAGCGCCGGCGCAATGACGCCCTCAAACAACTCCGCCGGGAAAACCGACCGCAATTCCTTGCCCAGGCACTGCTTGGGATGGAGCCCCGTGATGATGCCGGCGCTTTTGTTGAAGGTGGTGACCCGCTCCTCGCGGTCGATGACGATCACCCCGGAGGGCAGGCTTTCGAGAATGTTGTGCAGATAGTTTTTCGTCTGCTCCAGGTCCAGGGAAAGCGCCTTGACCTGCTCCTGAAGCTTTTCGTGAGACCGCTCCAGTTGCCCGGCGCGCTCGTTGAAACACTCGAAGGCCTGGTGAAGCTCCTGCTCCTTTTTTTGTTTTTCGTCCACAAGATTTTCAACCATGCGCCGTTCCAGGGTGGAAGGGTTCATGTCGAGGCTCCCCGAAGTTCATTACAGGAGACCGTACACTTGTTTGATTGTCATTGCGAGGCGGCTCAGCCGACGAAGCCATCCAGAAAGGACCCATTCCCGCCGGGCGTGGCCCGGCTGGATCGCCACGCCGCTGGTAGCGGCTCGCGACGACACCGGGGGTAGCGAAGGATCTCGAATTATGCAACGCTCTCTTATTATAAGGGATCACAACAGTTCCTTGAATTTTTTTTGCCAGTCCAGCAGTTTGATTCCGGACTCGGCCGCTTGTTTGATCAGGTCGTCCACCTGGCCGGACTTTGCCAGGTTGTCCAGTTCCGTCCGGGCCTGTTTCGTTTCCTGAAGCTGGTCATGCCCCTCGGCAATCAGGAAACCGGCCCATTCGCGGAGCGGATGGTTGGGATACAGTTGCCGGGCCCGGTCCAGGGACTCGACGGCCTCGGCGAACCGGCCGCTTTCATAAAGGGCGACGCCGTGCTTGAAATACGCCTGGGCGACGTATTCCGGCTGGCTTTCGGCGGCGCGGTCGAAGGTCTCAATGACCTGCCGATACGCTTCAATGGCTTCGTTGCGCCGGTTCAACCGGGAGTGAATCTCGCCCATAAGATAATAAATCTCCGACGGGTCGGCAAGCTTCTCGCGGTTGAGCAGGTCTTCATAAGTCGCAATGGCCTCGTCAAACCGTTTCTGTCCGGCCAGGGCTTTCGCCAGCAGTTTCGTGGCATCGGGGACCAAGTTGCTGAGGGGAAACCTGTTGAGGAAAACCCGCGCCACCTTTTCCGCGTCCTCGAATCGCTTTTCCTCCAGGTGAATCCGGCCCAGGTTCAGGATAATCCGGTCCTTGAAAGCTTTCCGCGCGTCCAGCCGGTTGGCCCGTTCGTATTGGTTGACCGCCTCATGAACCATGCCGATGGCCTGGTAACTTTCGCCGATTTGCAGGATCGTTTTGGCGTTGTTGGCGTCTCCCAGGTTCAGTCCCAGATAATTGGCGTAAGCGTAGAGAACGGGCAGATACCCCTGTTGTTTGGAAAACTTGTCGATCATGAGAAATAACGTCTGCCGGGCGAATTTTTCACCTTGCCGGGCCAGCTTTTTTTCGGGATCCATGGCCAGCAGTTTCTTGAATTGCTCCATGGCGTCGATGTACTGTTGTCCACGGAGGAAGGCTCTGCCGCGGCTGAGGAGACCCTGCGCGGCTATCTCGTCGTCCGCGGCTTCCCGGATAATCTCCTGGTAGGTTTTAAAAGGCTGAAAATAAGGTTCGACATCGAAAATAATGTCGTTGACCGGCAAATTGGGATTGCGGACGCCGATGTCGGCAAGCCGGATTCTGGCGTACTGGCGTTCCCGTTTTTCCCCGGATTTCCTTTTGGCCGATTCATCAAAAACGGCCAGCGCCGCCCGGTCGTTGCCCTCCGCGAAATAGGTGTCGCCGATCCGGTTCAGGGACTTGAAAGCCCAGGGCGTTTCGGGAGCCAGGTTGATCAGCTCGAAATAGTGTTTGCGGGCCGCGGTGAAATGGCCTTTTTGAAAATACATTTCGCCCATGAAAAAGTAGATTTCCGGATGATTGTCCAGATAGGAAGGCCAGCGTTTGGCGGCACCCTCGTATATTTCCAGCGACCGGGCGAAATTTTCCCGGTCATAATACCATTGGGCAATCTTGAAGATCCCTTTCTGGGCCTCGGGGTCCTTGGGAGACCGTCTCAAGATACTTTTGAGTGTGCCATATGCTTTCTCGGGCCGGTTTTCCTTCAGCATCAGCAAGGCCAACTGAGTTTTCCGGAACCGCGCATAGAGGCCTTTCGGAGACGCTTTCAACCCGCTTTCATAGAGCGACTTGGCTTCCAGCGTAAACCCCAGTTCGTTGTAGATGAAGGCCTGTTTCGCCAGGCCATGATCGTGGAACCTGGAGTCCGGGTACTCCCGCAGGGCGAAATTATAGGCGGCGAGCACTTTTTCGTAGATCGGAAAGGGAGACCGGAAAGCCATTTTAAATTCGGCCTCGGCTTCCAGATAGGCCAGGTCCGAAAGAAACGCACTCCCCGGATGCTTTTTCCTGAACTCCTGGAACAACTTCACGGCTTGCGGATAATCCTTTTTTTGATAGACCTTCAATGCCGCCCGGTAGTCGCTCTGCTCGTTTCGGGATCGTTCCTCGGCGTTGCGTTGCACCGCTTCCCGGATATCGGCGGCGGTGTAGCCGCGGATTTTCACCCTTCGGGGGCGAAGTTTGGCGACCCCGGCTTTCATGATCGGTTTGCCGTCGCCCTTGATGTCGATGACGATCTGGTAGGGGTCGGCTTTCAATAAATGAAAAAACCGGCTGTTGCGGTTTTTGAGAAACAGGGACACGGTAAGGGTTTGCCCCGCTCCCGGGGCGAGAGCCACTTTTTCCAGATTGCGGTCCTTAAAAATTCGCGAATGAGCGCGCGGTCCCAGCACGGCGTTTTTCAGGATCAGCGTGACCTTCTTTTCCTGAAAGTCCGCCTTCACGCCGTAATCGACGGCCTTGTCAAGATTGATCAGAATCCGGGTGTATTCCGGGTGCGGGCCGATCAGGACGCGCTCCACTTGCGTCGGCCCGGTATCCAGACCGCCAAGGTCCTGGGAGTGGGCAGTGCCCGCCCAGATCAACAGGGTCAAGCCGGCGAAAACGCCCGTTATTTTGCGTATGCGGTTTTGGGTCATGACAAATTGTCTGCAAACAATTACTTTCATCAACCCTATCCCAGCAATTTTCATACCACTCCATTGTCAGCCACCCGGCGGGCGGCCGCCAACCGAGGGTTTTGTCAAGCCAGGCCTTTGTTTACCATAGGATAGCAAAGCTTGCTCCGGCCGGGAAGGGCCGTCTCCAGCCAACCGCTTTTCGCTTCTCGTCAAATTTTTGACCCAAATAAATCAAAACTCCGAATCGCGGTCGAACGTGTCGGCCAGGTCGCGTAGCCGGGCGGAAATATTCACCGGGTAGGCGGGCGGGGTTTCCTCGAGGGTTTGCAGACAGTCGGGCAGGCGCGCCAGGCCGTCCGCGGCGTGTTGCCGCGACTGCGTTAACGGCGTCGGCGGCGCGACCCGCCGCCCCCGGCGCATGACCGGTTGCAGTAAAGGCTCGCCCTCCACCGGCTCGCCTTCCAGGGCGACTACATCCCCGGTCATTCGCCCATCCGTTCCCAGGCGGCGGTAAACCTGCTTGCGCCCCGGCAGGGTGGCCTTGCCCGCGGACCGCTTGCGCCGCGGCTTGCCTTCATATTCCTGAATCTTGTACACGCACTCCAGATAAGGCGCGTCGGCGGAAACCGCCAGCCGCGTGCCGATGCCGAATCCGTCGATGGGAGCCTTCGTCTCGGCAAACCGCCGCAGGGCGAACTCATCCAGGTTGCCGCTGGCGAAGATGTGCGTTTCGCGCAGTCCCGCCTTGTCGAGGACGGCGCGGACCTTGCGGGCGTTTTCGGCCAGGTCGCCGCTGTCCAGGCGCACCCCCTTGACGGCGATTCCTTCCCGTTGCAGGCGGGAGGCGAGAGCCGCCACTTTCGCCGCCGCCTTTTCCGTGTCGTAGGTGTCCAGCAACAGAACGACGTTTTCGGGATGCGAGCGCGCGAAATGTTCAAAAGCCCGCGTCTCGTCGGCGTGGGTTTGGATGAAGGAGTGGGCCATGGTGCCGAACGCCGGGATGCCGAACAGGGCGCCCGCCGCCACCGTGGCCGTGCCGGTGAACCCCGCAAGATAACTCGCCCGCGCCGCCAGCAGGCCCGCCTCCGACCCATGCGCCCGCCGCAGGCCGAAATCCACCAGCATCTTGCCGGGCGCCGCCAGAACCATGCGCGCCGCCTTGCCCGCCACCAGGATCTGGTATTGCAGAAGATTGATGATGCGCGTTTCCACGAACTGCGCCTGCGGCAAGGGCGCGGTGACGCGCAAAACGGGTTCGCCGCCGAAAAACAGCGTCCCTTCCGGCATGGCGTCCACGTCCCCCGTAAACCGAAACTCCCGCAACGACTCGACAAAGTCTTTTTTAAAACCGCCGGCGTCCTCCAGCCATTGCAGTTCCCGGGAGGTGAAACGCAGGGTTTCCAGATAGTCCAGAACCTGCTCCAGTCCGGCGGCCATCAAAAACCCGCGGCCCGGCGGCAGAGTGCGCGCGAAAAATTCAAAAACCGCCGTGCCGGTCATCGCGGCGTCAAAATAGCCCTGCAACATGGTCAACTGGTAAAAGTCGGTCAACAGCGGCGTGGCGCGGGGCCAGACCAGGCAAAGGTCTTCCAGAGAGCACGGGCGGCACCCCAGGCGCGTCATTTCCTCCTTCGCCCGCTGGCCGTCATCGGGTCGGCGGTTGACGGCGCGCACGGCGTCCGCGAGCAGAACCACCTCGTACCCCTTCCGCCTCGCGTCCGTTGCCGTGCTCAGAACGCAGTACTCCGTGGCCAGCCCGCCGATGAAAACACGGCGCACCCCCAGGGCGCGCAGGCGGGCGTCGAGGTCGGTGTCCTGAAATCCGGAAAAAGCGTCCTTGCCGGACCGCGTGGCCTTGGAGACGATCGTCGCCGATGGCGGCAGGTTGAGGCCGGAGGCGAACCGCGCGCCTTCGGTTTCCGCCACGCAATGCGCCGGCCAGTCGCCGCCTTGTTCACGGAAGGAGCAATGATCGGCGGGATGCCAGTCGCGGGTGGCGAATACCGGCAGGCCACGCTCGCCAAACGTTTCCAGGTACCGGTTTAAAACAGGCACCACCGCGTCGCCGTCGGGCACCGGCAGGCGGCCGCCGGGTAGAAAATCCTCCTGCACGTCCACCAGGATCAATGCGTCGCCGGCGGTCAATTGCAAATCGTTTTCCTCGCGTGTTGGGCGCACCGGGTACCTCTTGGAAGATTCACAACGTCCGGGAGGGGGCCAGTCTCATTCTGTAACAAATTTTGGCAAAAGAAAATTCAAATTTTTCGGCGGGCTAGGCAGTCGGCGGGAATGCCCTCGGCGACTGGGTTGCGAACCGGACAATCGAGCGACCGCACCCCAGCCAGTCCACCAGGGACAGACTCTCGCCGGGCTCGTGCATCCGCGAATCCGGGTCGTAAGCGCCCAGGCACAGCGGCGGAATGCCGCCCAGGGCGCCGGTGAGCTTGGGGACGAAAGGAATCGACCCGCCGCATCCGTACAGACAGGCCTTGTGCCGGTAACCGGTTTCGAGAGCCTCCAGGATGAGAGGAAACACCGGATGCGTGATGTCCGTTATCCAGGGAGACGCGCCCTTGTCGCCGATGATTTCCAGGTCGAACCCCGGCGGCGTGTTGCGTTGCAGGTGATCGCGGAAATGTCCGGCGGCGGTTGACTCGTCATTCCCCGGCGCCAGCCGGATTTCCACGACGGCCCGGGCGGCCGGATTGTCGAAGGGGCGGGCCGAGTCCGCGTCATCCACCCACAGCGGGCGCGCCGTCACCGCCGGGTTGTCCTGGAGAATATCCGAAAACTGCCTCGCAGTTTGGGCGCTCAACCGCCCGTCCGCGCCGACCAGGCGGTCGATCATGCGCGCCAACTGCAACTCGGCCACCGGGAACGGCCCGCCGTGAATGCCGGAATGCGGGTCCTGCGCCGCCGCTTGCAGAATGAGGTCAAAAACCGTCCCGTCCCCGCCGGCCGATTCCTTGAGCGCCAGTTTCAGGTCGAAGCGGTTCCAGTCGTTCAGGAGCCGCGCCAACGCCTGCCGAAACCGCTCGCGGGAAACGTCGTGGCGCGTTTTAAAAGACAGGCGCGCCCCGGCGGCGCCGAAGATAATGCTCCCCGCCACCCGGTGGCCCGGGCGGACATTGGCGAAGGATTTCCGCAGTTGGGCCTCGATAACCTTTGTCTTGTTCTGCGGCACGGTCAGGCGGGTGGCGGGCAGGAGTCCCGCCGTCTGGCGTAGCGACTCGACCGACGTCGGCACCCGCGCATAGCCGTCCCGTTCCTCTTGCGTGAGCGGCCGGTCGGCGGTGGCGATGGGCTCCACCGCCAGCGAATGGTCTTCGTGGATCAGGGAGGCGAGCATTTTATAGAGCGCCGTCTGCGCGTCCATCCCCCCGCCCCCGGTTGCCTTCATCTCCACCACGCATTGGGCGATGCCCCGCAGGGAGGTGGTCAGGCCGGGACAGCCTTGCGCCGGGTTGATCACGTCGGTGATGACCACGCAGTCCGAGGACGCGAAGAAGCCGCGGTTTTGTTCGATCTGCTCGATCAGCGTGTGGGAGCCCGACTCCTCCTCGGTTTCATAAATGACCTTGAAATTGCAGGGCAGGCGCGCCAGTTGGTCCTCGGAAGGGTTTTGCGAATCACAACCGGCGGCTCGCAGGAGCGCGTCCACGGCCAGGCCGATGGCGGTCACGCCGGCCAGGTCGTCGGCGGCGCCGCGTCCGTAGGCGCGGGAGCCGTCGGCGTTCCAGCGCAGTTCGGTCGGCGCTACCTCGCCCCACTTGCCGAAACCGCCGTCATCCATGTACGGTTGCTTGTCCAGATGGGCGTAACAGAGAATGGTGGGCTTGCCGGCACCGGCGACGATTTCCGCCATCAAAATCGGATTCGCCCAGCGCACCCCGCCCCGCGACTCGTTGATCTTGACCGAGGCAAAACCGATGCCGCGCAGATACTCCGCCGCCAGCGCCAGAATGTCCCGCATGTCCGACGGCGTTTCGCGGTCGCCCGGAAACTCGTTGACGCCGAAACTGCGGCTGTCGATACGCACCATTTCCCTGAGATAATCCAGGTGCCGGCGAACCAGGCCGGAACCCGGCTCGATCAACCGCCGCGCCTTGTCGTCCAGCTCGTTGGGGTGCATAGCAGTTTCCTTATAATCAACCAATAAAATCCGTTAGCACGGAGGTTTTATTTTATTTTTGTTTCAGGTAATTTATGGGCATCTCTAAAAATTGTTTTTTTAAAGGAAATCGAATATGGCACAAGGATTTCTTAAATCGGTGGCACGGGCTTTCCAGCCCGTGCGGACAGGCTGGAAAGCCTGTCCCACTAAAATAAAGCCGCCTCTTTGAATTGACGATTAGGAGCATTTAGTCAATTTTTAGAGATGCACTTATGATATAGTAAGTTAGCGGGTCTGGCAAAATCATTTGCTGATCTAAAAAAATCTAAAAATTTTTAGATGCACACGGTTTCTCGGGAGGCAAAAATGAGTAACGCCATGGATGAAGAAATAAAGACTCTTCCGCAAAACGAAGTAACCGATGACATCATTGACCCTTCGGAGAAAGAAGATGATGAATGTTCGCCTACCGTTAGATATGAAATTACAAGCTATGGAGCGGATTATCCGGTTGACAGCTTGGTTAAACGACTCCAAGCAGGGGATATTCTGAACCCAGAGTTTCAAAGAGGCTTCGTATGGACCCGGGCTCAAGCCTCTCGTTTTATTGAGTCACTACTTTTGGGCTTACCGGTGCCAGGCATTTTTCTTTCCAAAGATCCAGAGACCCAAAGATTATTTGTGATAGATGGACAACAAAGGCTTAACACACTCCGTTGCTTTTTTGAGGGAGAACTCAATGCAGGTCTTTTTAAGCTAAAGGGAGTTAAAAAGGAGTTCGAAGGGCTAACATATAAAACCCTGAGTGAAGAAGATCGTCGAAAGTTAGATAATGCCATCATTCACGCCACAATCATTAGACAAGAAGATCCGGAACACGATCACAGCAGTATCCATTTGGTGTTTGAAAGGCTCAATACTGGTGGAACCCCTCTCAGTGCACAAGAGATTAGAAAATGTGTGTATGGTGGCGAATTCGATGACTTGATTAGCGAATTAAATGCAGACAGTCATTGGCGCGCACTTTATGGTCCACAAAATAAGCGCGCAAAAGACAAGGAACTGATTCTTCGCTTTTTTGCCTTAGTCTATGACTTACACCATTACAAACGACCAATGAAGCTATTTCTCTCTGACTTCATGGCATCAAACCAACATCTAAATAAATTTTCAGGGGAGGAGCTTAAAAATCTTTTTAAGAAAACCATTGCTTTTGCGATTGACCATCTTGGTTCCAAGGCTTTTCGGCCGGAACGCGCTCTTAATGCGGCCATAACAGACGCTTTACTCGTTGGTACTGCTCGTCGATTAAAAAAAGGTCCGATTAAAAACCCTGATCAATACAAAGCGGCTTATAGAAAATTAATAGATACAGAAAAATTTCTGGAAAAGTGTAAATCGGCAACAACAGACCAAGAAAATATCATCCAGCGGATCAGCGTTGCAACTGAAGCCTTCGAGCAAGCACAATGAGTTTCCGGGAACGACAGAGCATAGAACACCGTATTGATGCTCTTCTTCAAAAAGCGAAGGTTATTGAAGATGATGAACTGAAGGCTGAAATTGCCAAGTATTTGTGCATACTTTCATCGGGTTTTCTTGAAATAGCGTGCAGGGATATTATTCAAAGGTACGTTCGAAGCCGGACATCACCAGAAGTACGGCGTTTTGTTAATGGA
>JBHHYO010000079.1:0-12088 GCA_046757665.1 Nitrospinales bacterium
TAAAGTGATATTATATACTAAGAAATTCAACCGATTCATTCGACTGATTCATTCCATTCTGCGGGAGCCGGAGCGGGTTTTAAATGTTCAGTAATTTATCCAGCCGCCTGGAGGCGATTTACAAAAAATTAAAGGGTCGCGGCAAGCTCAAGGAAGCCGACGTCGATGAGGCGTTGCGCGAAATCCGCGTCGCCTTGATCGAAGCCGACGTCAGCCTGCCGGTCATCAAGGATTTCCTCGTCGAAATCCGCGAAGAATCCATCGGCCAGGAAGTGCTGGGCAGTCTGACGCCCGGCCACCAGATGGTGAAGATCGTCAATGACGAACTGCTGGCCCTGCTCGGCGATACGGTTTCGCCCATTCAATTCTCGCCCAAACCGCCGACGATTATTCTCATGGCGGGTTTGCAGGGCTCCGGGAAAACCACCACCGTCGGCAAGCTGGCCCGGATGCTCAAGCAAGACGGCAAAAACTGCCTGCTCGTTCCGGCGGACGTTTATCGTCCGGCGGCGATCGAACAATTGAACGTTCTGGGTCGGGACCTGGATATCGACGTGTTTCAGGCCGGTGAAGAAAAGGACCCCGTGGCCATTTGCCGAAAGGCCGTCGAACGGGCCGTGCAAACCATGCGCCAGGTGGTGATCCTCGATACCGCGGGCCGCCTGCAGATCGACGATGCCTTGATGGATGAGTTGCGGCGCATCAAGGAAGAGGTGCAACCGCACGAAACCCTGTTCGTCGCCGACGCCATGATGGGACAGGAGGCGGTCAACATCGCCGGGGTTTTCAATGAGGCTCTTGAAATCGACGGCGTGGTTTTGACCAAGATGGACGGCGACGCCCGCGGCGGCGCCGCATTGGCCATCAAAAAAACCACCGGCAAACCCATCAAGTTCATCGGCACCGGAGAAAAACTCGACGCCTGGGAAGCGTTTCACCCCGACCGCATTGTTTCGCGCATCCTCGGCATGGGCGACGTTCTGTCGCTGGTCGACAAGGCGGAGCGGGTCTATGACCAGGAGCAAAAACAGGAGCTTGAGAAAAAACTCAAGAAAAACTCCTTTTCCCTGGAGGATTTCAAGGACCAGCTTCAGCAACTCAAGAAAATGGGCTCCATCCGGGATCTGATCGGCATGATCCCCGGCGCGCAGAAATTGAAGGGCCTGCAAGTGGACGAAAACGCCTTTGGGCGGGTCGAGGCCATTATCGATTCCATGACCCTGGTGGAACGCGAGCGTCACAACATCATCAACGGCAGTCGGAAACGCAGGATCGCCAGCGGTAGCGGCACGTCGGTCAGCGAAGTCAACAAACTGCTCAAGCAGTTCGCCCAGATGAGAAAAATGATGAAAAAAGCTTCTTCCGGAAAATACAGAGGCGGGTTCAACCTGGCCGGTATGATGGGCGGCAGAAACCCGTTTTGAAAGGAGACCTTTGCGTAAGTGTACTTGTTTGACCGTCATTGCGAGGCGGTAGCCGAGGCAATCCAGACTTTCTGGACCGCCACGCCGCCGATGACGGTTCGCGATGACACCGGGGGCGGCGCATGAACGCCGGCACGTTCCCGTAGGGGCTCCCTTTTGAAAATAAAACTTTCCTCTTGAAAAAGAGGGTTGGCAGTACCCGCCGGCATCAACCGGGCGGGAATCGCAAGATTGAGTTCTTGCTAATCTTAAACAAGGAGGTGCCGGTTTGGCTGTTGTTATCAGATTGACTCGGCGCGGAGCGAAAAAAAGACCCTTTTACCGCGTGGTTGCCGCCGATTCCCGCAAACCGCGGGACGGCAGGTTTCTGGAAGTTCTGGGAACTTACGATCCGTTGAAAAAGGAAGACAACATCAATATTAATTCGGAAAAAACCATGGCATGGCTCAATCGGGGCGCCAGACCCTCCAAAACAGTGGAGTCCCTGATTAAAAAAGCCGGCATCGTCCGGTAAAAAAAGCTTCCTCGTCAACGGCCGCCAAACCGGAGTGGGTGAACTTGAAAGCCAGTTTTATGTTTTCTCGAACTATAAATCAGGCTGTTACCATTACGGGCCGGAGAGGGGATCATGAGAGAGCTGATTTTGGCAATCGCAAAAGCTTTGGTGGACAAACCGGATGAGGTGGAGTTGGCGGAAGTGGAAGGTGAGAAAACAACGGTTTTAGAACTCCGGGTGGCGAAGGACGACCTTGGGAAAGTGATCGGCAAACAAGGCAAAACCGCCCGTGCCATGCGCACCATTTTGAATGCCACCGCAACCAAGATGAAAAAACGCGCCGTCCTGGAGATCATCGAATAGACCGATGGATTGGGCTCCTTTCGGAAAGCTGACCCGGACGCACGGCCTGAAGGGTGAATTGAAACTTCGCCCCTTCTTCGCCGATGCCGATTTGTGCCGTCGTGGGGACGGCGTTTTGCTCGCCGGGGATGACCCGGCCGCGGCAGACGACACGGGCCGTGAATATGCCGTGCAATCCATCCGCGGCTCCAACGCCGCGCCCATCGTCAAGTTCGCGGGATGCGATTCCATCGAGGCGGCCAGGGTGTTGCGCGGCTTCACGGTGTTCGTCTCCAGAAAAAAATTTAAAACCCTCCCCGAAGGCCGGTATTACTGGTTTGAGGTCCAAGGGCTGGAAGCCTACGACGAGGCGGGAAAGTTTTATGGATGCGTTTCGGAAGTGATCGAGACCGGCAGTAACGACGTCTATGTCGTGACCGACGGCGACCGGGAACTGCTCCTGCCCGTCATCGACTGGGTTATCAAGTCCGTGGACCTGCAACGCAACAAACTCGTATTTCACATCGTTGAGGGGCTTCTTGAAGAAACTGCGGTTTGACATCATCTCGATTTTTCCCGGACTGTTCGATCCCCTTCTCAATGAAAGCATTTTAAAACGCGCGCGGGACCGGGGCATTGTGGAGGTCCAGGCGCACAACCTGCGGGACTATTCCCTCGACAAGCACAAAAAAGTCGATGATTACCCCTTTGGCGGCGGGCCCGGCATGGTCATGGGCGTGGAGCCCATCGCCCGCGCCATCGAGTCGGTCAAGCGCGGCCAACCCGGCGCCCATACGATTCTCCTGTCGCCGCGCGGCGAACGGTTCGATCAGGAAAAAGCCCGCCGGCTGGCGCAAAGGAACGCCATCATCCTCGTCTGCGGCAGGTATGAAGGCGTTGACGAGCGGGTCGGACGCTTTTTCGTGGACGAGGAAATCTCCATCGGCGACTATGTATTATCCGGCGGCGAAATCCCCGCCATGGTTTTGCTGGAGGCGGTTTCCCGGCTGGTCCCGGGAGTGCTGGGCGATGAAACCTCGGCGCTGGAGGAATCCTTTTCCTCTCCCTTGCTGGAGTACCCGCAGTACACCCGGCCGCGGGATTTCCGGGGCTACAAGGCGCCCGATGTCCTCGTCTCCGGCGACCACCGGAAAATCCGCGACTGGCAACGCGAACAGGCCTTGAAAAAAACCGCCCGCGTCCGGCCGGACCTTCTGAAAAAAGAAAACGTCGGCTGACGGTTTAGTACTTCGTTGCAAAAGTTCGTATGCTTTACTTCACGCTTCGACAGGCTCAGCGTGACAGCCAGGTTGTCGTCCTGAGCCTGTCGAAGGGCGACATTTCCCGGTCACTTGTTTTTGCAACAAAGTATTAGGCGTCATCCACCCAACCCGGCCGCCGGGAAACACAATGGAATCCAACGCCCACATTCATCTGGCCCTGATCCACTTCCCGGTTTACAACAAGAACCGCGAGATCGTCGCGTCCTCCGTCACCACGCTGGACGTGCACGACATCGCCCGGGCATGTAAAACCTACGGGGTCGGCGGATTTTACATCGTCACCCCGCTGGCGGCCCAGCGGCTTCTGGTGGAACGCATCGTTCAACACTGGAAGACCGGGTACGGAGCCCAATACAACTCCACGCGCACGGCGGCCCTCCTCAACACCCGCGTCGAGAGCACGCTGGACGCCGTGGTGCGGGATATCGCCGACCGGTTCGGGGAAAAGCCCCGCACCATCGTCACCGACGCCACGGCGTTTCCCCGGAGCGTTGGTTACGGCGAAATGCGGCAACTGCTGGCCGGGCCGGAGCAAAACCTGCTGATGTTCGGTACCGGGTGGGGATTGGAGCGCGGCGTCGTGCAACGGGCCGATTACCTGCTGGCCCCCATTCCGGGAAACAACGGGTATAATCACTTGCCTGTTCGCGCCGCAATTGCTATTATTCTGGACCGCCTTCTGTCGAACCGCTGAACATGTTCCGCCAGGACGTGGCCCGAAAGTCCATCATAACCATTTATTTTGCTTGTGCAGAAGGAGAACCGTTTCATGAATCTGATTGATCAGGTCGAATCCGCGCAGATGAAAAAAAATCTGCCCGACATACGGGTCGGCGATACCGTAAAAGTTCACATCCGGATTGTCGAGGGAGAAAAGGAGCGCGTGCAGGTTATCGAGGGCATTGTGATCCGTATGCAACATGGCGGTAGCCGCAAGACCATCACGGTGCGGAAAATTTCCTTCGGCGTGGGCGTCGAAAGGATTTTCCCGATCCATTCGCCGCGCGTCGAAAAGATCGATGTCGTCAAGCACGCGAAAGTCCGGCAAGCCCGCCTTTACTACCTCAGGGAACTGCGCGGCAAGGCCGCCCGCTTGAAAGAATTGCGCAAACCGGGGAAAAAGAAGACCGCATCCAAGGCCCGCGCAAAAAGTTAATCCCCCCTGCCGCCGCCCTTGGTGTCATCGCGAGCCGCCACTGGCGGCGTGGCGATCCCGCTTGCCGGATTGCTTTCGGTCCCCTGCGGTGACGTGCTGGCGTTCCTGGAAATGGCCGATGTTTTTTTACGAAGCCGAGGCGAAACGCAACGGTTGCCTGCGCGTCGCCGGCATTGACGAGGCGGGCCGGGGGCCGCTGGCCGGCCCCGTGGTCGCCGCCGCCGTGATCCTGCCCGACGAGTGCCACCTTGAAGGCGTCAGGGATTCCAAAAAACTTTCCCACGCCATGCGCGAAAGACTGTTCCCGCTCATTCGGCGGACCGCCGTCGGGTTTGGCGTCGCCGTGGTCGAGGCCGATGTCATTGATGAAATCAATATCCTGCAAGCGGCGCGGCTGGCCATGAAACGCGCCGTGGAGCAATTGCCCAGCCCGCCGGACTTCCTGTTGATCGACGGCAACTGCCGGATCGACTCGCCGATCGGCCAGCGGACCATTATCGGCGGCGACAACCGGAGCCGCTCCATCGCCGCGGCCTCGGTGCTGGCGAAAGTCACCCGCGACCGCCTGATGATGCAGTACCACGGCCAGTATCCGCAGTATGCGTTCGACCGGCACAAAGGCTACGGCACCCGTTTGCACCGCGACCGCATCAAAACCTTCGGCCCCTGTCCCATCCACCGGCGCACGTTCAAGGGTGTGAGGGAGTTTCTTCGGTAAGGGTCACCCTTCGACAGGCTCAGGGTGACAATATTGCTCAGGGTGATAACACGACTCAGGACGGCAATACGGATGTCATGCTGAGCCCGTCGAAGCATGACTTCCAAAAAAACATCCTATGCTTTCTCTCTCCAATAAAAAGTGGATTGTTGCCCGCCCCGCGGAAGACCGGGCGGCCCGCCTGGCCGATGAGCTTGGCGTTTCCCCCGTCGTCGCCGGATTGCTGATCAACCGAAACCTGGAAACCGCCGATCAGTGCCGGTTGTTTATTGAGGCCGACCTGGGCAAACTGCACGATCCCTTTTTGATGTCCGGCATGAAAGCCGCCGTGGACCGGATTGTGTCGGCCATCGAACGCGGCGAGTCGATTACGGTATTTGCGGACTATGACGTGGACGGGGTGACGTCGGCGGCGTTGCTGATCCATTTTTTTCGCGACCTGGGAGTTCCCATTGCGTATTACCTGCCGGAGCGAATGCGCGAAGGCTATGGCGTGAGCGAGACAGCGCTGTCGAAAATCCGCGCTGACGGCGGTTCCCTGGTCATCACCGCCGATTGCGGCATCACCGCCGTCGGCGAGGCGCGCGCCGCCCGCGCCATGGGTCTGGACCTGATCGTTACCGACCACCATCAGGTCGGCGGCGAGGGCGTTCCCGAAGCCGTCGCCGTGCTGAATCCGCATCAACCCGGTTGTTCGTATCCTTTCAGATTCCTGTGCGGCGTGGGCATTGTCTTCAAGCTCGTCACGGCGGTGCGCTCGGCGCTTTACCGCGCGGGCTGGGAAAAGGAGCGCCTGCCCAACCTGCGGCAGTACCTGGATTTGTTTGCCCTGGGAACCATTGCCGACGTGGCTCCCCTGACGGGGGAGAATCACCTGCTGGTCGGGCACGGCCTGGAGGAAATGGCGGTGACCCGCAAACCCGGCCTCGTCGCCTTGAAAGCGGTGACCGAACTGGATGGCGCCCTGGATGCGCGCGCCGTCGGATTCGTCCTCGGTCCCCGGTTGAACGCCGCCGGACGCCTGGGGAAAGCGGATACCGGACTGCATTTGCTGACCGCCACCGACCTGGACGAGGCCATGGAGCTGGCAAAAACATTGAACGACGTGAACCGGGAGCGGCAGGATATCCAGAAGTGGATTCAGGAAGAAGCCGAATACCGGGTTGCCCGGGAGATCGATCTGCAAAGGGATCGAGTCATTGTCCTGGCGTCGGAAAATTTTCACCGCGGCGTCGTCGGCATCGTTGCCGCCCGCGTCATGGAAAAATATTTTCGCCCCACCATCCTGATCGCCCTGGAAAACGGCGTCGGGCACGGGTCGGGCAGGAGCATCCCCAAATTCAATTTGCACAAGGCGCTCGCCGAATGCGCGGATTGCCTGACGCAATTCGGCGGTCATGCCTTCGCCGCCGGATTCAGCATTGAAGAAAACAATATCGATTCTTTCCGAAAAGCCCTTAACGATGTGGGGCATCGTTTTCTGGCTCCGGAGGATTTGATTGCGGAACTGGCGGTCGATGCCGCCCTTGACCTGGCAGACATTTCACTTGAGCGGTGCCGGGAAATCCAGAGCCTGAAACCCTTTGGCGCGGGCAATCCCACGCCGGTGTTTTTGACGGAGGGAGTTTCCGTCCGCGGCGTCCGCTTTGTCGGACGCGAGGAGAAACACGCCCGCTTCCGGGCCGTCCGCGGTGGCCGCTCGATCGACGGCATCGGCTTCAATCTCGCCGAGGTCTTTCGCCGCGCCGCGGTCGAGGAGCAGACGATGGACCTGGTTTACGAAATCCAGATCAACGCCTGGAACGGGCGAGAAAAACCGCAACTCAACCTGCTGGACCTGCGCCCGGCGGGCGCGGGCTGAAACTTTGTTTTAAATCGTTGCCGCAAGCATCCCCAGAACTTGACGTTTAACGTTATTCGTTATATTCTTTTTGCGTGCTAAAATCGTTCAAATGCCGGGAAACCGAAAAGTTATTTAACCGCGCCTTTTCCAGAAAACTTCCGCAAAACCTGCAAAAGTTAGCCGTTAGAAAGCTGTGGATGCTACATGCAGCAACGGACTTGAAAGCTTTGAGCGTACCGCCATCCAATTGTCTGGAACGGTTGCGGGGTGATCGCATGGGGCAATACAGTATTCGGATCAACCTGCAATGGCGCATTTGTTTTGAATGGCGTGCGGGCGATGCCCATAACGTCGAAATTGTGGATTATCATTAGAAGGAACATATCATGGCGAAACGCAAAATCCCCCCCATACATCCGGGCGAAATCTTGTTCGAGGAGTTTATTAAACCCATGGGTCTGAGTCAAAACCGGCTGGCTCTGGATATCGGTGTGCCGCCGCGTCGCATCAATGAAATCGTCCATGGCAAGCGGTCCGTCACCGCCGATACGGCTCTGCGCCTGGGCAGGTTCTTCGGCATGTCTCCTGAATTTTGGATTAACCTTCAAGCTCATTATGATTTGGAAGCGCAAGCGGACAAGTTGGGCGCCCGGTTGCAACGGGAAGTCCGCGTTCACGTGTCCGCATGACAAGGCATTGATTTGCGTTTGAAACGTGGCATAATGTGGGTTTTCAAAAACCCGATGTTCGATCTCTTCGAGGAAGGTATGATGAATCACCGTTCCCTTTGCCGCCTGTTGGCGGTTTCGTGTCTTGTTGTTCTGTTAACCGGCGCCGCGTTCGCCGATAGAAAAGCGCCGCTCCGCCTCGCCGGGGCATCCGATCCGCGAAGTTTGGACATGATGGTGATTGTCCCCGCCGGGGAGTTTCAGATGGGTTCCACGACGGGAGATGAGGATGAAAAACCGGTGCACAAGGTTTATCTGGATGCGTTTTACATGGATAAATATGAAGTGGTCCAGGCGGATTTTGAAAGGCTCATGGGAAGCAATCCTTCGGAGTTCAAGGACCCGGCGCGGCCAGTGGACCACGTGACGTGGATGGAGGCGAGGGAGTATTGCGAGAAAGTCGGCAAGCGCCTGCCCACCGAGGCGGAATGGGAGTACGCCGCGCGGGGCGGGCCTCACGGCGGCAAGGGTGTTCTGGGCGGTTACTGGTTCGACGGAAATTCCATGCGGCAGATCCAGCCCGTGGGACAAAAAGCGCCCAACTCCCTGGGGCTTTACGACATGCTGGGCAACGCCTGGGAATGGGTGGAAGACTGGTACGATGCCGGTTTTTACAAGACCAGTCCTTACAAAAACCCCAAGAACCCGACGCCCGACAAGTTCCGGGTTATGCGCGGCGGCTCCTGGATCGAACTGATCCATCTGATTCGCCCGACGTATCGCGGCGGCTACGTGCCGACGGCGCGCGGCACCGGCAACGGGTTTCGTTGCGTAGTCACCATTTCCACCAATGCCTGACGGCGCTCGTTACTCCGTTCGCACGGCCGCCATCGGGTCTTGTTTCACGGCGGCGCGGGCGGGAATAAACCCCGCGCCGCACGACACCAGCCAGAAGGCTATCGTGGTGAACACGATAAATCCGTAAGGGAAGTGCGCCTGGATGGTCCAGCCGAACGATTGCTTGTTGATGACGAAAATCAGGATGTAGGAAACCACCACCCCGGCGGCCAGGCCGAGAGCCGAGGCGATCAGCCCCAGCAGTCCCGCTTCGATTAAAATCATCCGCTTGACCTGATCCTTGAAGGCGCCGAGAAAACGCAGGATGCCCATTTCGCGCCGGCGTTCAATGACCAGGGAAACCAGGGTGTTGAGCAGTCCCAGCACGGCCACCACGACGGCGATGATCTCCAGCGAATAGGTAATGGCAAAGGTTTTGTCGAAAACGCGCAACACCTCCCGTTTAAGCTCGGCGTTACTGCGGATGAGTATTTTTTGTTTTTCGCCGATGCGCTTGACGATTTCCCGCCGCACGCGGTCGCGTTCGCGTTTGTCCTTCAGGTAGATGACGAAACTGTTGATTCGTGGATCGTCGTAATAACGCAGGTAGGTGGTTCGGTCGATAACAACGTAACCTCGCTCCTGGGAATAATCGTAATAGACGCCGGCGATTTCCAGGTCGAGTTTGCCCCTGGGGGTGTTCAGGGCCAGGGTGTCTCCCACGCCGACATCATGTTTCAGGGAAAAGGCTTCCGAGACGATGGCGCGGTTTTGCCCGACCAGATGGCGGTCCAGCCGGTTGGCGGGCGGCCCGGCCTTCATCACCAGGTTGGCGTGCCGGGCCACCACCGAGAAATCGCCGGATGCCAGCGTGGCCGGCTGGTCCCGGTAGGAAATGTTCACGGCGCGGAACAGGTCCACCACCGCGACGCCGGGGATGTCCGCCAGTTTGCCGGCGCGCCGGCCGGGCATGGTGTATTGGTAATCGATGTTGCTCCCCATGGCGGGGCGGACGAACAGGTCCGCTTTCAAGGTCTGGCCGATCCAGACGACCACCGTCTCCCGGAAGCTGTGCACCATGATCGACATGCTGATGATCATCATGAAAGCCGTGGCCAGGGCGGAGACGGCGATGGAGTTGCGCCCGACGTTTTGCGTCAGGTTGCGGCAGGCCAGCAGGCCTTCGCCGCGAAACGCCTGTTTGCAGACCCCCGCCAGCTGGCGGCGCGCCAAGGCCAGAACGCTGGGCGACAGCAGTGACAGTCCCAGGATGATCAGGAACACCGAGAAAAATCCGAAGAACGGGAAATGGTTGACGGGCGGCAGGAGCGCGCATATTCCGGCCAGGGCGAAAACCGCGCCGCCCGCCCGGCTAAGGGCGCGGTTGCCGCGGAACACTTTCAGGTCATAATCGCCCCGCCGCATCACCCGCGTTGGCGGCGTGGAAGAGGCTTCCAGGGCCGGGATCAACGCCGAAACGACGGCCAGCCCCACTCCCAGAAAAAAGTGCGGTAGTGCTTGCTCCCATCGAAACGCAACCTCCGAAGCGTAGCTGGCGACGTAGAGGTTGTTGACGGTCAGGGAAACGGCTTGCAGGGAAAACTCCGCCAGCACGTATCCCAGGCCGATGCCGAGGAGCGTCCCGGCGGCGCCGATCACCGCCGCTTCCAGAAGAAAAATCGCGGCGACCATGCCGGGCATGGCGCCCAGGGCGCGCAGAACCCCAATCTCCATCCGCCGCCGCACCACCGACAGGGCGATCATGTTGTAGATCAGATAAAGAGCGACAAGCAGGGAAACGAAACTCAAGGCCGTCAGGTTGTATTGAAACGCCCGCAACATTTTTTCCACTTGCCGGTTCTTGCGCTCCGGCCGGTCGACGCGCAAATAATCCGGCAACACGGCGGAAATTTTTTCCCGCATCCGCTCGAAATCCCGGTCCCGGAGAAACGCGACGTCGATCCGGTCGAGTTTGCCGATTTTGCCGAATGCCGCCTGCGCGGCGGCGATATCCATCAAGGCGAAATTGCCGTTGAGCGCCCGCGCCACGCCCTTGTTTTCCAAAATGGCGTTGACGTTGAATGATGTTTTGACGCCGTTGATGAGAAGGTCGATCCGGTCGCCGGGCTTGAAATCCGTTCCCGGAACGAATTTTTCCGGCAGGATAATTCCTCGCGGGTCCAGCACCAGAGGTACCAGGCCGCGCAGGTTCTGCTTCACCATTTTCAGGGAAAAGTCACGGATGCCGCTGTCTTGCAGTAGATCGGTACCCAGGATTTCGATCACCTCGTTGGAGCGCGGCTCCACCGCGTAGCCTTCGATCACCGGATAGCCCTTGACCCACTCGCGCAGGGCGAGCAGGTCGGCGAAATATTTTTCATCGAAAGGCGGACCCTCGGCGTGGATCACCGCGTCGGCGCGGCCCAGGACCAGGGCCACGCTTTCCTTGAAAGACGACAGGGTCTGCCGGTTAGCCAGTTGAATGCCGAGAAAGACCGACACGCCGATGGCCACTCCCAGCACCGTCACCGCCGTGCGAAAGGGGTCTTGCAACAGCGGACGAACGATCAACGCGAAAAACAGGTCCTTGAAATAATGGAGGGATTTCATTGCCCTTGCAACCGGCCGTCGCGGATTTCAAAATGCAGGTTGCCGTAGCGGGTCACCGCGGGGTTGTGGCTGACCACCACCAGGGTGGCGAAAAAATCGACGCAAACCTTTTTCATCAGGTCGAGGATTTTGAGTCCGTTCTCGGAATCCAGGTTGCCGGTGGGTTCATCCGCGAGAATGATCGCGGGCCGGTGAATGAGCGCCCGGGCGATGGCGACTCGTTGCATCTCGCCGCCGGAAAGCTCCGCCGGGAACGAATGCGCCCGGTCGAGCAGGCCGACGTATTCGAGAAGGTCGCGCGCGCGTTTGTCCTCGTTTTTGCTGGCGTGGTTCAACAACAGCGGCAGTTCCACATTCTCCCACAGGGTCAGGGTGGGTAGCAGATTGAAGAACTGGAACACGAAGCCGATTTTCTCCCGGCGCAGGCGGGTGAGTTCGCCGTCTCCCATGGCGGAAATCAAACGGCCTTGCAGATAGATTTCTCCCGCGTCCGGGCGGTCCAGCCCGCCGATGACGTTGAGCAGGGTGGTCTTGCCGCCGCCGCTCGGCCCCATGACGGTGACGAAATCGCCGCGATGGATTTTCAGGTTCACCCCGGACAGGGCGGTGACGCGGGCATTCCCGGCATGGTAATATTTCGAGACGCCGCGGAATTCGATGATGGGGGTAGAGTCCGGTTTCATAAAAAGCTTAATGGTATTAAAGTTTACG
>JBHHYO010000080.1:0-11839 GCA_046757665.1 Nitrospinales bacterium
TTTTCTCCGCCGCGATGGTGCGCGATAAGGGGTTACCCGGTTCCGGGGATGTCTTTGGCTTCGAAGCCGTATTCGTCGTAGGTTTTCCATCCCTGGGCCAGCATTTTTTGCGAGACGTTGGCGAGGAGCGCGGCGGCCGAGTTGTTGGGATCGATTTTCAGGGCTTTTTTCAAAAATTTCTGCGCCCGCCGGACGTCCTCGATTTCGTCGCCGTAGCGGTTCAACTGCCGGGCCTTGTCGATGAGGTCGGAACCCCATTTGTAATAAGTATGGGCGATGTTCAGCGGCGCGTTGCTGGAGATGTCCTCGTAAATTTCCTCATCCGCTTTCAAAAGCGGCAGGTCCCGGATGGCCGCTTCAAATTCGTCGATGGGCAGTTGATATTCGTGATCGTTGACTTCGGTGATGTTGACCTTGTCGCTGTGCGAGGAGTGCAGGCCGACGGAACTCAGCACCACGTTGGCGGAAGTCCCCTGCATCAACTGATGGTAATACAGGCTACCCAGGCCAAAATGGATGATGGCGCCGAAACCCTTGTCGTGGTCGTATTTCAAGGCGAGCTGGAACGCCTCGCGGGCCTCGTCGGTGCGCCCCAGTTCGTGCAAGGCTTCGCCCAGGTTGTAATGGTGGACGCAATTTTCCGGGTCCCCGGCGATTTGCTCGCGGAAGACTTCGATCTGCGCTTCCAAGTCGAACTCGACCTCTTCCCCGGCGGCATTTTCTTCCGCGAGTTCGCCGTTTTCGTCAATGGCGGCGGACTGTTGCGGGTCGTCGGTTCCGCTTGCGGAGTCTTTCTCCGGCGGCGCGCCGGGCTCTTCCGCGCCGTCAGCCTCCGGTTTCCGGGGCTCGGACGGTTCCGCGGAATCCCGATTATTTTCCTTGGCGTTCATCTTGTTTTTTGACGTTGCGAACCGGCCAGGTCATGGTCAGGGAAAATTGCGAGGCCTGCGAGCCGCTCTTGAGACTGGGATAGGCCTGGCCGCGGATAAAATTAAACCCGTAAGCGAATTTTTTCTTGTACTCCTCGCTGGTCCAAAAACAACACCCGGTGTTGCCGAAAATGGGGTCGAGGTGGACGATATTGGTCGTCCAGTAATATTTCCATTCCACGCTCTTGGTTTCGTCGTACAGGGAGCGCAGTTCCTTGCGTGTGGGAAACCGCCAGTCATCGTAGCCGGCGAAGCGTTTTTTGTTGAGCTTGTCGATATATCTTCGGCCCTGTTCCCAGTTGAGCCATTCTTTCAGTTCCTGGTAGGAGTTCTTTTTTTTCCAAATCAGGCCCTCTTGCAAGTCGGTGATGGTGCCGTCCCGGTTGTCGATAAAGCGGGGAGCGGGGTTTTGCGGCAACGTGCCCGCGCCCAGCGGCGGGGGACAGGACAGCGTCAACCCGCCCGCAACGACAAAAAAACAGAGCAACCGCAACCAGCATACGCGCATCATCAACCTTCTTCCAGGGGTGTCCAGTCGGGTTCCCAGGTGAGGCAGATGCCGCCCGGGTTCTTCATTTGCCCGGGCTCCCTGCCAATGCTTCCCCACTTGCCGACGCAATTGAACTGCGGATCGAATTTTTGAATTCGATGGTTCAAGGTATCCACCACAAAAAGGAATCCGTAAGGGTCCCGAGCCAGGTCCATGGGGCAGTTGAATTGTCCCTCGCGTTTTCCCAATACGCCGAAACTTGCGATGAAGCGGCCTTCCCGGTCGAAGGTTTGCAGACGGTTCTGGCTTTTTTCGGCCACCAGGAGAGTGCCGTCCCCTTGCACGGTCAGGGCATTGGGAAAATTCAACAGACCTTCTTCAAATCCGTGTTCGCCGAATTTGGAGAGGAACTGGCCGTCCTCGTTGAAAATCTGAATCCGCTGGTTGTCGCGGTCGGCGACATAAACGTTGCCTTCTTTATCCAGGTCCGCGCCGGTGGGGAACTTGAGGAACCCGTCGAAATTTCCCGCAAACCCGAAGCTCAGCAAAAATTCGCCCTCGTCGTCATACCGTTTCAGGCAGTGATTGGCGGTATCGACCACGAGGATGGTGCCGGTGGGTTCGGCGAGGATGTCTTCGGGCCAGTAAAATTTATCCTGCCCCCACCCTTCCGAGCCAAAGGCCAACAGCGGGTTTCCCCGCGGATCGAATTTTTGTACCCGATGGCAACCGGTGTCGGCCACCCAGATGTTGCCTTCGGCGTCCACGGCGACGCCGGTCGGTGTTTTAAATTCTCCCGGATTGTAGGGCGGCCGGGCGCCGGCGGATTTGCCGAACTGCATGAGCAGTCGGCCGTTGCCGTCGAACTTCTGGATGCGGTCGTTGCCGGAGTCGGCAACCCAGACGTAGAGCCTGGAATGATCGACCTCCAGTTGTTCCGGTAAGGTTTCGACTTCCTGGTCGGTCGCCGCAAGAGCTTGTGTGTCCGGTGGTGTTTCCGTCATATTTGGTTTCCGGTTGTGCCGGCAGTGCGGATGGCCCCGGCTTCCGCCGGCGTTTTCCCCGCCCGGTCTTTAATGTCTGGAGGAAAAGGGGTTGTGGAAAGAAGGGGGCGCCTGTCTTCCCGCGTCCCGGGAAGTGCGCGCTTATTGCACTATGAAGCCTTTGACGTCGAGTATCTGGTATTCCTTGTCGCACACTTTTTGGAATTCGTTCAACCGTTCGTTCCAGTTTTCCTTGAAAACGTTCAGGTTGTCCATTTTGGGTTTTTTCTTCATGAGCTTGACTTCCTTGAAAAGCGGCTTGACCAGGTTTTTGCTGACCTGCTGAATGACGTTGCGCAACTTGATGACGCATTCCTTGACCACCAGCTCGCGGGTCACTCCGTCCACTTTTTCGAGCAACCGCAGGAAGGTCTGTATGGTATTGAACTGCGTCACATAGGATTCCACCAGGCGATGATCGTGTTTCAGGCCGCAGTCGATGTACGCCGGCATCAGGAACATGCCCAGATGATGGTCGAATTTTACGGACAGGGTGATGAGTTTCCCCAGGTAGTCGGCTTCCCGCGCGTCTTCGTCTTCTTCTTCACCTTCTTCCAGTTCCTGGGCGGCCTTGATTTTTTCCTTTTCCAGTTCCTTCTTGATTTTTTCCAGCTCGCTCAAATCGGCAATGTCGCCGCCGGCATCGCCGCCGCGCAATCCCAGCCCTTCTTCCTGGTTTGCGGCGTCGTCCGACTCCTGCTCTTTTGTGGTTTCTGTGTCCTTATCGCTCACGGTGCGTTCTCCTGAAAAACAATAGGGTTCGAGGAAATAATCCGTTAAAATCCATAGGTTTCTTCTTATTTTCCGGGGTACAACCGAGTATAGGCCTTCGCGAAAATGGTGTCAAGGATTTCTCAAAACCGCAGTTTCCGAAAATGTGTCATAATCAATTGAACAACGCAACGAAAGGAATTGTAAGCCATGCCGGAAACCGCAACCAAAACCAAACTGCCCCGCAGAAGGTATGACGACGTTGTCGCCGAGGCGCGTGAGCTGGATAAAATCGGCATCAGCGTCAAGGCCCACGGGTTGCTCAAGCAACTGCTCAAGGAGAACGTCAAGCTGGACGGCATCATGCGCGACTCCAGCAACGAGGTGGAAGCGCTGGTCGGCGTGAAAAACTGGATTGAGGGTCTTCTGGAAAACAGCCCCGAGGCGTTGAATTATTATAAAAACGAACGGCAGGGCCGCAAGGCTTTCGAAAGTTTAAAATGGCGCGACTATGCGGCCATCCGCCTGCTGGACTACATCAAAAACGCGGGCCGCGAGTTTGAGGATTTGAATTTGCGCGGCGAGCTGGCCATCAGCAATCCCTTGAAGATGATCTGGCTGGCCGTGCACCGGGGAACGGGCGGCGCCAAGCCGGAGTTCTTCGAGGATATGATTCATCTGTTCCGGCAGTTGAGCGGCGCCGACGAACGCCAGCCGCCCTCCAGGGCTCAGGTGGAGGAATGGATGAAGCGCTGGCCCTCCGGCCTGGACCCGCGCATCATTCAACTACGGCAGGAAAACAAGGAGCGCATCCTCAACGTCATCATCGACCGCATGGACCGGAAAGAAATCTCCAGCGTCAGCTTCAAGTTTGAGCCGGGCCTGTCGCGGGAACAGAAATACCTGCAAGCCCTCGAATGGTGGAACGATTCCCACTTTCATCTGAGCTTCGCCGTGCGCTCGCCCGACCTGCTTAATGAAATGCTCGGCCACTCCCTCGACCCCGACACGATGAAAATGCTGTACCGCGCCGAAAAGGCGGGCATCCCCTTCTTCGTGAATCCCTATTACCTGTCATTACTGCACGTGCGGGTGCCCTATTTCGCCATCGGCGCCGACCTGGCCATCCGCGATTACGTCATCTACAGCAAACAACTGATCAACGAGTTCGGACACATCGTCGCCTGGGAGAAGGAGGACAAGGTGGAGCCCGGCAAGCCCAACGCCGCGGGCTGGCTTTTGCCGACCCACAACAACGTGCACCGGCGCTACCCCGAAGTCGCCATCCTGATTCCGGATACGGTGGGGCGGGCGTGCGGCGGGCTGTGCCAGTCCTGCCAGCGCATGTACGATTTCCAGAGCGGACACCTCAACTTCAACCTCGAACAATTGCAACCAAAAGAAACCTGGCCGGAAAAACTGAAACGGTTGATGGACTATTTTGAAAACGACTCGCAACTGCGCGACATCCTGATCACCGGCGGCGACGCCCTGATGAGTTCGGACCATTCGTTGAAGGAAGTTCTGGACGCCATTTATCAGATGGCCGTGCGCAAAATCGAGGCGAACCGGTCGCGGAAAGACGGCGAGAAGTACGCCGAGCTGGTGCGCGTCCGCCTGGGCACGCGCCTGCCCGTGTACATTCCCCAGAGGATCACCGACGCCCTGGTCAAGATACTCACGGAGTTCAAGATTCGCGCCTCGAAAATCGGCGTCAAACAGTTCCTGGTGCAGACCCATTTTGAATCGCCGATGGAAGTGACGCCGGAGGCGCGCGACGGCATCCGCAAACTCATTTCCGCCGGCTGGACCATTACCAACCAGCATGTGCTGACGACGGCCTCGTCGCGCAGAGGACATACGGCAAAACTCCGGCAGGTATTGAACGAGGTCGGCGTTTTGGGTTATTACACCTTTTCCGTGAAAGGCTACATGGAGAACCAGCACAACTTCGCCACCAACGCCCGCGCCGTTCAGGAACAGATGGAGGAGAAAGTGTTCGGCGTCGTCCCGGAAAAATACCATGCGCGAATCCGCCGGTTTCCGCTCGAGGCCGAACACATGGTGGAGAACATCCGCGAAGTTATGCAAGCGGCCGACCTGCCGTTTCTGGCGACGGACCGGAACATCCTGAACCTGCCCGGCGTCGGCAAGAGCCTGACCTTCCGCGTCATCGGCATCACGCGCTACGGGCGGCGCATCCTCGAGTTCGACCACGACCCCACCCGCGCCCACAGCCCGATCATCCACAAAATGGGCAAGGTGGTCATCATCGAATCCAAGCCGATCAGCGAGTACCTGCGGCACCTGGCCGAGATGGGCGAGGACGTATCCGAGTACGAAAGCATCTGGGGCTACTCCATGGGCGCCACCGAACCGCGAATGCCCCTGTATGAATACCCCGAATACGATTTTAAGGTTACGGAAGAGCTGACCAACCTGCAAATCGCGTGATTGCTTGTCGCGGCGTTTGCTTGCGGTCAGCGGAGACGGGGGGGGGCCGCCGTCAAGTGAAGGCGATTATCTCGAATTTAACCAGTTTCCGATGCGGAGTTCCGCGCAACGTTCGGAAACTTTAAATTTTCTGGAAATGGGCTTTGCCAAATATGGAGCCAGAGTTCGATCATCTGGCAAGGCGTCACGGAAATTCTCATTTTTGGCCAGTTCGGATTTAGACTCTTGATATTCCTTTGCCAGACTGTCGGTAGGCAGTAGCAAAAACGCGGCGAACATATTAGCTTGAGTTTCGAGGGGGTCGCGCCTGATATCCCTTATGACAAAATTCCGCCATTCATCAAGGTCTGTAAACGTGGCCTGTTCTTCTATGAACGGTCTGTGCAGAAAATAATGTCCCACCTCATGGGCCAAGGTGAACCGGGCTCTATTTTCACTTTCAGTAAATTGCGTATGATCAATGTATATTTCCTTGAAGTCAGAAGTTGAGAAAGCATCGATGCCATGGTTCCTGAGCAGACCGGGGGAAGGCACCACTTTGATTTTTAATTTTATTTCTACAATTTCATCAATAGGGATCGGGATAGCCCCATCCGGATGATGTTCTTTTAAAAACCGAATAGCCGCTTTTTCAATTTCCTTTTGCGGAATAAAATCCGAAGTCACCACTTCTCTCGAATATCCTTTATCAGATCATCAAGTTTGCCCTCATCCAACCCCTTGTTGTCCAATGTCCTTAAAAAGATAGGGAGTTTTTCGAGTATCCTCTCATCCTTGACATTTTCAATCCCATAGGATTTGTTGGATACTGCCGCCAAAGTAAAAAACAGATCAAAATTTTCTTCGCCTTCTTTCAATCCTAGGGAATTTGCAAAAAACTTCAACTTCTCGTGGGACTTGGGCGCTTTTACTTTCCCTCTCTCCAGCCTAGAGATATATGCCGGGTCTTCCTCGATTTTTTCGGCAAATTTTCGTAAAGTAAGCCCCTTTTCGACTCGAAGAGAATTAAAATACTCACCGAATGTCATCTTTTTGCCCCCCATGCTACATTCTATTATTTGTTGTATTCATTGTACAACATGTTGTGTTGGTTGTACAACATGAAATTTAAAAAGAAAGGGGGGCAAGAAAGAGGTCAAACCTCCACTTGGCTACAAGTTGGCGCGAGGTGGTTTATCACCTTTTTCGTATTTCGACGCTCCCCTTTTGGGGACGCTCCTGCGTCATGGAAAATCATGAGAACCTTCAGACTATAGACCGCGGAGCGGCAAGGCGGTTCGTTCCCACGCAGACTATTGTGACACAGCCTGAGAGCGTGGGAACGAGGGAGGGGGTTGGCTATTTTACAGGCTGACGTTTCGACTATTTCGTTCCTCGGCGGGCAAACGCCCGCGGGAGGATGGCTAAACTTTTGACCGCGATCGAAACGCCGCAAAGCGCGGTCGGGCGGGCGGTGGTGGCGGGCTCAGCATGACAAGGCCGGGCCTGGAACCGGAGCCGATTTCCCCTCATTGTCCTTGGCGCGCTCCGGTTCGCCGAGTGCAAACCGCTTGCAACCCATCGGGCGATACGCTATAAATGGGTAAAGCGTGCCGAAGTGGCGGAATTGGTAGACGCGCATGATTCAGGGTCATGTGTCCTCGCGGGCGTGGAGGTTCAAATCCTCTCTTCGGCACCATTTGTTTTCTCTCCCCGCCGATGAACACTTCCCCCTCTGCCCATGAAAATCTGTCTTACGGTAAACTCCTCGCCCTGGTCGCGGTTTAAGGGCGGCGGGCAGATCGCGGTGCATCATCTTGCCTCAGCGCTGGTCCGCAAGGGCCACGAGGTGCACGTGATTTATTCCCGCGGTCCCGGCGAACGGGCCGACCCGCCGCCGGTCGATTACAAAATTCACTGGGCGCGTCATTTTAATTTCGCCACCTTGAACCTCAACATATTTTCTTTCGCCAAAATCCTGTCGCCGCTGGCGGCGCGGGAGCGGTTCGACGTCATTCACGGCAACGCCGAGGAAGCTTTTTTTCATGCCGGGATCTGCCGGCGCACCGAGGCCGCCTGTTTTTTCACGTCGCACGCGCCGTTCATTCCGCCGACGGGGCCGGCGCGCGCCCTGGGCCGACCGGTCTTACTGCTGAAACGCCTGAACACTTATTTACTGCGGGCCGCCGCCGAGCGCGCCGGGCAGATCGTCACCTTCAGCCGGTTCTCCAAAAACCTCGTGACCGGCGGGCTGGGGCCGGAGGCGGAAAAACGCATTCACGTCGTCCCGCCCGGCATCGACCCGTCATGGCTGGAGGTGAAACGAAACCCGCAACCCCGGGACCAACTGCTGTTCTGGGGGCGGATGGAAGATGAAAAAGGCGTTCCCGAACTGTTGCGGGCGTTTGCCAACGTGAAGCGACAGCGCGAGGGTGTCCGCCTGCACCTGGCGGGCGAGGGCAACCGCTACGACGCCTACCGGCAACTGGCGCGCGAGCTGGGCCTGGAGGCCGACACGGTTTTCCACGGCTGGCTGGATACCGCGGCGATCCAGAACCTCGCCGGCGAAAGCCGCGCCGCGCTGTTTCCGTCGCGTATCGAAAGTTTCGGCCTCGCCCCGGCGGAGGCCATGGCGGCGGGACTGCCGGTCATCTGCACAAACGCCGGAGCGTTGCCGGAAATCGTCACCGACGGAGTAACGGGCGCCGTGACGCCGACCGGGGACATCGACAGTCTGACCCACGCCATCCTCAACCTGCTGGCGGACGCAACGGCATCCGAGGAAATGGCGCACAGCGCGCGCGACGCCGTCCGGCAAAAATTCTCCTGGGACGCCGCCGCCGATAAAATTCTCCAACTTTACTCGGACGCGAAAAAATAACCAACTTTCCTTATCGCCACCAGCGCCGCCATAGCGCCGAAATTGTGAGGCCGGCAAGGGAGACGCATTGGCGCAGGGGGGACTTCTGCCGACGCCGCATTTCCAGCTCGCCGTAATGGAAATCCTCCGCCCGGGCGGAATCGTGCCGACCCTCGAAATTGCGCTTCAACTGCCGATACAGGATTTCCAGGTGGCGGTAATAATTTTTGTCGTACGTTCTTTGTTTTTTTTCGGGGGCCAGGTCGTTCCAGATTTCATCCACGAGCTGTTCCCTTTTCAGCAAGCCCGGCTCCCCTTCGTGAAATCTGACATTCCTGAACGTAAACTCCTCGACGTTGGTTTTATAGAAAGACGTTCTTCCTAAATAAACGTTTTCAAACCTTACGTTGCGGGGGTTCTCCACCTTGATGGATCGGAAACTTATCAAGCAATTTTTATCGAATCGGGTGGCGACAAAGATAATTTCTCCGGGGCCGGAGCATTCGACCTGATTGAAGACCGCGCCGCCCCCGCCGGAGAACACGGCCTCGCCGAAGTCCGCGCCGCCGGCGCCGGAGAATCTGGCCTTGAAGAAGTCCGCGCCACCCTTGCCGGAGAACCTGGCCCAGCGGAAGTTCGCCCCGCCCCTGCCGGAGAAGATGGCCGAGCGGAAATCCGCCCTGCCCTCGAGGAATCCGGCTCCGCCGAAGTTCGCCCAGCCTTCGCCGGAGAACGTGGCTTCCCCGAAGTCCACCCCATCCGGACCGGAGAACTCGACCTTGCGGAAGTTCACCCCGTCTAAAAATTTGGCATTTTTAAAAACGGTTTTGCCCGTGAAAATTGCTCCCGAGAAATCGACCCGCGTCTCGAATACGTGGCCGGTAAAGTCCACGTCGCCGATTTTCACGGCTTTGAGGGAATAGCCGTTGGCGAGTTTGTCGAGGAGTTGTTGTCGGTCGATGACTGCCATGACTGATTTTGCTTTACTGTTTTTCTTTGCATAAGATCGTCATTGCGAGGCGGCTCCGCCGACGAAGCAATCCAGAAAGGACCCATTCCCACCGGGCGCGGCCCGGCTGGATCGCCACGCCGCCGGTGGCGGCTCGCGATGACACCAGGCCGACGGGAGAGGCGTTACCCTCACGGGATATTATAACGAAGAAAATATTTTTCATTCGCAAATTAAGCATCCATGTTAATCTGTAGTTTTCGTATGTTATTTCAATCATGAAACACTACGATGTCATTGTAATCGGCGCGGGGCACGCGGGCTGTGAGGCAGGATTGGCGGCGGCGCGCATGGGGCGCTCCACCCTGCTGTTGACGCTCGACCGCGACAAGATCGCCCTGATGCCCTGCAACCCGGCCATCGGCGGGGTGGCGAAGGGTCACATGGTGCGCGAGATCGACGCCCTCGGCGGCGAGATGGCGCGTTGCATCGACAAGACCGGCATTCAGTTCCGGATGCTCAACGCCTCGAAAGGCCCGGCGGTGCTCGGCCCGCGCGCCCAGGCGGACAAGAAACGCTACAAAAACGAGATGCGCCGCGTGTTGGAAAACCAGCCCGGCCTCGACATTGCCGAGGAGCAGGCGCGGGAGCTGTTGACCGCCAACGGCGCATTGACCGGCATCCGCACCGACCAGGGATCGGAGTACCGTTGCGCCGCGCTGGTCATCACCACGGGAACGTTTCTCAATGGCCTGGTGCATATCGGCAACCGGCGAACGCCCGCCGGGCGGTTCGGCGAAAAGCCGTCCACCGGCCTGTCCGAGTCGTTTCTCGCCCTCGGCTTCCGGCTCGGCCGCCTGAAGACCGGCACGCCGCCGCGGCTGTTGCGCGACAGCATCGACTTCGGCAAGTGCGAGCGACAGGACGGCGACCGGCGCCCGAAACCGTTTTCGTTTTCGACGCCGTCCATCGACCGGCGGCAGGTTCCCTGCTATATCACCGCCACCAACCGACGCACGGCGGAGGTCATCCGCCGCAACATGCACTTGTCGCCGTTGTACAGCGGCGCTATTCAGGGCATCGGGCCGCGCTATTGTCCGTCTATCGAGGACAAAATCGTCAAGTTTCCGGAGCGCGAGTCGCACCAGATTTTTCTGGAGCCGGAGGGTCTCGATACGGACTGGATTTATCCGAACGGCATTTCCACCAGCCTGCCGGAGGAGGTGCAAAGGGAGTACGTGCGCACGATTCCCGGTCTGGAACACGCGGAACTGGCGCGGCCGGGTTACGCGGTGGAGTACGATTTCGTTCCGCCCACCCAGCTCAAGCCGACGCTGGAGACGAAGCGGCTGGCCGGACTGTACCTCGCCGGGCAGATCAACGGCACGTCGGGTTACGAGGAGGCCGCCGCGCAGGGGTTGATAGCGGGGGTCAACGCCGCGCTGACAGCGCAGGGGCGGCCGCCGTTTATCCTCGGCAGAATGGACGCCTATATCGGCGTGTTGATCGACGACCTCGTCACCAAGGGCGTCGAGGAGCCGTACCGAATGTTCACCTCGCGCGCCGAGCATCGCCTTCTGCTACGCCAGGACAACGCCGACCTGCGCCTTATGGACAAGGGGTACAAGCTCGGCCTGGTGTCCCGCGAGGACCACGAGCGTTGCCTCGAAAAGCGGGCGGCCATCGACGCGGAAATGAAACGCCTGGCGGACACTCGCGTGACGCCGGGGCGGGAGCATCGGGAGAATCTGGCGCGGCTGGGCATTACGGAACTGCGGGGGCCGACCACCCTCGACGGTCTGCTGAGGCGGCCGGAAATTTCCTACGGCCGCCTGATCGAGGTGTTCAACGGCGCGTCGGTGTCGCCGGCGGTGGGCGAGCAGATCGAGATACAGGTCAAGTACCGGGGCTTCATCGAGCGGCAGATGCAGATGGTCGCCCGGCAAAGAAAGCTGGAACACCGCGCCATCCCGGCGGATTTCGACTACGACGGCATCCCCGGCCTGTCCCGCGAGGTCGTGCAGAAATTGCGGGAGGTGCGGCCGCTGACCCTCGGCCAGGCATCGCGGATTTCCGGGGTCACTCCCGCCGCCGTGACGATCCTGATGGTCATGCTGGCCGGCAATACCAGCGGAAAGTCCTGCTGACCGTGCACACCGATTCCATCCAATGGAAACTGGAAGTCGATAAAAAAGACATCGCCTACCTGGTCGGCCTGTTTGAATCCTACGGCGACTTCGCGGTGGTGCGAACGCTCGACCAAAGCCGCGGCCACGTGGAACTGTTGATCGCTCCCGACTATGTGGATGAAGTCCGCAAACTGTTAGAAAGCCTCGCCGAGGAAATGCCCGTGCGGATTTTATCCAGCGGGTGACCTTCCCCCAATTTATGGACAGGTTAAAAGTAGAGCGTTTTTGTCTTGCC
>JBHHYO010000081.1:0-11821 GCA_046757665.1 Nitrospinales bacterium
ATCAAGGGTAAATTTCAAAGAATTTTGATGCTCATATGGGAAATCTCGGGTTAAATAACTTATTCGGTAGTCCCCGCCGCTCGCCGCTTGGGCACCTTCGCCCTTCGACAGGCTCAGGACGACAACCTGGCTGTCACGCTGAGCCCTTCGGCGGGCTCAGGATAGGCTCCGTCGAAGCGTGAAATAAAACAAAGTACCCATTCAAGATGTTTCTCCCGCCGGGTTAAGCGGTGCGATGCGTTTTTTTCTCCATCCATGCCGGACTCCCCTTGCCACGGCCGCCGCCAGATCGATTCGACCCATGCAGGTGAATTTAAGTACCGGATACGCCACGCGGCGGATCATGTACCACGGCAGGAACGCGGTAAAGAACCAGAACCCCGGAACAAACTTCCACGCACATAACAGGCGATGCGCCGTGGTTTGAAAAAGCCGCGTCACCGTTTCATTATGAAATGAATACGAGGTGACGTGAAGGCACCTGGCGTCGGGCGCCAACCGTATAGCCCAGCCCCTGTCCCGCATACGCAAACAATAATCGATATCCTCGAATCCGTAAGGATCGAACCGCAGGTCCATCAAACCGGTGTCCTGAAGCGCGCGCTTGCGTATCAGGCCCATGGTTCCCGTGGCAAAATCGAGGGAGCGCGCTGTCGGGTTTGGGGTATGAAACAGTATCGGTTGACCCAGATGACGGTAATAGACTCCCCCGGCGGACAAGACGCCTCCCCGGTTATCGAGGATCACCGGCGCCGCCAGCCCCAGGCGCGGGTCCTCCTCCATCACGGCCAGCAAGCGCTGGAAACAGCCCGGTTGCAAAACGACATCATCATCGAGTTGAAGCACGTAGTCGAAATCCAGCGTCAGTAAATGCTTCAAGCCCTCGGTGCGGTGCGTGGCAATGCCCAAATCGGATTCTACTTGCAGATGGATCAGGTCGAGCTTCATTTTCCGAATCGTGTCCGGCAAGGCCGAGCGGGGTCCGCCGTCCACCAGCAGGACCCGTTTTTCAGGGATGTTCAGTTCCTGGATGGATTGCAACGACTCAATCAGGGATTCTCGCTGACCGGAAGTGAGGATGGAAAAAATGATTTTCGGACTTCCCTCGCTCATAAGTGACAGCAAGAGTAATCGATCAAATGGAAAGCTTCCCGTGGCAAGCCGCGGGGAATCTTCCAAATGCAGGGAGGTTTATTAGATTCGCTCGCTGACCCCGTAGCCAAGCTTCGGGCGATGCGCTCGCTGTACATTTTCATTTGGAAATTCCCGAACAAATGTTCCGAAGCGCTTATTATGCGCCTTCTTCTCATGGTATTATGTCTTATTCTTTCGAGGAATGCACGGAGGATTTCCGCACTATGAACAGGCTTCATCAAATTCTTACCGGGGTCCGAGAGATACGCAAAACCTGTTGGGATGTTGACGCGCAATCCCAAAGTTACAGAAACGATCCCGCCAACTGGGAGCCGATTTATTTCTCCCGAAAAATCTCCGTCTGGGTCACGTACTTTCTGAAAGACACAAGCGTCACTCCGAACCAAGTCACCGCGGCCTGGGTTATTATGGGGGGAGTGGGCGCATTACTGCTGGCGGTTCCCGCCTATTGGGTTCAATTGGCGGGGCTGTTTCTCTTCTGGACCGCCATGCTTCTTGACCACGTCGATGGCGAGCTGGCTCGAGTCAAGAAAATCTTCTCGCAGAACGGCGACCTTCTCGACATGCTGGGGCATCAGTTTCACTATCCCCTGGTCTTCGGCGCCCTGACCTTCGGCGTGGTTTTGCAAGGAGGCCATCCGGTCATTATATTTTTCGGCATACTGGCGGCGGTTTTTACCACGCCGCTTGCCAAATTGAAAGAGAACATCCTGCTCCTGTCAACACTCCGCTTTCTTGGGCAGGCCATTCCTCCGGCCTCCCAGGAAAAAGACAAAGCCCCGCAACGGCCGAGTCTCAGAACCTTGCTGGGAACAATCCACACCCATGTGGTCATGCTTTACACTCTGATCCCGGCGGTCATATTTGAAAAAACGGGCCTCTATCTGGTTTTCTACGGAGCCACCATAATCCCCATACTGGTCATCAAATATTTCGCCCGCTCCCGCGAGCTGGAGGAAATCTTCCGTGATCCGAGCCTGCTGAGCGAACACCTGCGCCCCGAGTGGCTGGAATCAGAATCAGAACCCGCGCCACCTCCCGCGCCGGCAGAGGTCAGGGAATGAAGCGCCGTTTTGCAGTCTTGATCATCGCTGGCTCCGGGAAAACTTCCGGGGCCGGAAAATTCTCCCGACGCCTTGCCGGGCTCCGACCGGGGAGCCGACTGCAAAACTATTGCGAATTTCTTTCCGGCTCGGGCATTCCATTTGAAACCGCGCGGGCAAGGGACCTTTCCCCGGAGCAAATCGTGGATACCCATACGGTGCGCTTCTCGGCAATTTTTTTTGCCTGCCGGCCGCGTGAGATTCCGCGGGCCCTGCGGGAATGCCTGGCTGAATATTCCTCCCGGTTTGGCATTTCGCTGATCGCCGATGCTTTCCTGTTCACGGACTCAACTTTTCTGGCCCCTTTCGGCATCGAGCAATGCGGCGGTCTTCCAAAATTTTCGGGACGCATCCTGGATACGGAGGGCAACGTTCTCTATCGCGCCACCGCCTATCCCTACTCGTCCACGGGAGCCGATTTTGGGATACGGCCCGTTCTGCGAATGCTTCTCCAAAGCTGGTTCGCCAGACGGGTTGCGGTCATGCCCAGGACTCGGATCGAAGCCCGGCACGGCAACGGTCTTCCCGCTATTACGACCCACTCTTTTGGAGAAGCCGGCAACCACTTTCTCAATTTCCATCCCGCGCTGGTGCTCAAGGACGGCAGTCCCATCCACGCTTTGCTACGCCGCCTCATCTTCTCCAATCCGCACGCGATCCCCGTTTCCTGGGCGTTGGAGGGAATCGGCGTCCTGCGTATGGACGATCCGGGGTCGGCGGAGCGCGTCCATTTGGAAGGATTCAACGAAGGCGTACTGTCGGCGGAAACATGGCAGGGAATCATTCACCAACTGCAAGAGGCGGAAGCCCACATGAGCGTGGCCGTGGTTCCCAACTGGGTGGACGACGGGGACGCCGGCAAGGGACAGCTCACGGTCGGTGGCCGCGTCGTGGAAAACCGGACCCCGGGGGCGCATTACCCCGCCTGGGAAGTGGAGTTTCGCCGCAAGGACCGGGCGGCTGTTTATGACTACGCCGGCTCTTTCCGCGCCATGCGGAAAGGTGTCGAGCAAGGCGCGCTGTCGATCCTGTCGCACGGGCTGACCCACATCACGCCCCGCCAGGACCAATGGCTCTCCGCCGAAGACCGGTTTACCAGCAACCGCTGGTACCGGGAGTTCTCCAGCGAAACCGGCGACGCGGTGGAACGGATGAAAGAAAGCGCCCGCCTCCTGGCCCAATATTTCGATACCACACCGGAGATACTGGTTCCTTCCGGACACGAGTTCACCGCGAAAACACCGGCGCGGGCGGGTTCGGCGGGCTTCAAGGTCTTCTCCGCCAAGAGCACATTTTTAATCGCGCCGGAAAAAATTTTCGAGAACCGCAAAATACGCGCGGTTTATTCCAATGAATCCACGGAAAGCCTGCCGCTGGTCGAAGCGGGTTATCCCCTCATCATCGTTTTGCACGACTACGACCTTCTGCAAAACGGCCCCGAACGGCTACAACGATTGATCCGGGAGTGGCGGCAACACGGCATCCATTCTTTCCTGCCCCTGGCGACTCTGGCCATGGCGCTGGCGGCGCGGCTGGAGGTGGTGCGCGAGGAAGATGGGTCGGTGCGCGTGGAGGTCGATTTCCGGTCCTGCCTTCGAGTCCCGGGGAAAGACCCCGTGTTGTGGTTGAGGATCGGCGGCAAGCCCTCTTCGGCGGAAGTGAACGGGACCTTGCGAGATGAAAATCTCAAATGGACAGACCCGGTCACCCTTTTCCCGATACAACCCGCCCAGGCTCCGGATGGCCGGTTGCGCCTGGTTCTGCGTTTTGGGAAGAACGAATGAACGGTGATGCGCCTATCAATGTGCTCTTCGTCACCACCCAGGTGAGCCTGTTTGGCGGCATCGAGGAAACTCTGCGGATTCTTTGCGCGCATCTGGACCCAGGCCGTTTCCGGATCGGCCTGTGCGTCATCCAGACCCCGCCCCGGGAAGCCGCCGGCCGGTTCGAGAAACTCGGGGTGCGTCTCTTCCCGCTGGGACGGGAAGGATATTTTTTCGATCCGTTGACAACGCTTGCCGTGGCAAAAGTCATTCGACAGTTCAAGGCCGATATCGTTCACACCCACAACAACAAGGCGAACCTGCATGGCCGGCTGGCCGCGCGGTTTGTGGCAAAGGCGCGCATTGCCACAACCCACCATGACCTGGACGATGCCCGCTTCGCTAAAACTCCGGCGGTGCGCACCGACAACCTGCCGGGCGGCTGGGTGAAACGAACGCTGTTCCCCTTTTTGAATATCGCGTTCAACCGGTTCAATCAAAAAATCATCGCCGTCTCCAACGCAGTCGCCAAGGTTTACGCTCTCGATGGCCGGGCGTCTCGTCTGGAAGTGGTCTATGCACCATTCGACGAAAATGTTTTTAACGGCGGAGCCACGCCCTTCCGCGACGACCGTCTGGTTCTTGGCAGTGTAGGCCGACTGGAATGGGAGAAAGGATTTCAAAACCTGCTCGCGGCTTTCCGGGGAATCGCTGACCGCCACGCCGCGGTTCGACTGGACCTGGTGGGCGAAGGCTCTTTGAGGCCGCAGTTGGAATCCGAGGCTGAGAAAGTCGGCCTCGCATCCCGCGTCCGGTTTCGCGGGGCGCTCCCGCATGACGCGGCAATTTATAAAGAGATGGACGTTTACATCCAGCCCGCCATTTCCGAAGGTTCGTCAATCACCATTCTGGAAGCCATGGGAATGGGAATCCCGGTGGTGGCCACGGACAGCGGCGGCCCCGCCGAACTGATCCTGCATGGCGAAACCGGCCTCTTGACGCCGGCGGGAAATCCCGCCGCGCTCGAAGAGGCTGTTCTCCATCTTATCGAAAACCGGGAGGAGGCCATCCGCATGGGCCAGGCCGGACAGCGGCGGGCACACGACCTCTTCTCATCGCGGAGCTTCATCGAAAAGATGACCCGCATCTACCAGGAACTGGCGGGCCAACCATGAGCACCGGAAAAAATATCATTTCAGGACTGGCCTGGGGCCAGATCGGCATGTCGGGCAGAACGCTGATTACCTTTCTGATTTCCATCATTGTCGCGCGTGTTCTGGGAGTGGAAAACTATGGTCTGTACGCGGTCCTGATCAGCCTTGTGGAACTGATGATCAAAACCACCGACATGGGGATTTACGCCACGCTGACGACTTACATTCCACGCCTGCTACATTCCAGCCACCCGGGGGAAGGCAGTTTTGTCGTTCGCCGAACGCTGTTGGGCCGGAATTTACTGCTTCTGGTCGTCGCCGCCGTTTTCGTCCGGTTCTCCTCCCCCTTCACCGTGTGGATGGGCGCGCCGGACATTGATCAATATTTAACGGTCACCGCTCTCCTGTTTCTGGTGCGCGGTTTCATGGACGGATTCGTTTTCATCGTTATCGCCCGCGTGGAGATGAAATACTATTCGTCGGTGGAAATCGGCGTGTCCATTCTCCAACTGCTGGGCGTATTCTTTCTGGTGGCCACCGGCCTCGACGTCGGCAAGCTGGTGATGCTGATGGTCCTGGTGAACGGTACGCAGTGTCTTTTTTACGGTATTCGCTCCCTGCCTCTCCTGAAACCCAAGCCGATAGCCACCCCCATGGCGAAGATTTGGAAATTTGGTTTGACCACCTGGTTCGGAAACATTCTTCAGTACTTCCGGTTCAAGAGCATCGACGTGCTCATGCTGTTGTATTTTCTGCATGACAAGAAGGCGGTCGCCCATTACGAGATTGCCTACCTGCTGGTAGTTTATGGCGGGCGTTTTTTTGCAACCGCACTCGACCGATTGGCAATGACGCTTCTTTCCCAGGCACAGGCGCGGCACGGCCTGAAAGGCATGGGAGAGACCTGGACGTTTCTGACCAAACTGTCCATCGTCCTCACGGTACCCGTTTTTGTTTTCCTGATCGCCCATGCCTCGAGCATCATCGACGCGGTCTATTCCGAGGCGTTCGCCCCGGCGGCGCCCCTCATGGTACTCCTTTCGATCCTTTCCCTGGCCAGTGTCTGTCTGGCTCAGGGAACCTCTTACGAACTCCTTTTCCCGCTTGGCAAGGAAAAGGTTTTCGTCGTTCTGAGCGCTTTCAACGGTGTGCTTAACATTGGCTCTGCATTTATACTCATCCCTCTGATCGGCGCTCCCGGCGTTGTCATCGCCACGGGGGGATCGGCCCTGGTCACGGACATGATTGCCTTGGCCGTGGCCTTGAAGGCATTGCAAATCCGCTTTCCCCGCGGCTTCGTGTTGCAGATACTGCTCATCACCGCCGCCGCCGTTTCCTGGACTTTACTGTTGGGCAAGATGACCCTCCTGAAACTGATTGCCGCCGCCCTGCTGTATGGCGTCATGGTGATCGGACTGACATTGCGCTTTCACCGCTTCAGCCATTACGAAAAGGCAACCCTGCGGGGATTCCGTCCACAAGTTTTCGACCGGCTCGTGAAATACGGATTACTGCGATGAAGGAGTCATGATGTCTTTGAGCTACCAGATCATTCAAAACCCCGACGCATTCCAGAATCTCCGAGAGCGGTGGAACGCCCTGAACGCCGACAGCGCGTTTCCTTCCCTGTTCATGACCTGGGAATGGCAGTTTAGCTGGTGGCAGGCCTTTGGCGGGAACCCGTTCATCATCCTTATCCAGGATGAGGGCCGGGACGTTGCGATCCTGCCGTTCGTCGCCGAGGGGAAAACCCTGTTCACTCAATTGCACCCGATAGGGTCTCCCCATTCGGATTATCTCGACTTCCTGATCCGCAAGGGCGAGGAAAGCCGAGTGGCGGATTATTTTTTCCGGTCGGTTCTGCTGGAAAACCGGCGGATAGGCATCGTCGTAATCGACGCGGTCAACGAGCGGTCGCCTCTGGCGCAATGGTTCGAGGACGGCAATCCGCCCGGCTTCTGGAAGGTTTTCAGGGAGAAGCGGATCTGCCCCTACCTCTCGCTACCCGGCTCGTTTGACGCCTGTCTGGAAAACCTGACGCCGAAAACGCGCTATTTCATCCGCAGAAAAATACGCAAGGTTGAAAAAGATTTCGCCGTTACGGTCGGCATTGTTCAGGAGCGCGCCGAACTGGACGAGCGGATGGAGGAATTTTTCAAACAGCATCAAGCCCGATGGACGGCGCGCGGCCGGCCCGGCGCTTTCGACGATGACGCCTTCCGAAATTTCCACCGGCTGGCGGCGGCGCGCCTGTTTGACACCGGACACCTGAAACTGTTCTACCTGGAGCTGGACGGAAAACCGGCGGCCAGTTATTACCTGTTCCAATACCAGGGCGCCCTCTTGTTTTACCTCACCGGGTTTGATCCGGCCTTTGCCCGGTACAGCCCGGGAGCGGTCCTTCTCACGCGGGCCATTCAGTATGCCATCGAGGCTCACTGCCGCGAGTTCGACTTTATGCGCGGAATAACTCCCTACAAGTTCAAATGGGGAAACAACACGCGCACCAACCACTCATTCTGGCTGGTCCGGATACGCCCATCGACTATCGTCTATTTTCTGGAACAGTGGGTCCTGCACCGTGCGGGGGCCTTTATCAAAAGGAACCTTTCCCCCCGAGGCAAAAGGCTTATCCGCAACGCTCTGCCCGAATGGGTGATCCGGACTTTTGACCGGTTTTTCCAGGAGTGACCAGGGGGCGTTTGGCGGGTTGCCGGGAAAGTCTCAAAAATGTCATTCCGAGCGAAGCGAAGAGTCTCTGACCTTCATGCGAATGATGGCATACCAGGGATACCCGGCATTGTGGCTCACCGACCATTCGGGAAAATCGGTTTCTTGAATATCAAACCGCGGATCATTGCGGAAAACTTCTATGTACCGACAATTATAATAGATGATTACAATCTCTTTTTTAGGGTAATACGTCTCGAGAATATGCGCCTTGAATTCGTTCGTCATTGCTACGCCAAATGGATTATACAAATAGAAGACATCGGCGTCCGTGGGGAACTCGTCAAAAATATTGCCGTTTTTTATGGTTACGTTTTCGTATTTCTCGAATGCTTTTTTTGCGAAAACAGCGGTTTCTTTGTGCAATTCAAAACCGTAAATCCGGTTTTTGTAGCCCTGATGCAACCACCAGGCAATCGTCCGTCCCCTTCCACACCCCACGTCAACCAGGACGTTATGCGGCTGGACAGGGTAACACCGGAAAATTTTTTTTAGAATCAGCGTGCTGGTTGGGTTGGAACTACTTATGTCCAAATGTTCAATATACAGCCTTGGAGCGGACGCAAAAGCTTGCCCGGTAACAATATGATCGAAAATCCAATCGGAAATTAATTCACGAATGATCCAGGAAAGCTTTTGCGCCAGCAAGGGAACTGTCAGGCGGCGAAGATTCCACAGCTTTTGAAAAATCTTCGCCCCCCCGTTATCCTTTGCAGAATGAGCCATTTTTTTTCTAACCCCGACTCCATTTCAACTTGCCCGGTTGATCCATTGGAAATCTTCTCATAGAATAGCGCTCCAAAGAAGCGTTGATAAAGTATTGCACCCGGCTGACCCAGGAACAAAGAAATTCTCAACTTTCCACAGACACGACTGCATTGAAATCATCCTTTAATTGGCGCCCGGAAGAAAAGTTGCTTGACCGAACCGCATTGTTGTTCGTGTTCGTCTATGCGTTGGCCGTCGCGTGGTTTTCCTGGAACTATTATCCTATCGGCCAAACCCGAAGCGTTGAAAACGATTTTTTTGCCTGGTACGTCACCAGCGCAAAAAAAATGCTTGCGGGGAATTTTTCCGACCTCAAAGGGGGGTATCGATTCAATCCTCTGGGCTATTCATGCCTGCTGGCCTTTGTCAAATGGATTGTCGGAGATTTTTTTGTCGCGGGAAAAATTATTTCCATTGTTTCATCCGCCCTGGCGCTTCTTTGCATCTATTTTCTGATAAAAAGAATATTTGATCCTCTTCTTGCCATTCTGGTACTGCCGGCAACCGCCGCCAACAAACATTTCATCCTTTCCAGTTACTACGTCGGCACGGACATGCTGTTTATGGCTCTGGCCTGTCTTACCCTGCTGGTTTTGGTTTCCGGGGATGGCGGTTATAAAAAAGCTCTCGCGGCCGGAGGGCTCACCGGCCTGGCCTATTTGACCCGGTACAACGGGATATTTTTAATTCCGGTCGCCGCATGGTATCTATTCTTCCAACCTCCGGAAAAGAATTTTTGGCAACGGTTGCGGCCATGTGCCGTGTATTTGTTTGCTTTCGCCGCCGCCATCCTGCCCTGGCACCTGTTTCTTCTTGCCCGGAAGGGTACTTTTTTCTTCAACGAAAATTATCTCAACCTGGCGTTCGATTTTTTGAGCACGGGCATAAACAAGGATCATTGGTCGCTTTTATACAAACAAAAATACCAATCCTTTGGCGACGTCCTTTTTTCGGACCCCGGGATGTTCCTCTGGAACGTGTTTTTAAACATCGGCAATAACGCCAAAAACATTTTCAATCAGTTGATCCCGGACTATTTGGGCTTGTTCGTTATTATCGGAATCCCGCTCCTGCTGACCCGTTCAGCCAAATCCGCAAACGACGGAGGAAAATGCGACTGCCTGTTTCTTTCATATCTTGTTTATTTTTTATTGATGGGGTTGATCCATTTTGAAGCCCGATACTTCCTTTACCTGGCGCCGCTCATCTCCCTTGCTTATATCTACAGCTTTTGTCAAATTTTCAAAAAAGTCCCGCACAAGTATTTGGCAGAGCCGTTGCGGGGCGGCATCCTGGTTGGGATCATTTTATATGCCGGCTGGGGGGCCGTTTCTTTTCACTTCAAATATAGTAAAACCTTCAATACGGAGATTCTGACGATTTCGAATTTCATGCGCTTTGTTGCCGGGCCTTCCCAAACCCTGATGGCCCGGTCGGCGAATATCGGCTACTTCAGCCACCTTCGTTGGAAACATTTATCTGCGTTCAAGAACCCGTCTGCATTGGCGAAAGCCGCGCGAGCGGATAATGCGGATTTTATATTTTATTCCGTAGTCGAGTCGGTTATGCAACCCGAGCTGGGGCACCTCGTTTTGTACGAAACGGTCCCGGGATTGCAGAAGATCGCGGAATGGCGCCCTTCCCGGCGCAAAGCCGCGGTTTACCGCGTTCTGCCGGATGAAACCACAACGGGAATTTTTGCGGCCAACCGCGCCAATTTTAAAACGGATGACTTGTGGAGGGAATTTTTGCGGAAAACCGCTTCGCCCGCGGGCCGCGTCAGTCTGGAAGGAGTCCTTATCATTCACACACCCGGACAATATACATTGGCTTTTTCAGCCAGCAAGTTTTCGCTGGCAATCGACGGCAAGACCGTAATGGACGACAGGAGAAGCAACAGCTCGTTTGTATCGAAAACGCTGACCCTGGAAAAAGGTTTTCATGTGATCCGGATAACATTCAGCGCCAACCCAAGGCACATCGTACCGCTGGGATTGTTTTGGGAGACTCCGAACAAATCGCGGCAAGCGGTCCCCAGGTCCGCCTTCGTTGTCAACCGGGTTCTGGCGCCGCCGGAGGGAGGAACCTGACGGGCTTGTCTTCGCGGGAAAGTCAGATTCGGTGGCAATAAATGTAAAACAGCCAGGCCTGGTTGATGCCGACCCGTTTGCGCTCCAGCCCCCACAAATGGATGGTCTTGAAGTAAGGAAGCTTTTTCAAACGTTCAACGTATTGGGTCACTGCCTTGGGTTGAATGGTCATGCCTTTGATTTCGATGATTTCATCCAATCCGCCTTCAAAATTGAAATTCACTCCGGATTTTTTGGCATCCCGCTTCGTTATGAAATCAATACGTTTCAACCAGATTGCATCCGGGAGCAGTTGATTTAAATCATTCAGAAACCGGGCCGGCTGGCTTTGGTTATTTCTGAGGTTTTCGATCCCGACAATGATCTGGTTGATCCGCTTGGTTTTCTTTTGCATCTTTTTGATGACTCTGTACCGACTTTCAAGAACACTGATCTGGGAATCCAACTTTGCAATCTCATTGCTTACCTGGAAGTTTTTCTGTTTCTCGGAAAGCGCCACAAAACCTATCAACACAAGCGCCACAACCACGATGGAACCGGCAACCACCAGTTGCTTCTGGATTTGGATTCTTCTGACTTCTTCTTGAAAATCGTATAAATTTATTTTGATCAATGCCATGTCGTACCAATGTCGCCCCGAAGTCGCTCCCGGAGGGCAAACCAATCTTTTATTTCAATAAGTTATCCAACACTCACCTGGAGAAAGAATAACATAAAACAGCCAGAAAAGCGGTTTCCATTTTGCGGCGCCAGAGACTGAGGCCCGCCTATTGCCAATTAATCCAGTAAGTCCCGGCTCTAACAGGTTGCGATTTTAACCTAATTATCCGCAATTATCCATATTGAACTCCAAAAAACTCCCCGCCTCATAACTTGTTCATAAATCAGGAACAGGTCAACCCGGCCTTGCCGGAATCCATAACCGGAAGACCTGCGATCCATCAACCTGCCCTGCAGGCCAAATATGGTCCATCCGTTTTTTCCCAAAAATAAGGGAGGATATACTATAATAACCTCTTATTTCCATGTATCTGCCGATGCGGAGCTGTATCTGACTG
>JBHHYO010000082.1:0-10926 GCA_046757665.1 Nitrospinales bacterium
GAACTGGGCCAGCGGTTGCTGAATGAACTCGACGCGCGCATCATCCTGCTGGCCAGCCCCAGGGAGAAGCCCCTGGCCGAGGAACTCAACCGCCTGCTGGAGGGCCGGGCGGTCGCCGCGGTGACGGATTTGCCGACCGCCGCCGAAGTGATCCGCCGCCTGGACGTTCTGGTCACGCCGGACACCGGCCCCATGCACATGGCTATCGCCCTGAAATGCCCTATCGTCGCTCTGTCCGGCCCCACCAACCCGAAAAATTTCGGCGCCCTGGACGACGCCACGAAACACGTCAAGATTCACAAAGCCGCCGCCGCCGAACCTTATGTCAAACTGGCCGGCGATTTTACGGATGTCATGAACCGGATTTCATCCGATGAAGTGTTCGAGGCGGTTTTGTCTCTATTGGAAGTCGAGCCGCCGGGGCGCCGGCCGGGTCTCCGGGTTTCGGGGCGCAAGCCCTTGCCGTTATGAGAGACTTGCATCAGTTGAGATTCTTCACCGTTCCCGGTGTCATCGCGAGCCGCCACCGGCGGCGTGGCGATCCAGCCTTCTGGATTGCTTCGTCGGCTGAGCCTTCTCGCAATGACGATCAAACAAGGATGCTTATGCAAAGCTCTCTGCCGTTATGAAGTTCGATCTGACCGCCCTGCCTCCCGACCCGAAAATTTTGCTGGTGCGTCTGCGCTCCATCGGCGACGTGACGCTGAGCACCGCCGTGTTTCCCTCGATCAAGGAAACCTTCCCCGGGTGCAAGCTGGATTTTCTCGTCATGCCGCCGAACGACGAGCTGGTGCGCCACGATCCGCATTTGGATGAAATTATTTTACTGGACAGGGGATGGCCGGCTCTTCTCGGCCTGCTCAGAAAGTTGCGAAAAACTTCCTACGATCTGGTTGTCGATTTGCACGGCGGGCCGCGGAGCGCCTGGATCACGGTTTTTTCAAAAGCCAAATGCAGGGTGGGGCTGGCGCGTAGCCGCCGGGCGCGGTTTTATAACGTGACCGTGGACCCCGTGTTCAAGGGCTCCGTGCCGGCGGTGCGGTTTCAGGCGCGGATGCTGGAACTGCTGGGGTTTGAGGTCCGGCGGGAAACGCCGAAAATTTATGTGAATGAAGATGAACGGAAATCGATCGAGCAAAAACTGATGAAGGTGGGAGTTGGCTCCGAGTACGCGGTCATTCATCCCGGCGTGGATTCCCCGCACAACGACTGGCAGGCGGAAAAATTCGCCCGGGTGGCCGACGCCCTGCAAGGCGGCAACGGGTTGCGGGTCGTTTTCGCGTGCGCGCCCAGCCAGGTCCGGCAAGTGGATGCCATCGCCGAAAAAATGCAAACCCCGCGGCATTCGCTGGCCGGCTGTACGTCCCTGGGCGAGCTGGCGGCCCTGCTCCAGCGGGCGAAATTCCTGTTGTGCCATAACAGCGGCCCCATGCACATGGCCGCCGCCGTGGGCACGCCGGTTTTCGCCCTGTTCGGCGCCGTGGCGCCCGACCGCTGGGTCCCGCAGGTGGAACCGCATCACGTGTTTTATAAAAACGTCGAGTGCTCGCCCTGCACCCGCGTGACGCGCAAACCGGAATGTTTTCGCGGCGACGCCGAATGCAAACGCCTGATTTCCGCCGACGAGGTGGTGCTGGCTATTCGGGAAACGATGAATCTCGATCAGCCGCCGCCGTCCAAAACCCAGCCGGATGGATTGCGCGCATGACCGTTCCCGGACAGTTTGAGCGTGTGCCCTGCGAATCCTGCGGCTCGGCGGATTTTTCGCCGATCCGCCGCTGGAACGGCGTTTCCGACATCGTGCGTTGCTTGCAGTGCGGTTTGCGGTTCGTCAATCCACTGCCGGACGAGGATTATTTGCGGCGGCTTTACGAGGAGGACCTGCGCGGCCAGGGCGACGCCAGCGCTTACTACCTGACGTACATCCGCGAGCGGATGGAGCGCCGCGCCTCTTACGAAAAGCAATACCGTTCCCGGTTGAAGCTGATCGAACGCTTCGCCCCCGAACGCGGCCGCCTGCTGGATGTCGGATGCGGCGGCGGGTTTTTCCTGCAAACAGCGCAAGCGCGGGGATGGACTCCTCACGGAATCGACGTCGTGCCGGAGTTCATCCGCTTCGCCAGGGAGGAATTGAACATCGAGGCGGCCACCTGCGCGCCCCTGGCGGAAAACCGTTTTGCCGCCGAGACGTTCGATGTCGTCACGCTCTGGGACCTCATCGAGCATTTACGGAAACCCCTGGATTGTTTGCGGGAGATCAACCGCATCCTGCGTCCCGGCGGCCAGGTCGTCATCTGGACCCCCAACGCCGAAAACGCCGTTTATGCCAAGGCCCGCTGGTACGGATACAACATCAACCAGCATCTTTATTTTTTGTCGAGCAGGACCCTGGGGCGACTGCTGGCGCGCGCGGGGTTTCGGAAAGTGTTCGAGCAAACCAGCCGGGCCAAGAAAGGGTTTTTCCCCCGCCTGCCGCCGGTGACCTACGACAAGGCCGCGCAACCGGCGTCCGGCGCGGAGAAAATCTGGCGCGGCATCAAGCGGGACGTGAAAAACGCTTTCAATCCGGTGAATTATTTGAGCCCGATTTTGGACCGCGCCGGTTACGGATTCAACCTGCTGGTCATCGCCCGCAAAACCGGGGACGCGCGGTAGCGGGGCGCTGAGTCCGCTGACGGCTCAGCAGATGCCGCAAATCTTGCAAGTGGCCGTGTCGCACACGGGCGTGTGCAGGGCCTTCAGTCCTCTTTGATAATCCTGCCAGAGAAAATCGTTGTGGTAGCCGTGGTCGATGATGTCCCACGGCAGGAAATCGTTCTGCCCGTATTGCCGGTAAACAAAGTCGTCCGCCCGCGACCGGCAGTCCTCCAGGGCGCGCCGGGCGTCGTGGCCGTTGGTCGTGTAGGTTTTGAAGAAGCGGATCAGCGTGCGGTCGCCACGCGACAAGCAGGTCTGCAAGTAGGCCTCGCGCGGCGAGCCGAAGCTCAGCTTGAGGTTGGGCAGACGGCCCAGGGCGCGGCGCAGTTTCATGAAGCGTTTTTTCAGCACCGCCACCCGCTCCATGGGATGCCATTGGAAAGGTGTTCCGGGCTTGGGGATCAGCGGGTTCAGGCTGATGGTGAGCTTGCCGGCCCGGCCCCGCGCCCGGCCCGCGTCCACGCAAACTTTCGTCACTTCGCCGACCAGGGCGATGAAGGCGTCGATGTCGTCCTCCGTTTCTCCCGGCAGGCCGATGATCGAATAGATTTTCAGGTTCAGGATGCCTTTGTGTATCAGGAACCGGCATTTTTCGATGATGAATCGGTCGGTCGCGGCTTTGTTGACGACCATTCTCATGCGTTCCGACGGCGCATCGACGGCGACGGTGAGGGTTTTCTGGCCGCCGCGGATCATCAGGTCCACCAGCTCGTCCGTCAGGGTTTCCATGCGCAGTGAGGAGAAGGACAGGGTTTTGCCCTCGTCCACCAGGCGGCGGGCCAGCGCCGGCAACCGCGGATGGTCGGTGACGGAAGGGCCGACCAGGCCGATGGTTTGCGGTTCCCGGCCCTGCCGTCGCAGGGTTGCCGCCAGGGAATCGTAGGTTTTCTCCAGGTCCGGCAGGCGCGGCGGACGGTAAATGAATCCCGCCGTGCAGAACCGGCAAGCCCAGATACAGCCCCGGGTGACTTCCATCAGCGCCATATCCTTAAAGGCCGAAACGCCGTTGTGCAGTTCGGAGTGCGTGCATAACTGGTTTTCGTTTTCCACCCAGTGCCGCGTCACCCGCTTCGGGACAAAGGATTCCGCCTGCAAGGCCACTTGCCGGCCGTCCCGGTATTGAGGATGATAAAACTTCGGGATGTAGATTCCCTCGATGGCTGAGGCGCGCTTCAAAAGGTCGTCCGGCTCGGCGGTATTCCGGTACAGGTCAAAAAACTTTTCCGCCAGCTCTTCCGCCTCGCCGATGAAAAACCCGTCCATGATTTCCGCCAGCGGCTCGGGGTTGATGAAAATGGCCGACCCGCCGGCGAAAATAAAAGGATAATCCGCGTCCCTCGCGTTGCGTTCCAGCGGGATATTCAAGTAGTTCAGGATGGCGGCGGTGTTCAGGTAATCGGGCTCGAACGAAATGGAAAAGGCGATCATGTCGAATTCGCCCGGCAGTTTGCCGGTGTTCCATGAACGCATCTTGTCGGCGGATAATTGTTCGACCTCCGGCGTCCAGTCTTCCGGGAGGCTGAGCAGGTCGCACATGACGCCCTCCATGCGATTGAGGAGCGCATGGACGCGCTGAAAACCCAGGTTGGCCAGAGCCACGTCCCGCGTGTTCGGATAGACCAGCAACACCTTGACCGGCGCCGTCCGGTGGAAATCCACCGCGGACTGCGCTAATGTTTCCTGCATAAAACCTGCTATGATGAGGGCTGATGGGACAAGCAAATAACGCTTCGTTTCTCTATTACTGTCAACCGGCAACGGACGCCTGTCAACTGAAAAAGCGGCTATGGACAACGATCGAAAAGCCAGCGTGGACGAGCGCATCAAAACCTACATCGGCAAGATCGCCGTGGGACCCCGGCAGAGCAAGGACCTGACCGAGGCGGAGGCCCAAGACGCGCTCGGCCTGATTCTCGACGGCGCCGTTTCGCCGGCGCGCGCGGCGGTTCTCCTGATCGCCGCCCGCATGAAACGGGAGACCCTGGCGGAGAACATCGGCTACTGGCGCGCCCTGGACGCGGCCACCGTCAAACGGCAAGCCAAGGCGCCCCGGCTCCTGCAAGTGGCGGACCCGTTCGACGGATTCAACCGGACGCCGTACTTCGGATTTTACGCCATTCCGGTGATCGCGGCAATGGGACTGCCGGCCTACGGTCATTCAACGCTTTCCCTGCCGCCCAAGTTCGGCATCACGTTTCAGGATATCCTGTGCCGTCATTACAAAGTGCCTCTCGACTGTTCGCCGGAGGATTTGATCGGCCACCTGGAGGAGCACGGGTTTACCTTTATCGGCCTTCGGCAGAGCCATCCGCCGCTGGAGCGGCTCCGCGGCCTGCGCGAGGAAATCGTCAAACGCCCGATGCTGTCCACGCTGGAAAAACTGCTACAGCCGTTGCGGGCCGCCGGCGGAGAAAACTACCTGGCCACGGGCTATTTCCACAAGGGCTATGAGGAGCCGATGGCCGCCGCCGCCCGCTTGGCCGGTTTCGACAAAACCCTCATAGGCAACGGCATGGAGGGAACCACCCTGTATGGCGTTCACAAACCAGCGAAAATTTTCCGGGTGACCGGCGGCAAGATCGAGGAACTACAGCTGAGCCTGGAGGAGATGTTTTCCGCCGATGCCGTTCGGGAAATCCACACCGCTTACGCCGAGTTGAAACGGGAACCGTCCCGCCTCGACACGCTGGCCGCGGCGGGCGAGGCGGCATTGCAAAACGCCTCCGGCCCCGCCGCCCCCCTGATCGCCTGCCAGGCCGCATCGCTCTGCGCCCTCATCGGAGTGTGCCCCAACCCGCAGGCCGGATTCGACCAGGCGATGGATATTCTGCGGTGCGGCGCCTGCTACGACAAATTGATGCGCTTCGTTCAGCGAGGTGTGAACGGCAATCCATGAAAAGGGCTACGCCTTTCATAACTTGAAACTGTGAGGTATAATCAGTCAGCACCTTGCGCTTATGGTCATGCCGGATAGTTTTGAGTATCGGCAAAGGAGAAAAGCCAATGATTTTTCATGTAACTTTTGACAAAGCCGAAGACGGTTGGATCGTTGCCGAATGCCCGGCTCTGCCGGGATGCGTATCACAAGGCAAGGATGAAAAAGAGGCGCTGGAGAATATTAAAGAGGCTATTACCGCATGGTTATGGGCCGAGGATCAGAAGGCGGTTTCCGCGTTGCCCAAAAAGCCCGGTCAAGAACCCGTTGCGGTAACCGCTGAATGGGCAGATTAACTAATATCTCCGGAAAGAAGGCGGTCAAGGCTTTTCAAAAAGCGGGTTGGGAATCCGTGGGTCAGGTAGGAAGCCATTTGGTGATGGTAAAAGCCGGCATTCGCGTCAATCTCTCCATCCCACAACACAAGGAACTTTCCGTCGGGACACTCGGGGTTCTGATACGCAATGCAGGCATGACCGTGGAAGAGTTTTTGCAATTGCTCTGATTCGTAATCAGTGAGCCCTGAAATCCCCCCAGCCCCCTTCCAGAAGAGAGTTTTGCATAAATACCTTGCTTGACCGTCATTGCGAGGCGATAGCCGAAGCAATCCGGGCTTTCCGGATCGCCGCGCCGCTGGTAGCGGCTCGCGATGACACCGAACTACAACATCGGCTCCAGATAGTTCCACACCGTTTCGGCGACGATTTTGTATCCCGGGCCGAGGGGATGAATGCCGTCGGCCTGGGTGAGTTCCCGTTTCGCCGCCACGCCTTCGAGAAAAAACGGAATGTAGTTCAGCCGGTAGGTTTCCGCCAGGCGGTCGAACGTTGCCTCGAATTCGCGGGTGTAGGCTCCGCCGTAGTTGGGGGGGATTTTCATGCCCGCCAGCAGGACCCTGGCGTTGGCCTCCCGGCACCGGCGGATGATCTTTTCCAGGTTGGCGCGCATCTCGGACAGGGGCAGGCCGCGCAGGCCGTCGTTGGCGCCGAGTTCGAGGATGACGATTGCGGGTTTCAGCCGCAGAAGCCAGTCGATGCGCCGCAGTCCGCCCGCCGTGGTGTCGCCGGTCACTCCCGCGTTGACGATTCGATACGAATGGCCGTGCCGTTTCAGGATTTCCTGCAACCGCGCGGGGTAACTGTTTTTTTCGGCGACGCCGAACCCGGCCGTCAAGCTGTCGCCGAAGGCAAGGATCACCGGCGGCGGCCCGCCATGCAAGGGCTGGGCGGCCAGGCAGAACAATAAAACCGCCAGGCCAACCATCCGTCGGAAGGCCGGTTGCGCGGGCCGGTGGAAATAGGATATAAAAAATGCTTTCATGAACCTATAATTATAGAAGACTTCAATTTCCGGGAAAACAAAAATTGATCCGGATCACGGACTTAACCAAATCGCTTTTCGGCGGCGGCCATCGGGTGGATATTCTGAACGGCATCGACCTGGTCATCGAGGATGGCCAGTTCCTGGCCGTCACGGGTCCCTCCGGTAGCGGCAAGACGACCCTGCTCAGCCTGATCGCCGGCCTGGACGCGCCGACCGGCGGCTCCATTCTCATTGACGGCCGCGACATCACCCGGTTGAACGAGGACGAGCTGGCCCGTCTGCGCGGCCGGCGCTTTGGTTTTGTCTTCCAGAATTTTCATCTGATCCCCACCCTGACCGCCATGGAAAATGTGGCGCTGGCCTCGGAGTTGAACGGCGGCGAAAACAGCGTCGAGAAAACCCGGGCCATTCTGGACCAGGTGGGCCTGGGCGACCGGCGGCATCATTACCCCTCGCAGTTGTCCGGCGGCGAGCAACAGCGGCTGTCGCTGGCGCGGGCCTTCGTCAACAGTCCCGACATCGTTCTGGCGGACGAGCCGACCGGCAACCTGGACTCGAAGAACACGCAGATCATCATCGACCTGATGCGCGGCCTGCACCAGTCGCGCCGCGCCACCGTGATTCTAGTTACGCACGAACCGGACATTGCCGCCATATCGGAGCGCGTTCTGACGCTCGAGGACGGCAGGATCACGCGGGACACCCTGAACCGGGCCGCGCCGTCATGACTTCGTTTTCAACACGGCAACTGTTTCGATTTGCCCTGGCGGAGTGCCGCGGCGCGTGGCGGCGGTTTGTGTTTTTCATCATTTGCCTGGCCATCGGCGTCGGCGCGGTCATGACCGTGAAAACGTTCTCCGCCGTCCTCAAGACCACCATGGAACGGCAGGCCAGGAGCCTGCTGGCCGCCGATATCGAGATCAGGAGCAGTTGGCCGCAAAGCCCGGAGGACATCGCTTTCCAGCGGCGGGCTCTGCCGCCCGGCTCGGAGTTCCTGTCCATCAAGGAGATGAAAGCGATGGCGCGCTACGAGGCCGGCGGGCAGGGCCGGGGCGCCGCGCAACGCTCGTCACTGCTGGTCGAACTGAAATCCCTGCCGTCGTCGCCGCCTTTTTATCCCATGTACGGCAAGTTGAAAACCCGGCCCGCGGCGCCCCTGGCCGAACTGCTCGCCGACAATGGGGCGCTGGTGGAGCCGTCGTTTCTTTTACGCACCCGTCTGCGCCTGGGCGACCGGTTTCGGCTCGGCGGCGTCCGCGTCCGCGTGGCGGGTGAGATCCTCGCCGAACCGGACCGGATTTCGCGGTCGTTCAGCATCGGCCCGCGGGTGATGGTTTCCAGCGACACCCTGGCGGCGGCAGAGCTGGTGCGCCCCGGAAGCCGGGTGCGCCACCGCACCCTGATCCGCCTGCCGGCCTCGGCGGACCTGCAACAAACCGCCGAGGCGCTGGAAAACGGGCTTGCGGACAAAACCGCCGCGGTCCGCACCTACAAGGACATGCAGTCCTCCCTCACCGCCGCGATCAGCCAGATCAGCCGGTACCTGGAGTGCGTGGGCGTCATTGCGCTGTTCATGGGCGGCATTGGCGTGGCCATGATCGTTCGCACCTTCATGGCCCACAAACTGGATACCATTGCCGTGCTGAACTGCCTCGGCGCCACGTCGCGCACCGTATTCGGGATTTACCTGTTGCAGGCTCTGCTACTGGGGGTCATCGGCAGTTGCCTGGGGCTGGCGCTGGGATTCGTTTTGCAGTACGCGCTTCCGGGCCGGCTGGAGGGATTGTTGAATATCGCCGTGACGCCGGAGTTTCATTGGGCGCCGGCGGTGCAATCGCTGATGCTGGGCTTGTTGACGACCTTGCTGTTCAGCGTTTGGCCGCTGGTGCGGGCGGTCAAAACCCGGCCCCTGCGGCTGTTTCGCCACCTGGCCGAGGAGGAGACCCTGAAACGCGGCTCCCGCCGGGAGCGCTGGGCCGTGGGCGCAGGATTGGGACTGGGTCTGGTGGCCATCGTTTTCTGGCAGGCGGGGTCCCTGCGCCAGGGCGCGGTTTTCCTGATGGCCCTGGCGGTGTCGGCGGCGGTTCTGGCCGGCGTGTCCCGGCTGGTTCTGAAAACGCTCCGCCGGTTTGCGCCGTCGAAACGCATGACCCTCCGGTACGGCGTCGCCAACCTCTACCGGCCGAACAGTCAGGCTCCGTCCATCATCACCGCGCTGGGCATGGGCATTATGCTGATCCTCACGATCCGCCTGGTGCAGTTGGACGTGGTCGTGATGCTCAACGGGCGGACGGCGGTCGATCCGCCCAACTATTTTTTCATTGACATCCAGCCGGATCAGGAGAAATCCTTTATGGCGGCGCTCGACCGCGTCGCTCCCGGCGCGGAGCGGACGCTGACGCCGCTGGTGCGGTCGCGGTTTTATGGCGTGGACGGGCGAACGCTGGACGGCTGGAAGTTCAAGAGCCCGCGCGCCGAGCGCTGGTTGCGCCGGGAATTTGTCCTGACCTACGCCGGAGGATCGCTCCCCCGGGACAACCGGATCGTCGCCGGCAAGTGGTGGGGCGAGGCGGGGGCGCGCCGGCCGCAGGTTTCCATCGAGGAAGACGCCGCCCGCCGCTGGGGGGCGTCGCTGGGCTCCGTCCTCACCATGGACATTCAGGGGGTCAAGGTCAGCGCGCCGGTCACCAGCATCCGGCGCGTCAACTGGCGAAACATGCGGACTAATTTTTACGTTATTTTTTCGCCCGCCGCGCTGGCCGGGGCGCCGGTCACCTCCGTGGCCACCGTGCGCGTGCCTCCGGAAAAGGAAATGGCGGTGCAACAGGCCGTCGTGGAGGCCATGCCCAACGTGACCGCCATCAGCACCAACGACATTATCCGCACCGTGGAAAACGTCATCGGCAAACTGACCACCCTGGTGGATTTCATGTCTGCCTTTTCCATTCTGGCGGGACTGTTTATTCTGTCCGGGGCGGTGGCCTCGACCCGGTTCCGCCGGTTGAAGGAATCGGCGGTTTTGAAAACGCTCGGCGCTCGGCGCGGCACGGTGGCCGCCATTCTCGGTTACGAGTACGCCGGGTTGGGCGCCATCGCCGCCTTTATCGGCGTGGGGCTGTCGCTGGCCTTGTCCTGGGCCGTGATGCGCTACCTGGTCAAGGCGCCGTGGACGCCGCATCTGGCGCCGCTGGCGGTGGTGTTTGCCCTGGCGGTGCCGCTGACTTCCCTGACCGGCATCCTCAGCAGTCTGGATGTGTTGAGAAACGAGCCGTTGCAAACGCTGAGGCAGGTCGATGGGTAAAAAAACTTTTTCCAAAACTTGCCTTGCCGTTTGCGGCGGGATTTTTTTGGCGCACACGGTGTTTCCGTTCGCCGTGCCGCCGGGATTCGCGGAGCGGGAGCCCTACGTGGCTCCGCCCTATACTCCGCCGCCGCCCGCGGTGTCCGATTTGGTGCTGACCGACAACGGCGACGGAACGGTTTCCACTCCCGACTACAAGTTGATGTGGGCGCGCAAGGACAGTTATGCCGATTTGGGCAAATGCCTGAACTGGCATGAGGCCGTCGAATATGTCGATAACTTGCAAACGGGCGGGTATCGGGACTGGCGGCTCCCGCGGCTGGCAGAGCTTGGCGTGATCTACGACAACACGCGGGAGAACGTCATGGCCTGGGACCACAACCCGGAATACCCCCTGGCGCTGGACAAAAAATTCGCCGACGGCGCCGCCTACTGGTATTGGTCCGCCGATTATGCTAAAACCCGATTGACCGACTGTTGCGCCCGGTCGCTTTATTTCGTCACCGGCCTGGTGCATCTGCGCCGGTTGTCCATGTGCGCCGACGGCGGCGTCCGCGCCGTCCGGGACATCCGCTAGTACTTCGTAGTTCGTATGCTTTGCTTCACGCTTCGACAGGCTCAGCGTGACAGGTTGGTTGTCATCCTGAGCAAAACAATTGTCACCCTGAGC
>JBHHYO010000083.1:0-10893 GCA_046757665.1 Nitrospinales bacterium
TACTCAAAAACAACTTTATAAAAAATACTCTAAATTACGCAATTAAGTACTAGTCGTCTAAAAGTGTGTGAACCGGGGGTGCCTGCATTTTTCTTTGCGTTCCCGGCGTCTTTGCGTTTCAATAGGGAAACCCAGATCAATCCGGAACCTTCATGGAGCCGCGCATGGAGAACTGCCTGTTTTGCAAAATTGAAAAAGGGGAAATCCCCTCCGAGAAGGTACACGATGGGGAAACACTTTTCGCCATCAAGGATGTCAATCCCGTAGCGCCGGTGCACATCCTGATCCTGCCCAAAAAACATTTTTCCACCATCCTGGAAATCGGGGAGGAAGACCGGGAGTTGATCGGATCGGTGTACACCTTGGCCAACCGGATCGCCGGAGATAACGGGCTGGAGCAATCGGGATTCCGGATTGTCCTCAACTGCGGGGCCGGGGCGGGGCAGTCGGTGTTCCATGTTCATTTTCATTTGTTGGGTGGCCGGCCGATGCACTGGCCGCCAGGTTGAACTCGCCATGATCGACGCCAAGACCCTTTATGACAAATTAAAACCGATCCGCGTGGGCAATCCGCTCTGCCGGTTCACCGAGGAGCGGTGCGAGCGGCTTCTGCCGCTCATCCGCCGCATCGAGGAATTGAAACGGCGGAAGAACGCCATCATCCTGGCCCACAATTACGTGGCTCCGGAAATCCTTTACGGCGTGGCCGACCATACCGGCGACTCCTACGGGCTTGCGAAGGCGGCCCGGCGCTCCAAGGCGGAGATCATCGTCTTTTGCGCCGTCACTTTCATGGCGGAAACCGCGAAAATTCTCAATCCCCAAAAAACCGTCCTCAATCCCAACCGCAACGGCGGATGCTCCCTGGCCGACGGTATTACCGCCGCGGAGGTGAGGCGGCTTCGCAAAACTTATCCCGACCATGCGTTCGTCTGCTACATCAATACCACGGCCGCCGTGAAAGCCCTGTGCGATGTGTGCGTCACCTCCTCCAACGTTTACGACATCATAGAGCGGATCGAAAACGACAAGATTTATTTTCTTCCCGACCGGCTCATGGGCCGGAACGTCATCGACCATTTGCGCGCCAAGGGCATTCGCAAGCACATCGAGGTGTATGACGGCACTTGCTACGTGCACGAGGAATACCTGCCGGAGAGCGTCGAGTTTGTCCGCAAAAACAACCCCGGCGCGCAAATTCTGGCGCATCCGGAATGCCGGCCCGGCGTGGTGGGAAAAGCCGATTTCGTGGGCAGTACGTCCATGATGCTGGACCATGTCCGCCAATCGCCCGCCTCGACTTTTTTCCTGTTGACCGAATGCGGATTGACGGGCATCCTGCAATCGGAATATCCCGGAAAAAAATTCGTTGGCTCCTGCACTCTTTGCCAGTACATGAAAACCAATTCGCTGGAAGACATCCTTCGGGTTCTGGAACACCCCGGTCCCGGGGACAGGATTGAACTTGATGCGGACGTGCGGGAAGATGCCCTGCGATGTATTGAGCGCATGTTCGACTACGTGGAGCGCAGATAGCATTATGGTCAAAGCCGTATTCCGATATCTTCTGGCCTATGAAACTCCGGAAGGCGTCACCAACATCGTGGAATTCAGCGATGAGGCGGAATATAAAGATTTCCAGGAAGAGTTGGCGAAAGAAAACATTTCCAGCCGCTTGATCAATCCAAGAAAACTTGCTGAACTTCTGTACCAAAAGGCCAACTATATCGACATGAGAGGCTGAGAAAGCCGTTCTTAATGGTATGAAAACGATATTCCGCTTCAAATTCAAAAATATTTTCTGCGGCGCGCTGGCTTTTGTCTTGCTGTTTTTTTCTCCTGCCGCGGAGCCGGGCACGGGTTCCATCGTCGTCAAGAACCGGTCCGGTGAACAGGTGGGGATGTATCGTAACAGTTACGCCCTGGTGCTGGCGGTGGACGAGTATGCGGCCCCCTGGACGGCCCGGCCTGGGGCCTTGCGGGATGCCGGTGAATTCAAGCGCGTACTGGAAAACCTGGCATTCGACGTGACTCTGGTGGCAAACCCGGAAACCAGTAGCCTGCGAAAACTTCTGGTGGATTTCATCAATCGTTATGGGCAGGTTGAAGATAACCGGCTCCTCATTTATTTTTCCGGACATTGCTACAACCTCGTTCCCCGATACGGCGCGGACGAAATGGAATATCTGGTTCCGGCCAGGGCGCCGGACCCCGGGAAGGATCTGATAGGGTTTCGCGAATCTGCGTTGAGCTTCTTCCATGTGGATATTTATGCGCGGAATATCCGCTCCCGGCATGTGCTGTTTCTCTTCGAGGGTTGCCGCAAGAGCGTGGCTCTGGCGTTGCGGGACGGCGGCGGCTCGAAGGAGATATCTCGGTCAGCCTTTAATCCGGCGCGGCAGTTCATTCTGCTTGGCGGGCCGGAGAAACCCGGCGCCGATTTTCGCCGCGCCTTCCTCGGTACGCGGCTGATGGCCGCCCTCAAGGGCGAGGCGGACCTGAATACCGACGGCTACGTGACCGCCTCGGAGCTGGCCGGGTTTCTGCGGCGCGAAAACCGGGAACACCCCGGCAATCGGGAAACGTTGATCTATGGCGAACTGCAAGGCGTTGCGCCGCGGTCGGGCGATTTTATTTTTCCCTTGCCTCCGCCGCCCGACAAGCCGAAACAATCGAAAATAACCGCACACACGGATTTGCCGAAAGACCCGGCTCCCAAAGCGCGGAGTGAAAAAACGGGTGAGACCTTTGTTGCCGCTCCTCAGCCGATGCCGACCGTGGTGGAGGAATTGGTGGAAGAAAAACATGACCGGACGATTTTTTGGCCGCCGGATGAAGCGGAACGGAAAAAACCGTTTGCCATTCATGAGGAAACATTTTCCCGTTTGCAGGATTTGACAGTGGATGAAGATTTCCCGGCGGAACTGCGGCCCCCGGATTCCTCTCACTGATACGGCGTTATACGCTCCAGATAAAACCGCCCCGCCGGAAGGGATACGGCGCTTTCAGCCCCACGCTTCCTGAAAGCGTTTGAGGAACGAGCCGTCCATCCGGGTGGACCCGAAAGAGTTCCTTTGCGGGATGTTGTAGCCATGAAAATCCCGGCTACCGGTGGGAATCAGGTCATATCGGGCGGTCAGTTCCAGGAAAAAATCGACAATGCCGATTTTTTCGTGGTAGGGGTAGATACATTCCAATCCCATCAGTCCGAACGACTTCAATTCCTCCACCATGCCGGGGATATCCTTGAAGTCCCGTCCCTTTGCGGGATTGTAAAGGGAGTATTGTCTTTCGCCCGGATGGGCGACGACGGGGATGCCGCCGCTTTGCCGGATCATGCGGAGGGCTTCCTGGGCGGTCAAGTTTCTTTTCTCAATATTATACGGCTGGAGATATTTGTCGAAGGCTTCGAAAGTGTTGGCGACGATTTTCAGCCGGACCATTTCTTTTGCCAGGTGAGGGCGGCCGAGAACGCCCTCGGCGGCCCGCTTCACGTTGTCGAAATGAATGGCGCCCTTGAACGGGTCGGCCACTACCGCGTTGATTTTATCGATCATCGTCAACATGCGGGCCTCGCGCTGTTGTTGCATGGCCGCTACCGTGTCCCCGAGTTCGGCGGATATGGATTCGGTGGATTTAAAATAAGCGAGCAGGTGGAGGTGAAAATCGCGGTATTTTACGGTGATTTCGATTCCCGGAAAGGCGGTGATTCCCGCGGGTTCCGCCGCGGCCATGAATTCCTCGATTCCCTTGAACGTGTCGTGGTCCGTAAGGGATAAAATGGATACTTGTTTCTGTTGGGCCAGTTCTACCAAGGCGGGAGGGGAGAATTCTCCATCGGAAAAGGTGGAGTGCATGTGGATTTCGGATTTGACAACCTTCATGGACTGTTTCCCAAGGGACGGCCTTTGCCGGGCGGAAAACATTTCGGCCCGAAGCGCGGGAAGTTGCTCCCGCTTTTAATCAGTTAAATTATATTCGATTTTGCCGGGCAATGAAACAAATCCTTGGGATAAACGGCGAAACCCGGCGGCGGTTGTATTATTGTGCGCCAAGGACCAATTGCTTTGACCGACATTTTTCGATAACCTGACAATCAGGGAAATTTTTTTGACGTGATTTCAAATCCGCGATTTTTATGAGAAAATTCTGTTTTTCCGTGCTGGCCGCCATTGTTTTGTGGTGGGGGTTGGCCTCTGCCACGAAAACGGCTGACCTGCTGATTTTGTATACAGGCAACACGTTTGGCGAACTGAAGCCCTGCGGTTGCGCCAAGGAGGAGGATCAAGGGGGGATTGAAAGGCGCGCCGCTTATTTTAAGGAAGTCCGTTCGGGAACGAGAAATGTTCTCCTGCTGGACAGCGGCGACAGTTTCAAGGAACCCACGGTGCAGGGGAAAATCAAGGCCCGGTACTTGATGCGAAGCATGGCGCGGATGAATTATGATGCCGTGGTTCCGGGAGACAAGGATTTTGTTTATGGCACCCGGTTTCTCGGCGAGTTGAAGGGGATTCCCTGGGTCGCCGCGAATTTGGTGTCACCGGCGCCGGTTTTACCTCCTTACCAAATCAAGCGGTTCGAAAACGGGCTTGCCGTTGCTATTGTGGGCCTGGTGGCCCCGGAGCTTTTTTATGCCGGACCCCATACGGATATTCATGTCCGGGCTCCGCGGGAAACGCTGGAAAATTTGTTGCCGGGGCTACGGCAAAAGGAGCATCCGGACCTCGTCATCTTGTTGACGCATATGCCGCGGCAACGAGCGCTGGATTTCCTGGACGTGGCGGGCGTGGATGTCGTCATCAACGGGCACATCGAAAAAGCCACGGACCTCATCGACATGACTCCAGTGCGCCGCGCCGAAAGGATTTTTGCGCAGGCCGGGCCGCGGGGGCAAAAGGTGGGCGAACTGCGGGTGACGCTTGACGCGGCGGGTAAAAAACATTTTCAACAGCGGATGGTCAAGCTGGATTCCCATGTGAAATTCGATCCTGAAATGGTAAAGTTGTATGGCGAATATAATGAAAAGATCGAGGAGATATTTTTTGCCGCCCTGGCCGCCAAAAAAAATAAGGGCCGGGAAAAAAATTACGCTACGGAGACGGTGTGCAAACAATGCCATGCCGAGGCCCATGACATCTGGTCCCGGTCACGGCACGCCGGGGCCTATGCCACTTTGCAAAAAGTGAACAAAGCTTTCGACCCGGAATGCCTGGTGTGCCATACGGTTGGGTTTGGCCGGCCGGGGGGGTTTTTGAGCGAAACGGACACCCCGGAACTGGAAAACGTGCAATGCGAGGTCTGCCACGGCCCGGGTCTGGCGCATTCGCGTGCGCCGCGGCGGGGGTGGAGCCAGCCGGCCCGTCAGGCGTGCAAACGTTGCCACGTCAAAAACCACAGTCCGCGGTTTGATTACGCGGATTACTGGCCGCGGATAAAACATTGACCCGCGCCAACACTCCCATGTCTTGAACAAGGAGATTATTCATGAAACGAATTTTCGTTGCCTTTGTGGCCCTGTTGGTCTGCCTGCCCGTCGTTGCTTGCGCGCAGGACAAGATCAAGGGCAAATACGAGGTCATCGGTTCCCTCGACAGGCTCAAGGGAGCCAAACAAATCGAGATGATCGAATTTTTCAATTATTCCTGCGGCCATTGTTACAAATTTCTGGAAAGCTCCAAGCGCCTGCGGGAAAAATACAAGGACAAACTGCATCACAAGAAGTATCCCATCTACTGGGGAGGCCAGACATCCTACCCGGCAATGGCTTTTTACATTGCCGATGAACAGGGCGTCGAGGAACAGTTCACCCAGGAGATGTTCGATACGAATTTCAAAATGCAGATCAACATTTTTCAACCCAAGGTGATCAAATTTCTGGCCCGCGAATTTCACATTGAAAAAGCCATGACGGACGGAATGCAGTCCGAGCGGATCAAGGATAAAGTCAAACAATCGCTGGATTTTGCCAAGCAGTACAACGCCAATGAAACCCCGACGGTTATCATCAACAAGGTTCTGAAGGTGACGCCCCGCATCGCCGGTGGAGATATAGAGAAGATGACCCAGGACCTGGAAGTTATTTTCGACGACATTCTCGGTAAGAAATGAATTTTCCGAACTCACCACAATGGAAACGGGGTATCCGCAAGTTTGCGGTTGGCGCCGCCGTTGCGCTGGTTTGTTTTTTTCTGTATTCCCCGGGCGGTTTTTGGGGAAGCGCGGAGCATTTCCCGGCCCCTGTTCACGCGGGATTTTTCAGCGATGATCTGGAATTGTTCGATGAGGTGTTGACGCTGATATCGGACCGTTATGTTTACGAGCCCGACTACAAAAAGATTTTTTCCTCCGCCATTGAGGAGATGCTCAGCACCGCCGGTCTGGAAAATCTGATTTTCGAAAACACAGGTTCGGGGCAAACCATCATCAAGGGCGCGCGCGAGGTTTCTTATCAGTTGAACACCAACCGGTCGCATGACCTGCGGGCATTCAAGCATGTGTATTATTTTCTGGCAGACGAATTCAAGGGGTCGCCGGACAAAAAAGAGTTGGAAGTTGCCGGAATCGTTGGAATGATGAAGGCATTGGACCCGTTTTCGCAGTATCTGGACAAGGAGCTGTTCAAAAAATCCATGCGCGATACGGAAGGCCGGTACGGCGGCCTGGGCATGGTGATCACCTTGAAGGATTTGCAACTCACCGTTGTGCGCACAATGAAAAACTCGCCCGCCCGCCGCGCCCACATCCTGCCGGACGACATTATCACCCACATCGACGGGAAATCGACTAAAGGACTGCAAATCGACGAGCTGGCTTCCCGGTTGCGGGGATTGTCCAAGACCAAGGTTACCCTGACGATTTTTCGCCCCGGCACCCGGGAGAAAAAGACCTACACGCTGACGCGGGAAATCATTTCGGTGGAAACGGTCAGCTATAAACCTCTCGGTCGCACCGGGTACATCAAGATCACCAGTTTTTCAAAACAAACCAACAAGCAACTGAAACGGGCGCTTCGGGAGGGCTTGCTGGACGGGGTGAAATCTTTCATCCTGGACCTGCGCAACAATCCCGGCGGACTTTTGGACCAATCGGTCCACGTTGCCAGCCACTTTCTGACGCAGGGTCAAATGGTGGTTTATACCCAGGGGCGCGACAAGGATGACCGGCGGGAATACCGGGCCATCTACCGGAAAAATTTCAACCGATACCCGATGATTATCTTGATCAACCAGCACAGCGCCAGCGCCGCGGAAATCGTCGCCGGTGCGCTCAGGGATTCCGGGCGCGCCCTGATCGTCGGTGAAAAATCATACGGCAAGGGAACCGTGCAAACCATTTTTCGCATCCGGGACGGCTCCGGATTGCGGATCACGACGTCAAAATATTACACGCCCTCGGGGATCGACATTACGCGGGAAAAAATCGTCCCCGAAATCAGGATCGTCGATGATCTGTTGCACAAGACGGGAGACTCGTTTCTGGCCGATGTGGACAGCCCGCACAAGTTGTTTTACGAAACGTCCATCAGTCTCAAGAAATCCGATGTGGAAAAATTTCTGAAAGAACGGGGAAAGACGGTTGACAGAGAAAATGACCCTGTTGTTTTGTTCGCCCAGATGATTTTGCAAGATTCCACCACTGCCAGCAAAAGCTACGCCCTGGCCAAGGCGCGGGAGCTTGCGGCCAATATCCTTTATTGATGAATATTATCGACATCGATTTTGAAAAGGGCACCGTTCACTGCGATTACAAGGAGTGGAAGATCGTTTCCAACAACAACAATCAATACCTGTTGTTGCAACGCGAGGAAAACGGGCGTTTTCACGCGGCGGAAGCGGAAGTGAAGCGCAAGCAGATGTTCGAGGTGAAGGAAATCGCCTACCGCGGCCCGAACGGTGAAACGTTTGTGTTCGATCCCGAATCCGGAATCATAAAAATCTGACCACCCCCTCCCCCTGATCCAGGAAAGGGGGGATGCTTGCCACGTTATTCCTCCGGGAAGTAAGTGTCCTGGTCGGCGAAGACGGGCGGGGAATGGAAGTTGAGCATCTCCAGGGATTCGTGGCGTGTTTGAAACCGGTGCAGGGTGCGCGGCGGTACGCGGAAAAAACATCCCGGACGCAGATGAAATTCCTCGTCACCCAGAACGGCGACGCCTTCGCCGGACAACACGTAGTACAGTTCCTCGCCCGATTTGTGAAAGCTCGGTTTCTTTTCCTGGTGGGGCTTCATGATGACTCGATACGCGGAAAACCGGGCGCAGTATTCCCTGCCCAGCAACTGTTCGATCTCGATGCCCTTCAAGCGGAAAACTCCGCCACCGTCCGGTTCGACAAATACGACCTTTTTCGTGGGGTCCATTTTTTGTTCGCGGGTTTTGTTTGACTATTCTACGACGCGCAGTTCCTTGAGGACGTCTCCCGACCATTCAAAAGCCAGGCGCGTCCGGTTCCGGGAAAGCTTTTTCTGAAAAGCGTATCCGTACAGGAGGGGCAGGGAAACGCTGGGTTCCACGAAGGCCATGGCGAAGTTGGCCTCCTTGTTGATTTTCCCCCAGGACTGGGCTTCCCCCAGCGTACTGCCGCTCAGCCCGCCCCAATGCGGGGAATCGGTGGTCACCTGCAGGGCGTACTTGTGGCCGCCGGTATTTTTCCCGAAAATATAGGCCATGACAATGGAATCGTTGATGTAGTTTTTCGGTACGCCGCCGGCGACGTAAAAAGCCGCCGTCCTTGAGGACTTGACCACCGCCTGGGTGATCTCATAGTTGTCGCGGATGGCGTTGAGGGTGATGGGTGTCTTGCCTTCGCTCCTGGTGATGTAGTAGTGTTCGGCCAGGCCGATGCCGATGCTGGAATCGCTGATGGCAGGGCAGAAAATGGGAACGCCCTGTTTGCGGGCGGTTACCAGAATGGAGTCGTCGTCGTCAATGGTCTCGGACAATTTGTATAAAAACTCGCGGCTGGAGTAATCCCTCGGTTCCAGGGTGCCCGCGAAATTGCCGATCAGGGTGTCGTATTCGCCGAACAGCTCTTCGTCGATGTAAGTGTCGTAGATGCGGTTGATGTACAAATCCCGCAGGCGCTTGTCGTCGGCGTTGGGTTGGCCGCGGTAGTGGCCGCCGCCCTTGGCGGCATAAAAATCCTGGTACAGGATGGCGCCGGTGGAGACAATGAGGTCCACCATGTTGTAATGCACCATGTCGCGGATGACTTTTCGCAAACCGGCGGCGATCAGCGGACCGGCAAGGCCGAGCATGATGGTGGGCCTTTCGGGGTCCGCCAGCATCTTCTCGAATACGCCGGCGGCCAGCCCGATATTGCGGGCTTGAATCGAGGACGAGCCGAAGGCTTCCACCAGGTCGGCGACGCTGTGCGTTCGCTCGAAATCGACCTGGGAAATTTTCGTGTCCAGAACGGATTTCTTTTCCGTCCGCTCGGCCTCGCTCAAGGGCTTCGATTTCAAGAAGTCCTTATACAGCATCTGTGTTCCTCAACGTGGGTGAAAGCGGCATCATAACCTTCCGCTTGAGCAAGGTCAAGTAAGGCAGGCGGCCCCGGGGTGCAAAGGGTTTCGGCCTACAATCGGGAACCAAGCTCGCTGGCGTGAGTTTCGGTGTTGACCTTGGGGATCACCTCGGCGATTGTGCCGTCTTCGTCGATCACGTAAGTGATGCGGGAAGCGTATTCATCTTCCGGGCTTTTAACCGCGCCGTAGGTTAGAGCGACGCGGCGGTCCACGTCGCACAACAGCGGGTAGGGCAGGGAAAATTTTTCCGCAAAGGCCTTGTTGTCCGCTTCGCTGTCCAGGCTGATGCCCAGGACGGCGATTTTTTTCTCCTCGAAAGCCCTGTACTCGTCGCGGAATCCCTGGCCTTCCATGGTGCAACCGGGGGTGTCCGCGCGCGGGTAAAACCACAGCACGACTTTGCGTCCGCGAAAGTCTTTCAAACTTACCGTATTGCCGTTGTGGTCCTTCACCGAAAAATCGGGAGCCTCCGTTCCAATCGACAGCATAAACAGCCTCCTTTACTCAGAAGTGAAATTGATGATTATTTTGCGTCCTTGTTTTTGGGGTCTCCATTCAGCCTTTTCCCCAGAAAGGCGGTCAGGTCGACGCCGAAATAACGAAAGACCGCCAGCACCAGGGCGCAGGCCGTCGCTTCGTCCAGGTTGCCCACGTAAGGGAAATTATCCGGGATGACTTCAATGATGCCTGCGCCCGGGTTGAACAAGTATATCAAACCGACAATTCCCATCAACAAAACGGCGATGTCCTTGATCAAAAAAAATCATCCTCGGAAAAATTAGCGGCGCCACGATAGCGGTCGCCGCGGGTTTACCCCCGGTGGACGCCGATGAACATCGTGTTTTCGCCCCGCTTTACCAGAAACAACACAACCCCCTTGTCGAGATTGGCGGTGATCCGCAGGTAATCGGCAAGGTTGGCGACGGGTTTTTGGTTTACCTCGGCAATGATGTCTCCGCGCCGCAACCCGGCCTCCGCCGCCGGCTTGTCGGGCATGATTTCGGAAATTATGACTCCCGCCACATCCTGCAATTTAAGCTGTTGCGCCTGTCTGCGGGTGATCTCCCGAATTTCCATCCCCAATGACTTGTCAAAAGAGGCCAGGGGTTTCTCTCTGTCGGGAGCGGGAAGGGCGGTCAGTGTAACGTTCAGGGTTTTCATTTTTCGGTCGCGGATGATTTGCACTTCGACCGCTTGCCCCGTCGGGGTGATCTGGATAGCCTTGGGTAAATCGCCCAGGACTCGGATGTAATGCGTGTCGAAGCGGACGATCACGTCTCCTTGTTTGATTCCTCCCTTGTCCGCGGGACTGCCGGGTTTCACTTCGCCCACCAGGACACCGTTTGTTTCCACCAGGCCAAAGGCCTC
>JBHHYO010000084.1:0-10808 GCA_046757665.1 Nitrospinales bacterium
ATTGATCTTATTTTATATGATAGCGTGAATTAAAAATAGAGTCAATGTATTGATCTTATTTATTTTTTGCAGTTAACATATTGATTTTAAATGTAATATTTATTTATTTTAAATAAGATCAACGTGTTGACTCTATTTTATAGCTTGTTGGAGAAATTTTCTCTTCAGTTCGTCGGCCTGGCGGTCGGTTGAGTGGCCCGGGTTTTCCGTGGTCTCCCTGGCGCGTTTTTCCATTGCCTTGAGGGCGCCGACCATTGAGGCCAGCGCCCGGTTGGCTTCGCGCAGGTCGGGAGTTTTCTTCACCTGGCCCGTCGGCGAATAAAGGCAGATTCGTCGCAGTTTCTCGAGTTCGTTCAGGACGTCGGGGTAGTCGATGGGGGGGATTTTCGGATCAGTCATTTTGTCCTCCAAGAGTTTTGGATGTCAGGTCGTGGATTTCCAGGACGGCATTAAGCGCTTGCAACCGAAGCTTTTGCAGTTCCAGGATTTCGGATTTCAGCGTCCGGGCGGTTTGCCGTTGTTTGCGGATGACGGCCATGGTGCGTGACCATTTGCCGTGTTTGAGGGCGTTCATGGAGCTTCGCGCCCGGCCTTGCGGGGTTTTCGGTCCCGTGGTTTTTTCCCAAGGCCGGGTTTGCAGAATTTTTTCTCTCTGCGAATGGTTGGTTTTTGCCCTGTCTGCGGTCATGGTTTCCTCCAAAAAATAAAAAAGGTCCTTATATATAGCGGACGAGACAGGATGCGCGCCGCAGGGCTCCACCGGTTGCGACAGCATAACCAGCTGATTTTATTTGAGAAATTTTCCATCGGCGGGGATGGCGAGGCACCGCATGGGGGAGGTGGCCACGCCGAGAAGACGCCGTTCCTCCTGGTCTGAAAGCGCCTCACTTTCCTCTGGAAAGTTTTCGGCGTATATGATAATTTGAAAGTCTAAAGTTGAACCCATTGGCAGTTTTGTTGGGCCTCGCGCAACAGGGCTTTGTGAACCCCGTCAGGTCCGGAAGGAAGCAGCGGTAGCAAATTACTTTGTGTGCTGCGGGATTCCCCAACAATTCTGCCTTTTCTTTTTGGGGACGGGGCCGGTCGTTCCCGTGTTCACCCCGCGAGCGAGAACGTTATGGAATACCAGGTATCGGCTCTCAAATGGCGTCCGCAAAATTTCGCGGACCTGGTGGGCCAGGAAGCCATTATTCAGACATTGAGCAACGCCATCCGTCTCGACCGCGTGGCGCACGCCTACTTGTTTTCCGGCACGCGCGGCGTGGGCAAAACGACGATGGCGCGCATTCTCGCCAAGGCGCTCAATTGCGAATCCGGCCCCACCCCGGAGCCTTGCGGTACGTGTTCCTTCTGCGTCGAGATCCGCCAGGGCAATTGCATCGATGTCATGGAGATCGACGGCGCCTCCAACAATGGCGTTGCCGAGGTGCGCGACCTGATCGAAAACGTGCAGTACGCCGCCTCCGCCTGCCGCAACAAAATTTATATCATCGACGAAGTCCACATGCTTTCCAAGAGCGCCTTCAACGCGCTGTTGAAAACCCTGGAGGAGCCGCCGCCGCGCGTGGTGTTTATCTTTGCCACGACGGAGTTGATCAAAATTCCCGAAACCATTCTCTCGCGTTGCCAGTGTTTCGAGTTCAAGGCGCTGACGCAGAGGCAGATCGTCGAACAAATGCGGCTCATCTGTGACCGGGAGGAGATCGCCATCGACAACCTCGGCCTGGAACGGATCGCCAAAAACGCCTCCGGCAGTATGCGCGATTCGCAAAGCCTGCTCGACCAGGTGATCGCTTTCTGCGGCAAGAAAGTCGAGGCGGAGTCCGTGGAATCCATTCTCGGCATCGTTGCCCGCGACGTGCTGGAGGGTTTTATCGACCGTCTGGCCGAGCGCGACTGCCCCGCCCTGATCGGGCAGGTGCGAGACATTGCCGACGCCGGCAAGGACCTCAACTCGTTTTGCCGGGACCTGATCGAGTACCTGCGCGACCTGTTGCTCGCCAAGGTGACTCAACAACCCGAGACGCTTCTGGATCCGCAAACCTGCAATCTGCCGGCGCTGAAACGGCAGGCGGAAAAATTTCATGCCGATGAGTTGCAACAGATGTTTACGGTGCTGTCGCACACCGAGGCGCAAATGAAGCGCAGTCCCCTGCCGCAAATCCTGCTTGAAATGGCGGTTCTGCGCCTGGCCGACGTGCGCCCCTTCCGCGATATCGGGCAGATGATCGACCGGATCAACCGGCTGGAGAATGAGGGGGTTCAAGATGAGATGAATTTTGCGGAAGCAACGGCACGGCGGGAACAACCGGCTACCGGTCAACCGGCGAAACCGCCGAGCCGGCACGCCACGCCGGCGGACGACGGCAACGAGCCGCCGGAGAACGAGGCGCTTTGGCGGGCCGTGACCGACAAGATTTGCGCCCAGAAATCATACCTGGCTCATTACCTGGACGCCTGCCGTCCGGAATTTCCGAGCCCGGAGGTTCTTCAACTTAATTTTTCCGATCCTTTTACGCTGGAGCGCATCAAAAAAGAAGAAAATCTGAAAATTATCTCGGAAGCGGTCAACTCCATCCATAAAGCCGATATGGAAATAAAACTGGTGTTGAAAAACGCGGAGAACGCTCCGGACTCATCCGACATTAGGGAAGAAAAAAAAAACACCGCGGGTTATAATGGGGCTGGAGACCAAACTGAAATCCGGATTTTAAGAGATGCACTCGATATTTTCGGCGGCACCATTGTCCGCTGATTGGAAAAATCGAACCGCAGGGGAAACTTTTGATCATGAATAAAGGTTTTGGAGCGATTTTCAAGCAGGCTCAGGAAATGCAATCGAGGATGGCGGAACTGCAAGGCGAGCTGGCGCAAAAAACCGTCGAGGTCTCCGTCGGCGGCGGCATGGTCACCATGACCGCCAACGGCCTCAACGAAATCATTTCCATGAAAATCGACGAAGAGCTGATCAACATGCAGGACAAGGAAGTGCTGGAAGACCTTATCGTCGGCGCGGTCAATGAAATTCACCGCAAAAACAAGGAACTCAACCAGGGGGAGATGTCCAAGCTGACCGGGGGGATCAAAATTCCCGGCTTGTTCACCTAGAGTTGGAAACGGATCGTTTTTCCAGACCCGGTTCCGCCGCGCCGGCCCGCACCCTGAACCGCGCAATGCAAGGCCATCCGTGAAGCGACCGGAAACCGTAACCGAACTGATTAGCGAATTGAAGCGGTTGCCCGGCATAGGGCAAAAGACCGCCGAACGTCTCAGCTTTTTTTTGATGCGCGGTAGCCGCGAGCGTACGCAAAAGCTTGCCCAGGCCATTATCGACATCAAGGAAAAGATCATTCTCTGCTCCAACTGCCACGGCATTACCGAGGAGGATCCCTGCGGCATCTGCAAGGACCCCGCCCGCGACCGCGCCACCATTTGCGCCGTCGAGGACCCCTACGACGTGTTTCTGCTGGAGAACATGGGCGAGTACAAGGGCGTGTATCACGTGCTCATGGGCGTCATATCCCCGCTCGACGGGGTGGGCCCCGACGACTTGACCATCGACGCATTAAAGGCAAAGGTCGAAAAAAATTCGGTGCGCGAGGTGATCCTGGCCACCAATCCGAACATGGAGGGCGAATCCACCGCGGTGTATATTTCCAGGATTCTGCAACCGTACAAGGTGAAGGTGACGCGCATCGCCCGCGGCCTGCCCGTGGGCGGCGACTTGGAATACGCCGACCCCGTCACCCTGCTGAAGTCCATGCAGGGACGCACGGAAATGAACGCTTCGGAAAAATGAGGCGTCTGCCGGCGGCGAAAAAGATTGGAGAGATTTGAAAAATCGCGGCAATATAAATCCGCTTGACAACTCCGATGATTTGCAATAACTTGCGAAACTCATAATCAAACGCGAAATCCCTACCCTTCCGGCGTGGCGCAACGGTAGCGCGAGCGGCTGTTAACCGCTAGGTTACAGGTTCGAATCCTGTCGCCGGAGCCAGATATTAAAATGACCGCCTTTCATCCGAAAGGCGGTTTTTTTATAACGAGTTTTCCGCTTGGGGTTGAATAGCAAGAGGAAGGGGGTTTTGTTGTGGGGGAGATAGAGGCCCAATCTCTCCACGGTATGAGATTGGACCGCCGAGGCATCCTTTCTAGGCCGTGGCCCGGATAAGTCAGCGAGTCTCCCCCCACGCACTTAATGTAACGCAAAGGCCGAGGCGGCGCAAAGGGAAAATGGCGAGAGTTTTTTGGTGTCGATAGTATTTTAAATTCCCTCCCTCCGAAGGAGAAGCTTTTGACATAACGGATTATTGTAGTTTAGCATGGCGTTGCAAACATCCGGCAAGGAGGGGTTAATGAAAGGGCAAAATCCATGTGGGAGGACGCAGTTTTCTGATGAAACCTTTTGAGCCTAATTGTTTACCCCTCGATTGCATCGACTGGGGAGCCCATGTAACACTTGTCGGAAGGGCAAACGCCGCTCTGGCCCGGTATGATGGTATGCTTCAAGGTGTTGTCAACCCGGCGGTGTTGCTTTCGCCCATGACAACTCAGGAGGCGGTGCTTTCATCACGCATTGAGGGAACCCAAGCCAGCATGGAGGAGGTACTGGAATATGAAGCTGGGTCAACGGAAAAAATCATACCGGAAAAACATGCGGACATCCAAGAGATTATCAACTACCGCCATGCCATGGCCGTGGCCAAGGCGCAGTTCGAGATTATCCACCCGTTCCTTGATGGCAACGGCAGGTTAGGGCGTATGCTGATCCCCTTGTTCCTCTACGCCAAGAGACTTCTCTCAAGTCCCATGTTTTATATGAGCGCCTACTTGGAGGAACATCGTGATGTTTATTATGAACGGTTACAGGCGATTTCCAAAAATGGTGATTGGAATGGGTGGATTACATTTTTCCTTTCCGCGCTAACGGAACAAGCGGCACAAAACACGGAAACGACGAAGGCGATTATTGACCTTTACGAAAGGTTGAAAAAGCAAGTAGTCGATGCTACTCATTCGCAATTTGCCGTTCAGGCATTGGATGCGATATTTTCACGACCGGTTTTCCGCAGTTCTCAATTCCAGCAGTTGGCAAACATAAAAACCCGGTCGACGGCGGCGCGAATTCTGAGAAAACTCCGTGAGGTAGGTGTGCTGAAAGTGTTGAAAGAGGGCAAGGGAAGGCGGTCGGCGTTGATTATGTTCCCTGAATTGATCTACTTAGTGGAGGGTAAAAGAGTTCTCTAAAGTCTACGAGACACAAAATATTTTGTGTAAAGTATTTTGCATTTTGCTTTACACAAACTCATTAGTGGTTTTTTCCTTGAACGTAATGGGTTTTTTAGGAACTATTGGAATAGCCGCCTTTCATCCGAAAGGCGGTTTTTTTATGGTGCAGGGAGCTTTTTGAGAGAACCTTATTTCACTGCGGAATAGTATGGGCGGTCAATGGGATTCTTACTTCAAAAATCCGGGTAAAAATGAAGTAAGGGAAGAAAGCGGTGTTTTAAACATCCACGGAGCGGATCGGATGTGCCTGTTCGATCAGGCCGCGTTCGTGGCACAGGTTGCGGAAGTGGGCAAGTCCTTCCAGCTCGGCTTCTCCCAATCGGTAAATGATCCGGTTGCTTAAATAATCGGCGCATTCGGCTGTGCTGATGCCGGTTTTTCCGGCCCAGGTTTTTACGATCTCCGGTATGGTTTCGCGCGGCTCGATTTGCTGGATCCGTTCGATGGTTTCCTTGCCAAGCGTTGCGTCCGGTCGCACCGCGGCGACGGCGTGGACAAATGTTTTGCCCGTTTGGCGAAACCATTCCTCGCTGAGGTCGTATACCGTTGCGTCGGGGAACCGCTCCCTCGCCCGGAAAGCCTGGTCGCCGATGATGAGGGCGGCGTCATCGGTTGCCAGCATGGTTTCCAGATCGGGAATGCGGCTGTGAAACCGGACGGTCGGGGAGAGCCGGTCGGCGAACAGGATTTTTAACAGAGCGGCGGAGGTCAACGACCGGTTGTCGAGGGACAGGGTGCGAATGGTTTTCAAGGGTGTCCGCGTCACCAGCAGAACCGTTCCCACTACGCCGCGGGATGCGATGGCAAGCCCAGGTAGCAGGCGGTAACGGTCTGCGTGCCTGAGATATTCCACGGAGGGAATCATGGCCAGATCGAGTTCCCCCGACTTGAGTTTTGCGGCAACGGCGGCGGGTGTGTCCAGGACCATCTCGATGCCGGCTTCCCGGCCGAGGCGCACGAGGGGTTGCAACAAGGGCTGGGCGTTGAGGAAATCGTGGAACCCGAACCGCAACAGATTTTTTGACATGAAAAAAACGGGGAACGGTTTCCCGTTCCCCGTGGATGGCAGTGGTTTCCGGATGTTTTACAGAAACATCGGCGCCAGCACCAGGGAGACGATGGACATGAGTTTGATGAGAATATTCATCGCCGGGCCGGAGGTGTCCTTCAACGGGTCGCCGACGGTATCGCCGACGACGAGGGCTTTGTGCGCCTCCGTTCCCTTGCCGCCCAGCGCGCCGCCTTCGACGTATTTTTTGGCATTATCCCATGCGCCGCCGCCGTTGGACATGAACAGCGCCATCAGGACGCCGACGAGCGTTGCGCCGACCAACATGCCGCCCAGCGCCTCGGCGCCAAAGCCCAGTCCCACCAGGATGGGCATGAGGAAGGCGAGGACTCCGGGGCCGATCATTTCTCGCAGTGCCGCCTTGGTGCTGATGTCGATACATCGCGCCGAATCCGGTTTTCCGGTGCCTTCCATGATGCCCGGAATTTCGTGGAACTGTCGGCGGATTTCCTCGACCATCTCAAAGGCTCCCCGGCCCACGGAGTTCATGGTCATGGCGGCCACGACGAACGGAATCATGCCGCCGATGAACAGGCCGATGATTACTTTGGGTTTGGTGATGTTGATGGACTCGATGCCCGCGGCCTGGGAAAAGGCGGCAAACAGCGCCAGCGCCGTCAAGGCGGCGGAGCCGATGGCGAATCCCTTGCCGATGGCCGCCGTGGTGTTTCCCAGGGCGTCCAGGCCGTCGGTGATCTTGCGTGTTTCCGGTCCCAGTTCCGCCATTTCCGAGATACCGCCGGCGTTATCGGCGATCGGTCCATAGGCATCGACGGACATGGTAATTCCAACCGTGGCCAGCATTCCCACCGCCGCCAGGGCCACCCCGTACACGCCGGCGGTTGAGGCGGCGCAGTAGATCGCGGTGACGATGGTCATGACCGGTAGCGCCGCGCTCTTCATGGCCACCGCCAGGCCGGTGATGATGACCGTGGCAACGCCGGTCTTGCTGGACTCGGCGATTCGCACGATGGGTTTACCCGCCGTATAGTACTCGGTGATGAGACCGATGACGATTCCCGCCAGGCAACCGACAAAGAGGGCGACAAAGACTCCGGTTGGCAGGCCCATGAGCTTGATCACGACAAAAGCCACGAACAGCATGGCGCCGGCGCTGATGAACGTGGTGTACCGCAAAACGGCGGCGGGGTCCAGGTGTTCCAGCGCTCCCATGGAGCGAATGCCGATGACGGAGGCGATCAGGCCGATCATGGCGACGAGAAGCGGCAACGCCATGTACTCGAACCGCAGGGCCGACATGCCCGCGGCGATAGCGATAGTGGCGATCATGGAACTGCAATAGGACTCGAAAATATCCGAGCCCAGGCCCGCCGTGTCGCCGACGCAGTCGCCGACGTTATCGGCAATGACGCCGGGGTTGCGGGGGTCGTCCTCCGGGATTCCGGCTTCCACCTTGCCGACGAGGTCGGAGCCGACGTCGGCGATCTTGGTATAGATGCCGCCGCCGACGCGGGCGAACAGGGCGATGGAGCTGGCCCCCATGGCAAACCCGCTGATCACGCTCGCCGATTCGCCTCGGGCGAACAACAGGAACAATATGCCGATACCCACCAGGCCCAGGCTGGCGACGCAAAGCCCCATGACCGCGCCGCCGTTGAAGGCGACGTTGAGAGCCTTCGCCTGGCCGCCCTCATTGGCGGCCTGGGAGGTGCGCACGTTGGCCGAGGTCGCCGCATTCATTCCAAAATAACCTGCCAGCATTGAGCAACAGGCTCCGATCACATACGCCACCGCCGTCCAGAAGCCGATCCATAATCCCTTCTGGGTGCTGATGACGAGAAGCAGTAAGGCGAACACCGTGCCGATAAAATAGGCGAGTATGCGGTATTCCCGGGAAAGAAAGACCATCGCTCCTTCATGGATGGCCTCGGAGATTTCAACCATCTTCTCGTTGCCCTCGGGGTGGTCGTCCACGTATTCGTAGATTTTCCAGGCGATACACAGCCCGAAAATGCCGAACACTACGCCGAAGTACGCGAAATTGGCCGAGGCGTCGAACGCGGCAAATAGGGTGTAAACGATCATGGAAATGGCGACAAACACCACCTCTCCTTTGTATTCCGTCAGCATCCTGTGTCTTCCTCCGATTTTTTGGGTTTTTCGTTGAATTCCGCCAGCGTGGTTTCGATCAGCTCTATTGCTTGTTCCTGGACTTTCTTGACCATTGGGAAATCGTCCACCGCAAACGGCGACAAAACGAAATCCACAATATCTTCCTGATGTTCCGGCCGGCCGATGCCGATCCGTACGCGGGTAAACTGATCCGTTGCCAGCCGGTTGATGATGGAGCGGATTCCCAACTGGCCGGCATCGCCTCCGCTATGTTTTCTCTTGATTTTTCCGAGCGGCAAATCGATGTCATCGTGAACCACGATAGCCTGTTCCGGAAGTATATCCAAGGCCGAAAGAATGGCTTTTGCCGCTTTGCCGCTCTCGTTCATATAGGTCATGGGTTTAGCCGCAACGATTTCATGGCCGCCGATGGTTCCCTTTCCGTAAAGGCAGTAGTAGCCGTTTGTATCGAGTCTGATGTTGTGCTTTTCCGTCAGCGCGTCAAGGACCAGAAACCCCACGTTATGCCGCGTCAGCTCGTACTGTGCTCCCGGGTTGCCCAGACCGAGAATCAGGTGTACAAGGTTATTGTCGTTTGTCGATTTTATTTCTTGTCGGATTTGCCTTCCTCCGCCGCGGGCTCCTTCTTTTCGGAAGCCTTCTGAGGCGTGGTTTCCTCCGCCCCCGCTTCTTCGCCCTCGACTGCTTCTTCCGCTTCCTTGGTCTCTTCTTTCTCAAGGTATACGGTGACGATGGGAGCGGACGGAGCGTTATGGATTGTAAATTTTTCGAACAGGGGGAGGTCCGAGATGCGGATAAACTCACCCAATTGCAAATTCTCTATGGAAACGTCAACCGTTTCCGGAATGTCGCTCGGCAAACATTCCATGTCCAGCTCCCGGATGATATGGTTGAGTATTCCTCCCTGTTTTTCGCCGGGTGATAGGCCGGTCAATTTTACCGGTACGCGCACGCGGATGTTTTTGTCGATGTCCACTTCCAGAAAATCCGCATGCAACCAGGTTTCCTTCAGGGGATGAGTCTGGAAATCTTTTAAAAGCACTTTGCGGTTTTTAACCGAATCTTCCTCAAGTTGGAGGTCGATCAAGGCGTTTTTGCCTTTTTGCCTGATGATTTTTCGCAAGGCCTTGGGGTTTACCGTGAAGGAAAGGTTATCTTTCCGGCCATAGAGGACGGCGGGCATGTGTCCTTCTCCGCGCGCTTTTCGGCTGGGGCTTTTCCCCGTTTCCCGCCGCAGTTTTCCAGTTAGTGTTTCCGGCATGATTGGGTTCCTTTAGTCAAATAGAGAGCTGATGGAGCTTTCCTTATGGATTCGCAAAATGGCCTCGCCCAGCAGGGGCGCGACGGACAAAACTTTTATTTTCGAATAAGTTTTCAACTTGTCCCCAAAGGGAATGGTGTTGGTTGTGATGATGGATTTGATCGGCGAATTTTTGATCCGCTCATGGGCCGGGCCGGAAAGCACCGCATGGGTGCAACAAGCGTGGACTTCCACCGCGCCTTCCCGCAACAGCGCGTCCACGGCCTCTACCATCGTGCCCGCCGTATCGATGATGTCGTCCACGACGACGGCAACTTTGCCCTTGACGTCACCGATGGTGTGCATGGCCTTGGCTTCGTTGATGGCGTCCCGGCGCTTGTCGATAATGGCCAGGGAAACACCCAGCTGTTTGGCGTAGGAGCGCGCCCGCTCCACGCCGCCGGCGTCCGGCGAGATGATCACCACGTTGCCCATGGGATGCGTCTTCTTGATATAATCCACCAGCACGTTCTTGGCGAACAGGTGATCCACGGGAATATTGAAAAACCCCTGGATTTGTCCCGCGTGCAGGTCCATGGTGAGAATTCGCTGTGTTCCGGCGGTGTGGAGCAGGTCCGCGACCAGCTTGGACGTGATCGGCACCCGCGGTTCCACCTTCCGGTCCTGGCGGGCGTAACCGTAATACGGGATAACCGCCGTAATCCGCTTGGCGGAGGACCGCTTCACTGCGTCGATCATGATCAACAGCTCCATCAGGTTGCCGTTACCCGGGTTGCAGGTCGGCTGGATCAGGAACACGTCGCCGCCGCGGACGTTTTCGCCCAGGCGCACGAAAATTTCCTTGTCCGAGAAATCGGTAATGTCCGCGCGGCCCAGGGGAATATTGATATACTTGCAAATCTCTTCCGCCAGCGGCCGGTTGGCCCGTCCGGAAAACACTAATACCTTGCCGTCATTGCTGTCCATGCGGTCCTGTCTTGACTCGATAATTGGCTGGGGCGGGAGGATTCGAACCTCCGAATGCAGGAATCAAAATCCTGTGTCTTAACCACTTGACGACGCCCCAAAGGCGCTTATTATATTATAAATTCT
>JBHHYO010000085.1:0-10785 GCA_046757665.1 Nitrospinales bacterium
ATGAACGATGCAATCAAAAAAACCTAAAACCTGAAAGGAGGCCCGGGTATGAACCGCCGCAAAAGCCGGCCGGAAAAAACGCCCGTGCGAAAGGTTCGACCCTAAATTGAAGCCTGTTTTGGCAAGGATGCCAAAGCAACTTTGGAAATAACAAAAAAAATCAAGGAGGATTTTGACGATGCCTGTAAGAATTTTCAACAACATCCCATCCCTGAATGCCCAACGCATCCTGGGCATCAACAACGATCGATTATCCCGATCGGTCGAAAGGATCGCGTCCGGCATTCGAATCAATCGAGGGGCTGACGACGCGGCGGGGTTGGCGATCTCCGAGTCCCTGCGGTCGGACATCCGGGCGTTGCGCCAAGCCGTGAGAAACGCCGACGATGGCGTCTCGCTAATCAACATCACCGAAGGCGCTTTGAATGAACAATCCGGCATTCTGATTCGACTGCGCGAGTTGGCCTCGCAGGCGGCTACGGGAACGGTCGGCTCCACCGAACGGCAAACGATCCAGCTCGAATTCAACGCCCTACGCAACGAGATCGACCGAATCGCCAACACCACGGAGTTTAACGGTCAAAAACTCGTTGACGGGTCCCTGGCCTCAACCGTTACCTCAGCGAATCAAATCCTGATTCAAGTGGGCCTGGATTCCTCAGTCAACAGCCGGATTAACCTGAACACCGAGGTCGATTTAACGGCCATCACATCTTCCTCACTGGGAATTGATACACTCAGCATCACCACGGCAGGAGCGGCGCTGACTGCTTTGGAAAGCATGAACAGCGCCATCAGCAAGGTGACCCAGGGTCGCGGCAAAATCGGCGCCGTCCAGAACCGGCTGGTGCGAGCCACCGCCAACCTGAACATTACCATCGAGAACCTGCAATCGGCGGAATCTTCCATACGGGACGCGGATATTGCTACGGAGGTGGCCTTGCTGACCCGGAACCAAATTCTGGTGCAGGCGTCAACCGCTATGCTCGGACAGGCCAACCTGATCCCGCAATCCGTGTTGCAGTTGCTACAGTAATAAGAAAGTGTTGGCAAGCACTCTGGTACAACCCATCCCTGGTAAGCGAAGTAAGGCCCGTTCCGAATCCGGTCCGGTCAAATTGCAACACGATAAGGAAACTGTCCCATGGCAAAACCTTGGTTAAAGGCGCCACCATGGGACTTTTCATTTTAAATTCCGAAAGCTTTCTAATATCTTAGCGTTATGAAACCGTTAACAGTCGGATTAATCGGTTGCGGACGAATAGGCAGTCTGCTCGAAGAAGACCCTCTTCGAGGAAAACCCTGCACCCATGCAGGCGGGTTCGAATCCGTTTCTTCGGTAAAGCTGATTGCCGGTTGCGACATTGACCCCGCCAGATTGAAACGGTTTGGACGCCGTTGGGGCGTCACCCGTCTGTATCAGGATTACCGGGAGATGCTTCGCCGGGAAAGCCTGGACATTGTGTGCATCGCCACTTGGACCCATTTGCATGGGGAGATGGCAATCGCCGCCGCGCGCGCCGGCGTTAAGGGCATTTACTGTGAAAAACCCATCGCCGTGGAAGTCCGCGAGGCCAAGGCCATGGTGCGGATATGCGAACGACGCAAGATTCCCTTGATCATCAACCATGAACGCCGATGGGACCCCTATTACCAACAAGCCCGAAAAATCATTTGTTCGGGAAAAATCGGCGAGGTGCGGACCATTGTCGGCAATGCCCTGTCCTGGAAACCCGGGAAATTGCCCGTCCAAACTTTCGGCGGAGGCGGAATGTTCCACGACGGCACCCACCTGCTGGACCTGTTTCTTTTCTTTGGCGGCGATGTCGATTGGGTCTGCGGACATGAAACCCGCCCCCACGGAAAACGCTATGTTGAAGAAACCGCCTGCGCCATGATGCGGTTCCACAGCGGAGCGACGGGTTTCGTGGAAGGCGGCGGAGCCCGAAAATATTTCAACTTCGAATTGGACATTCAGGGCTCGGAAGGACGCCTTTGCATCGGCAACGCCGGCAGGCAACTGTACATCACGCGCAAGAGCAAACGCTTTTCCGGATTCCATGAGCTGGAACCCGTCCCTTTCCCTACACCCACAAGCCGCCAAAACCCCTTCGTCGGCGGAGCCCGCGACATGGCCCGCTGTGTGCGCCGGGGAATCGAAAGCATTTCCAGCGGCCGCCATGGATTAAAAGCCCTGGAACTGATTGATGCGATCTACCGCTCGGCGCAGTCCAGGGGAAAAAGAATCAAGCTACGTTGACCAGCACATTTCCCGGCCCCTTCCGCACATCAGTATTTTACTTTTGACTTTCGATTGCGCCATGGCTTCTCCTTTTTTGGGATATTAAAAATTTTTAATGGAAAAATTGCGACACCGTACAGCATTGTGGGCTATAATTTTCTTCGTAAGCATTCTCAAATTCAGGAGGATTCATGATCGAGGTCAAGAATTTGACCAAATTCTATGGGCCGCGCCAGGCCGTGCGAAATCTCAGCTTTCAAGTTGGCAAAGGAGAGGTGGTGGGATTTTTGGGCCCCAACGGGGCGGGCAAAACAACCACCATGAATGTCCTCACCGGCATTCTCCCTGCCACGGACGGCTCAGTCAGGCTCTGCGGATTTGACGTTTTCGAAAATCCCCTGGAAGTCAAGAAAAGCATCGGCTACCTTCCGGAAAATCCGCCGCTGTATCAGGACATGATCGTCGAGGATTTTCTGGAGTTTTCCGCAAAAATTCGCCGCGTCGAGGTGCCGAACATCCCGAAAGCCATAGACCATGTTGTTGCAAAATGCGGGCTGGGCAAAGTCCGCGGACGCATCATTGAAAAATTGTCCAAAGGTTATAAACAGCGTGTAGGCCTGGCCCAGGCCCTGATCCATAATCCGGATATTCTGATCCTTGATGAACCCACCATCGGATTGGACCCCATTCAAATCATCGAGATCCGAAGGCTCATCAAGGATCTGACTTCTTCCCATACCATCATTTTGAGTTCGCATATTCTCCCGGAGATCACCGAAATTTGCCAACGAGTCATCATCATTCACCAGGGGGAAATCGTCGCCGAAGATTCCCTGGCGGCCCTGAACTCCACCATGCGAAAAAACGAGCGCCTGCAATTGACCGTGCGCCAGGGCGGCAACGGAATACAAGATAAACTGTCCATGCTCGACAACGTCCTTGCCGTCCGCATCGTAACCGAAAAACAATTTGCCATTGAGTGCAAGAGCAATTGCCACCTCCAGGACGAGATTGCCCGGCTGGCTTTGGCAAACCAGTGGGGCATTGTCGAATTGAAACCCATCTCCCTGACCCTGGAGGAAATTTTTCTCAATCTGACCACCAAGGAAGCAGGGGTGAAGGCATGAAGAATGCCTGGTTGATTGCCAAAAGAGACTTGGGAACCTATTTCAACTCTCCCATTTTTTACGTGTTGACGAGCGTGTTTTTGCTTCTCTACAGCTTTATATTTTTTAAAGTGCTCAGCCAGTTCAGCTTTGAAAGTTTTCGCGCCGGCCAGTTGACGCTGGAATTGGGGATGGCCCTGAGCCTGAACAAGATGGTGGTCGAGCCGTCCCTGCGCAACATGAGTTTTGTTCTGCTTCTCCTGGTGCCCGTGATTACCATGCGCAGTTTTTCCGAGGAGAAGAAAAACAAATCGATTTTTCTGCTTTTCTCGTCGCCCCTGCATTTGCGGGATATTTTATTCGGCAAGTTTCTTGCCTGCATGACGGTAGTGACCTTGATGATATTGCTGACCACCTACTCCATGGGGTTTTTAGTTTGGTACGGCAATCCGGAAATCGGCCCCATCATCACGGGTTATGCCGGATTGCTTCTTTTGGCGACCTGTTTCGTCTCCGTGGGAGTATTCACATCTTCCTTGACCGACAACCAGATTGTCGCCGCAGTAGCTTGTTTCGGCATTTCCCTGTTCATGTGGCTCATCGGCTGGGGAGCTGGAGCCGCCGGGGAAGCCTGGTATGGAGATGTGTTGCAATTCCTTTCCCTGACCGATCACCTGGATCGTTTCCTCAGTGGCGTGCTGGACACCGCTGATGTCTTGTATTATCTTTCTTTCGTCAGCACGGGATTATTTTTGACCTATCAGGTCCTCGAATCCAACCGCTGGAGGTAACCGTGAAACAATACGCTTCTGTTGCGAGTTGGCTGGCATTGGTTTCCGCCGTTGCCGCGTTGCTGGTTTATATCGTCTTTCCTGCGCGGATTCCGGTCGCGGTTTCCCTGGCGGCATTTGCCTTGTTGAACGGCTTGTATTTTTCCGTAGTCAACAAAGAGGAGATTCAACGGCGCCTCCGCGGGCGGACAGGCATACACGGCTCCAACACCCTGGCGCTTGTCCTGGTTTTTCTGGGTATCCTGATCTTCATCAACATCCTTTCCTACCGCCACAAACACCGGTTTGACTTCACTGAAGGCGGGTTTTTCACGTTGTCCCAGCAAACACGGAAAGTCCTTGCCGATCTCGACGGCGAAGTCAAATTGACCGCCTTCTTCAAAACGGACACCCAGGAGAAAAGAGATTTTAAAAACCTGATCGACAGTTACCTGGCGCTTACCGATAAAATCGACCTGTCCTACATTGATCCCGACTCCAATCCGTCACTCGCGAAGCAGTATGGCATCAAAGCTTACGGCGAAGTGGTTTTTGAAAACGGGCCCCGAAAAACCAAAATCGAGGAAACCACGGAAGACCAGCTGACCAACGGCATTCTGAAAGTGATCCGGAGCGAGACAAAGACAATCTATTTTCTCGAAGGCCATGGCGAAAAAAATGTGAAAGACATCGGACAAAGCGGATACTCCGTTGCCAAAAAAGCCCTGGAAAAAGTAGGGCGCAAAGTGAAAAAACTTTCTCTTTTAGAAACGGCCGAAATCCCCAACGACACGGACCTGCTGGTGATCGACGGGCCGATCAAACCGATCCCGGAAAAAGAACAAGACCTGATCGAGTCTTTTCTTGATACCGGCGGGTCGGTCCTGCTTCTGATCGACCCGAAAATCGAGGTCGGGATGATGGAAGCGTTCCTGGGGCGGTGGGGAGTCTCCATCCGCGACGATATCATCGTCGACCCCTTGTCGAAACTCTTCGGCGTTGACCGCGTCACCCCGGTCATCAAGGATTTTGCCCGGCACGACATCACCAAGGATTTTTCTTTGCCCGTCGTCTTTCCTCTTTTGCGTTCGGTTGCCGGTCGCCCCGTCGAAGGCTTGAAAGTCCTGGACCTGCTGAAGACGGGGCCCGAAAGCTGGTCCGAGTCCAATTATCAAGACAGCAAGTTCCAGTTTGACAAGGATGAAGATTACAAGGGCCCGGTCCCCGTTGCCGTGGTGACGACCAAACCGATTTTCAAACAGTCGGCCGCGAAAACCGACAAGAAAGACCCGTTATCCCTCACCCCGAAAGAGATTAAGGAATCCTCGCAAAAGTTAGCAGGCGGAAAACTCAGGGGAAAAGCCCGACTGGTCGTGATCGGAGATTCGGATTTCGCAAGTAACGAGTTTTTCAATTCCTCCGGCAACGGAGATTTTTTCCTCAATACGGTTTCCTGGATGATTCGCGAGGGAAACCTGATCTTCATTCGAGCCAAGGAAAGAAAAAAGAGCCCTCTGCAATTGACGAGCACCCAGGGCCGAATCATCTTTATAACCAGTATTTTTGTGGTTCCCGCATTGGTCCTGATTCCAGGAATCCGCAGTTGGTGGAGACGACGAGCCTTATGAAGTTCAAGGGAACTCTTTGGTTGTCGGTGGTTTTCCTGGCCACCGCCCTCTACTTTTTTTTCGTAGACCTTCCCGGTGAAGAGAAAAAAATACTCTCCGAAAAAATCCTGCTGTTTAACAAAAATGATGTCCAGGAAATGGTCATCGAAAAAAAGGACCAAACTCAGGTTCTGAAACGCAACGACAGTGGTTGGGAAATCCTCCAACCCGTGCAAAGCCTGGCAAACAACGCCGCCGTTGAAGACATCCTCTCCAACCTGGAAGACGCCCGGTTTACCCGGTCATTCGATCAGGACCCTTCCTCCGACCTCGCTTCCTACGGACTCAAGGAACCGGTTCTCAAGGTCACTCTTAAAATGAAAAACCGGGAGGAAAAAACTCTCCTTTTCGGCGACGACACACCCATCGGTTCTTTCATGTACCTGAAACGCGCCGATCAGCCGAAAATTCTCGTCACCCCCTTGTCGCGATGGCAGGTGGATCTGACTTTATACAAACTGCGAGACAAGACCCTCCTGCATTTCAGCCCCGAGGACGTTACCAAGGTGCAGTTGAAGCATGGCGATGAATCTTTTCAATTCATCAAAAAAGGCGACAAGGACTGGTTGTTTGAAACCGGAGCCGTGACGGGGGTCGGGTTGCCTCACATGATCAAACTCGTGCTGGATACCGTGGATTTGAATCCTGTGGTCACCTTCATCGAGGAAAGCGCCACCGATTTGAAGCCGTACGGCCTGGATCATCCCGCCATTACCGTAACCTTTTTCACCAGGGACGGCGAACCTCCGCAAACCCTGATGATCGGTAACAAAAGAAAAGAAGAGGGCGAGGAAGAAGACGAGTTTTACGCCAAAACAAACCGCGCTCCCAATGTATTTACCGTTCATAAAAAAATCATGGAGTTTCTGACCCTCGAGGGACTTGACTTCCTCGACAGAACCCTCATGTCGGTGGACCCGACGAAGGTCACCCAGATACACCTGAAATCAGAGAACGGGGAAATCCGCGTTTTCCGGGACGAGAAAGAACACAGGCTATGGAAAATCTCAATGCCTATCCAAACCGCCGCCGACCAGGTCGCCGTTGCTTCCCTGGCGGAAAGACTGCATAACGCCAGAATCAGAAATTATGTCAAAGACCCGGCAAAAGATATCAAGACTTACGGCTTGGACAAACCGCAAAAAGAGATCACCGTCCTTAGCGGAGAAAACTCATCTTCCTCCCTCAAAATAGGAAAGAAAACCAAAGACGGAAAACAATATTATGTTTTCTGGCCGCGGAGCCCTTCCGTTATCACTCTGGTGACCGCCCAGTTTGTGCAAAAAGTTTTCCCCAGCCTCCATGACTTGAGATTGAAAAAGCTTCTCGTCTTTAAAAGCGACGATGTGGGAAAAATACGAGTCCAATATGCCAACCGAACATTTGAACTCGAAAAAAAGGGCCAAAACTGGAACCTGTTGCAACCCACAAAAATCGAGAAAATATCCGATTCCATCGGACCGAGTATCGCCCTCACCCTGCAACTGCTTGAGTTCGATTCCTTGATCGAATCCCCGTTGGCCCGCAAAGTAACAGGCCTAGACAAACCCACGGTGACTGTAACCGTTTGGAGCCATACCAACCGAAAATTGGGAACGGTGCTTGTCGGAAAACTCATCAAGGGCAAAAAACTGTTTTATGCTCAGGTAAAAGACAAACCCTCGCTTTACCGGATACCCGCCAATTTCCTCGAGCAACTGCGCGACAGCTTGCAAGAAGTATCGTCCTGAAACCCTGGCCTCCAGCCGGGGAAACAGCTCTCCCCTCCGCCATATCCCATAAACAACGGTTCGCTACTTCATATAGTGGGTGACGGATATTACTGGCCTATATATGGTGGCTTTTAGCAATTCGAAGACAAAAAACCCTCCCGAAAAATCACAATAACCCATTGATTTTTCAATCATTAATTAAAATATTGCATTATTTTCCATTTATCTCTTGACATAGTACAATATATAGTGGTATGGTCTCCATCGTCATACAAGATGTTGCAAGCTCTGGCTTGCAGGTTTTTTGAAAAATTATTTTAAAAACCGGGTTCCCCTGATACGGAACCGAAAGCGGGAGTTTTTGGAAAAAAATCACAACAAAAATGAATTGGCGGGTTACCGTGGAAGATGCCTTCGGTTTTAAATTAATGTTTCCTTTCCTAGAGAATCTGCAACAAAACGGAAAGCATCCTTGGATTTAAACCCCTCTGGAAATCCTTCCTCAATCCCCGAAAGCTTTAAGCGTCGGCCGAAAACCTGGTTTGATTCGGCATCCTTCTTTCCAAGCGGCGTTGGAGGTGTTTTTGGTAACCCGCCATTTTTTCTCCTTCCCGGCTCCTCCCTGTCTCAGCATCCATCCTTTTTTACCGATACCGTATTTTCTTTAATCGCATCGAACCCTGAAAAACAACACCGCTCTCTCACGAAGGCGACTATGTTATAGTGAAGGCCGTTTGTTACGTTCACTGTTATTCGAGGCTTCGATGTCACAGACCAGCCACCGCCCCGTATGCCGAGTCGTGGGCGAGAACATTCCCGTTTATTCCTATCCGGGAGACGCCGGCGCCGATTTGCGGGCGTCCGAAGATGGCGTCGTTCCCGCACGGGGCAAAGAAATGATCCCGACAGGAATCCGCATTGCCCTGCCCTCCGGATACGTGGGATTGATCTGGCCGCGTAGCGGCCTGGCCGTCAAGCAAGCCATCGATTGCGGCGCCGGGGTCATCGATTCCCAATACCGCGGCGAAGTCCGCGTGTTGCTGTTCAATCATTCCGATCAAGATGTTTTGATAAAAAAAGGCGACCGGGTCGCGCAGTTGCTTGTCCAAAAAGTCGAATCCGCGGTGTTCGTACCGGTGGACAGTCTGGACGACACCTCGAGAGGCGAAGCGGGTTTTGGCTCGACGGGCCTGTGACCAGGTAACAGAGGACCCGCCCTTATGGAAATCCGGGTTGCAAATTCGGAAATCGAGCTGACGCAGGGCGACATCACGGAATGTGATACCGACGCCGTCGTCAACGCCGCCAACTCTCAATTGATCCTGGGCGCCGGTGTCGCGGGCGCTATCCGCCGCAAGGGCGGACCGGCAATTCAGGAAGAATGCCGCGCCATCGGCCACTGCCCCGTCGGCGACGCCGTAATAACCACCGCGGGCCGATTGAAAGCCAAATACGTCATCCATGCCGTCGGGCCGCAACAGGGTGAGGGCGGTGAAGAAGAAAAATTGCGCGGCGCCACCAGGAACAGCCTGCAACGCGCCGAGGAGCGCCACCTGGCCTCCATCGCCTTTCCCGCCATCAGCACCGGCATCTTCGGTTTTCCTACCGATGCCGGCGCCCGCATCATGCTGGCCACAACCCGCGACTACTTGTCCGGGCAAACCGGAATCCAGAAAGTCGTCTTTGTACTGTTTGACCGGAAAACCCACGAGGTGTTCGTCAAAACCGCGAACACCCTCGGCCTCGAGTGAATTTTCACTTTTTTGCCGCCGATCGGTTATAATAAAGAAACACGGCTTTGTTCAACAAGCCGGTTGCCGACGGAGACCCATGGCATGGCTAAATTAATCGATTCGATGCGCAAATGGTTTGCCGGCTCGAAAAACCCGGAATCTTCTTCGGGCGATTCCGCCGACAGCCAGCCCCCTTCCGGAGCCCACGAACATTACCAGTCCCTGCGGATTCAACCCACGCCTAATCCACACGCCTGTCAATTCATCGCCGACAAGGTCATCATCGCTTCCGGGTCGATCGGGTTCGCGTCCGCGGAAGAGGCGAAAGGCGATGTTTTCGCCGAGGCGCTGTTCAACATCTACGGCGTTGAGAATGTGTTCATCAAGGAAAACTTCCTGACCATCACCAAGTCCCCCGTAGTGGGATGGAACGCCCTTGTCGAAGAAGTCGAAAAAGCCATCGAAACCCATCTGGCGTTTTATGAATCCCCGCCCGCCAAGGAGCGCGAACCGGCATCCCCGCCCGCCGGCAAGGAATTGAACCTGAACGAATTCCTGGAGTTCCCGGACGAGCAAAAATTGAAAATCGTCAATGCCGTTTTCGATCAGGCCATCCGTCCGGTGCTGGCTAACGACGGCGGTGACTTGGTTCTCCTCGGCATTCAAGGGAACACCATTCAAATTCATTACCAGGGCGCCTGCGGCACCTGCCCCAGCGCCACCATGGGAACGCTGAAATACATTGAAGCCCTGCTGAAAGAAAACCTCCATCCCGACCTCATGGTCGAAGCACAATAGAACCTCCCTTTAGAATCCCGGATTTTCGCTCCCCGGCGCGGGGAAATCCATGACATACGCCAGGGCGCTTTCCGGGTCCGGCGCCATGGCAAACAAGGTCAGGATTTCCCGCTTGGCGAATTGCCGACGAATCATAGCCTCAAAATGTGCCGCCAGGTCCCTGTAGAAATCATCCGTATTGACGAACACCAGCGGCTTCTCTGTCTGCTTGAGCTGGATCATGGATAAAATCTCCATACCCTCCTCGAGAGTCCCGATGCCGCCCGGCAATACGATGAAAGCGTCCGACCTCTTGTCCATGATCATTTTACGTTCCCGCATGTCCTGGGTAACGATCAATTCATCCGCTTCCTTGTAGTCGATATTCTTGTTCATGAAAAAATGCGGCAACACGGCGACCACGTTGCCGCCCGTCTCATGCACTCCCCGGGCCACGCAACCCATCAAGCCGATGGACGCGCCGCCGTAAACCAGGCTGATTTGGCGACGACCCATCCGACGCCCGAGATCGACCGCGGCTTCCTTGTAAACTTCCGCGACGGATTCGCTGGAGGAGCAAAAAACGCAAATGGATTTGATCCGCATGGTTTCTGAGTTTTTGAGAAGACGCCCGAAGAATCTCCGCTTCATTGACGCTCATGCAACGGCGGGCCAAAGCCAATATGGCATGGATTGCCAATCGTTATCAACCACTTCCCCGCCCACCTGACCGCGCCCGCCCGCATCCCTGTCATGGTGAGCCCGTTGAACCATGACA
>JBHHYO010000086.1:0-10359 GCA_046757665.1 Nitrospinales bacterium
GCTCTTGGAGGATATTATATGTAAATACTTCTATTTATGCAACTAAGTACTAGTGAATCCCGATGGAATAAATAAAGCCAATTTTTTCAACAAGTTTTTGGATTGAAATGCGAAACCTGATATAATTGAAAAGAAATTATTTCCATCGGTCTTTTTGCCGGGAGGTTGTATGAGTCTTTTTAGTGTCGGAAAAGACAGGGCAGGGAAAGCGGTTGTCGGTATTGTTCTCTTGTTTCTCTTCGCCTGGCCGGGAAATGCCGCGGCGGTGTATAAAAAGAAAATCGCCGTGGAGCCGTTGAGCAATCCCGCCGGCTGGAACGATGCGTTCAGTCCGGGGGCGTTCATCGCCCGGATGATCGAGCATTCTTTAAAGGACACACAAGGCTATCAGGTCCTGAGTGCCGGGCAGACGTCGGGGCAGGGGCAACGCCATCCGGCGCAAGTGTTGATTGGCGGCCGGGTTTTGACGTTCCGAACGCCATCGGCCACTCCTTCCGTCAAGGCGGGATCCGTGTCCCGGCGCGCGACGGTGGAGATCGAGCTGGTTATTCGGGATTCCTTTACTCAGAAAAAATTCGCCGGCAAGATATTTTCCGGCAAGAGTTCGGCGGGGCGCGTTGCCTTCCGCGCCGCGGACGGGGAAGTGGATTTTTCCGCTCCGGGCTTTACAAAAAGCGCCATGGGCAAGGCATTGGCGGCGCTGGCACGGCAGGTGCCGCCATTTGTTTCGACGACGCTGAACGCCGTTCCCTTTGAGGCGATCATTTTTTCCGTCGATAACGAGAAACGCGAGGTCGTCCTCAACGCGGGGAAAATAAACGGTGTAAAACCCTTTGACGTTTTCAATATTTTTTCCGTGGAAAAGAATTTCATCGACCCCGTCACCCAGCATGACCTGGGAGAAAAAATAACCCGTCAGGGGGTTATCCGCGTCGAGACGGTGCTCGATGATTATTCGCTCGCCAAAATCACGGCGGGCGGCGATTTTGAAGACGGATTCGTGGCACGAGACCACTCTCGACCCATTCCATTCCGCGGCAACACCAGGTCGTGGAAGGAACTTTACGGAAACCTAAGCAACCCCTGATGCCCGGCATGACCGCATAAAATTACGATTTCCCATGCTCCTGAATCGAGGTGACCGTCAAGTCTTTGCCCCTGATTTCTTCAAGGGAATCGACAATGGCAAAGGCGCTTGCCAATGTTGTGAAGTAAGGCAGGTTATGCGTCAGGCAGGCGCGCCGCAGAGAGAATGAGTCGAGAATCGACTGCTTGCCGAAGGTCGTATTGATAACCAGGGCAACCTTGCCGGCTTCGAGCGCCTCGACGATGTGTGGCGATCCTTCCTTGACTTTGTTGATGGCCGCCACGGGGAAACCGGCGTTTTGAAGGAACGTTGCCGTGCCCCGGGTGGCGATCAGGTTATACTTCATCTGATGTAGTTTTTCCGCAATTTTGATCGCGGCGGATTTGTCCTCGTCCTTGACGCTGACAAACGCCGTCCCTTCCAGAGGAAGTTCGATCCCCGTGGCGACTTGCGCCTTGGCGAAGGCTCCGGCAAACGTGGAGTCGATGCCCATGACCTCACCCGTAGATTTCATCTCCGGCCCCAGCAGTACATCGACGTTGGAAAATTTGATAAAAGGAAAAACCGATTCTTTTACGGAAATGTGGCTGACCTGTTTTTCCTCGGTGAATCCGAGTTCCTTGAGGGTTTTTCCCGCCATGATCCGGGCGGCGAGTTTGGCCAGGGGGACGCCGATGGCCTTGCTCACAAAGGGCACCGTCCGCGAGGCGCGGGGATTGACTTCCAGGATATAGACCTCGTTGTCCTTGATGGCAAATTGGATGTTGAGCAGTCCAATGACGTTCAATTCCTTTGCCAGAGCGTGGGTTTGCTGTCTGATAGTTTGCAGGAGATGGTCCGCAATGGTGACGGGCGGCAGGGAGCAGGCGCTGTCGCCGGAATGGATGCCCGCCATTTCGATATGCTCCATAATGCCGCCGACCACGACGCGCTCCCGGTCCCTCAGCGCATCGACATCGATTTCGATGGCGTTTTCAAGAAACTTGTCGACCAGTACCGGATGTTCGGGCGATGCCTGCACCGCGTGTTTCATATAATGCTCGAGGCTTTCATCGTCATAGACGATTTCCATCGCCCGGCCCCCGAGCACATAGGAAGGTCGGACGACGACCGGATAACCGATCTCGGCCGCCACCCGTTCGGCCTCCTCCAGGGAAGTGGCGGTGCCGTTGGCCGGTTGTTTGAGTTTGAGCTTTTCAAGAACTTCCTTGAAAAGTTTCCGGTCTTCCGCCCGGTCGATATCCTCCGGACGGGTGCCGATGATCGGCGCGCCCGCCTGCTTCAGGGCCAGAGCCAGCCGCAAGGGGGTCTGGCCGCCGAACTGCACAATGACTCCGGCCGGTTTTTCGATACGCACGATGTTCATCACATCCTCAAAAGTGAGCGGCTCAAAATACAAACGATCCGAGGTGTCGTAATCCGTGCTCACGGTTTCCGGATTGCAATTCACCATGATCGTTTCATAGCCGTCCTCTTTCAGGGCGAATGAGGCGTGCACACAGCAATAATCAAATTCAATGCCCTGGCCAATGCGGTTTGGCCCGCCGCCCAGGATCATGATTTTTTTTCTTTGCGTTGGCGACGCTTCGCACTCTTCTTCATAAGTGGAATAGAGATAAGGCGTGTAGGCCTCGAATTCGGCGGCGCAGGTGTCCACCCGTTTGTAAACCGGATGGATTCCGTCGCGGTCCCGCATTTCGGCGATTTCCGACTCGGCGCGGTTCAGCAAGCGCCCCAGATAGAGGTCCGAAAACCCCAGTTTCTTGGCCTGCCGCAAACGGTCCGCGTCGATGCCGGACGATTCGATCTCCTTTTCCAAATCGACGATTTCCTTGATGCCGTGGAGAAACCAGGGATCGATCCCGGTTATTTTATAAATCTCGTCCAGGGAAATATTTCTGCGAATGGCGGAAGCCACATGCCAAAGCCGGTCCCAATGAGGCCGGGACAGCAAATCCCTTAAAGTATCACGTTGCTCGTCCGGGGTAAGGTCGCTTAGCCCCAGGTTGATATTTTCCTCCAATCCGTACACACCGATTTCCAGGGAGCGCAGGGACTTCTGCAAGGCTTCCTTGAACGTTCTGCCGATCGACATCACCTCACCGACGGATTTCATTTGCGTCGATAACGTGGTCTCCGTCTGCTCGAATTTCTCGAAAGTAAACCTTGGGATTTTGACGACGCAATAGTCCAGGGCAGGCTCGAAAGAGGCCGGCGTTTCCTTGGTGATGTCGTTTGGAATTTCGTCGAGAGTCAACCCAATGGCCAGCTTGGCGGCGATTTTCGCAATCGGAAACCCGGTGGCCTTGGAGGCCAGGGCGGAGCTCCTGGAAACCCGCGGATTCATTTCGATGACAATCATCTCGCCCGTTTGCGGATCCACGGCGAATTGAATGTTGGACCCGCCGGTGGCGACGCCGATTTCGCGGATGATGTCAATGGCCGCGTCGCGCATGATCTGGTATTCCTTGTCCGTCAAGGTTTGCGCGGGCGCCACGGTGATGCTGTCTCCGGTGTGGATTCCCATGGGGTCCAGGTTTTCGATGGAACAGATGATGACGACGTTATCCTTGAGATCGCGCATCACCTCCAGTTCAAACTCCTTCCAGCCGATGACGGATTTTTCAATCAGCACCTCGTGGGAGGGGCTGACTTTAAGAGCCCATTGGATCAAGGATTCAAATTCGTCGGGCGAATGAGCGATGCTGGCTCCGGCGCCTCCAAGGGTGTAGGAAGGACGGATGATCGCCGGAAACCCGGTGTCCCGCACAACCCGCTCGGCCTCGGCGAGGGTCTGGGCATATCCGCTTGCCAGCACCTTTTGCCCGATTTTCTGCATGGCCGCCTTGAACAGGTTACGGTCCTCCGCCTTTTTAATGGTCTGGATATCGGCGCCGATCAATTCAACCTGATAGCGCTCCAAAACCCCGGCGTCGGCGAGGGCAATGGCGGTGTTCAAGGCCGTTTGCCCTCCCATGGTGGGTAGCAGGGCATCCGGACGGTCGCGGGCGATGATCATTTCCGCCACCTGTGGCGTTACCGGTTCGATGTACGTGCGGTCGGCAAATTCCGGGTCGGTCATGATCGTCGCCGGATTGCTGTTGACCAGGATAACCTCGCAACCTTCTTCCTTGAGGGCCTTGCAGGCCTGGGTTCCGGAGTAATCGAATTCGCAGGCTTGACCGATGACGATGGGGCCGGAGCCGATTAAAAGAACTTTTTTTATGTCAGATCGTTTGGGCATTAAATCCGGTAAATATCCTTGATGTCGATTTGGCGGAACCGTTCCCATTTCAGGTTCATGTAGGAAAACTGCTGTATCAGCCGATTGCGGGCCTGCGGGATTTCCTTGTTGAATTTCTGCTCCAGCAAATCGGTGATTTTTTTCTCCAGGTTGCCGTGCTCATTTTTCAGGTCGGATCGTTTTTTCTCCAGGAGGGCTTTTTTTTCTTCCAGGGCGGGAATTCTCCTGATGAAGCGGGTTGTTTCTATCTTGTGAACGGTTTTTTCGATTTTCAAATCCAGTTTTTTCGTTTCGGCCGCAACACTGTTTTTTCTCTTTTGCAATTTTTTTAACTCATTCTCGTATTTTCTCTTATCATCATTCAGCCGCTTGATCCCCAATTCAATGACCCGCAAGGCCTCCCGCGGATGAAAACAATAGGTGCCGGTGAAATAATAATCGCCCGCGTACGGCACAATTCTCGCCTCGAAAATATCGTCTTTGCGGAAAACAATCTCGCTTTGTTTTTCCTTCACCTGATATTTGATTTTATCGAACAGTTCCATGACGACCACACAGCCCGGCTTGACTTTTCTGGCGATAAAAATGCTGTGAATGTAGCGCGCCAGGTTTTCGTAAATTTCCAGGGTCTCGGGAGGGCAATTTCCCCGGCGTTTTTCGATGTAAGCCAAAAGAGGCGTCATGTCGCTGTTGTCGATGTTGCGGTCAAAGGTGTACCATTCGAGAAACGAGGCCATGCGATTCTCGAAGGAGCGGTCGTCCTCGAAAATGTTGCCGAGGATCTCCTGGTATTCCTTTTTGGCCTTGCGCAATTCGCTGTCGAGTTCCGGCCCCGCGGCGTATTCGACGATTTTGTTCAGTTCATCCTGCAACATCAGTTTCCCGCCATGAGCGCTATGAACTCTTGAAAAAGATGGGTGGAATCATGCGGCCCCGGGGACGCTTCCGGATGGTACTGCACGGAAAGAATGGGAAGCTTTTTGTGTCGAATGCCTTCAACCGTCCGGTCATTGAGATTGATGGAAATCACGTCGATGTCGCCCGTCACCGATTCCGCTTTCACCGCGAACCCGTGGTTTTGCGCGGTGATCTCCATTTTTTGCGAATGCAGGTCCATGACCGGCTGGTTGCCGCCATGATGCCCGAATCGCAGTTTATAAGTTGACGCGCCCAGGGCAAGGTTCAGGATTTGATGTCCCAGGCAGATTCCGAAGATGGGCACCTTGCCGACAAGGCGCTTGACGCTTTCCACGACATACGGCACGCCTTCCGGGTCTCCCGGACCGTTGGACAGGAAGACGCCGTCGATGTTCATTTTCAGCACGTCTTCCGCCGGAGTGGAGGCCGGCACCACCCGCACCCTGCATCCGAGGCGGGTCAACGCTCGCAGGATGTTTCTTTTGATACCCAGATCATAGGCCGCCACGGAGAAAACGTTTTTGGGGCGGGTGGAAATTTTCGGATGATGCAAATCCGCCGGCCGGTCTTCCTCTTGCCAATCGTACGGAGTTTCGCAGGTCACTTCCTTGACAAGATCGCGGCCGATCAGTCCCGGAGACCGCCTGGCGCGCTCCACCAACTCGTTGGCGTCGCCGGTCTGGGTCGAAAGCACCGCCTGCTGGGCGCCCGCTTCCCGGATGTGCCGGGTCAAGGCGCGGGTATCGATCCCTTGCAGGCCCATGACCCCATGCTCCTTGAGAAATTGATCCAGCGTTTTGCGGGAACGCCAGTTGCTGGTTATCCCGCTCAACTCCTTAATGATGAAGCCGCATAAATGCGGGCGGGACGACTCGAAGTCCTCCTCATTGATTCCGTAATTGCCGATCAGCGGATAGGTCATCATCACCATCTGGCCGCAATAGGAAGGATCGGTGATCACTTCCTGATAACCGGTCATGCTGGTGTTGAAAACGATCTCTCCCTCGGCCTCTCCGGTCGCGCCGAAGGATTCGCCCTCAAAAACTTTGCCGTCCGCCAATGCAAGTAAAGCTTTCATGACTCTTTCGTTTAATCCTGATTTGAGTAGACGGGGGTTCCGCCCACCAGCGTGTGCATGACTTTTCCCGTAACCTGCCGGCCGTTGAACGGGGTGTTTTTACTTCTGGACTTGAAGCGGGACGCATCTATCGTGTATTGCGCGTTGGGATCGAAAATGACGATATCGGCGGTTTTCCCCGGCGTCAGGGTTCCCTTGTCCAGGTTGAATATTTTCGCCGGCTTGTATGCCATCGCTTCCACCAACCGCGGCAGGGTGAGCGCTTGTTCCTCCACCAGCTTGAGACTCAGGGGCAGGGCGGTTTCCAGTCCGACGATGCCAAAACACGCCCGGCTGTACTCCACCTCCTTGCCGGCGATATCGTGAGGCGCGTGGTCGGTGGCGATGATGTCGATGGTGGAATCCCGCAAACCGTTCTTGATCTCGTCCACGTCGGTTTGACTCCGCAGGGGCGGGCTCATTTTGGTGTTTGTGTCATAGCCGCGCACCGATTCGTCCGTCAAGGTGAAGTGGTGCGGCGCCGCTTCGCAAGTTACCGGCAGGCCCCGCGCCTTGGCGGAACGCACCAGGTCCACCGCCTTGCCACTGCTGATGTGCGCCACGTGCAGTCTGCCGCCCGTGCGTTCCAAAAGGGCAATATCCCGCCCGACCATGATATCCTCCGCTTCCGACGGCATTCCCTTCAATCCCAGTTCGGTCGAAACCAACCCTTCATTCATACAGCCGCCGCGGGTCAGGTCCAGCACCTCGCTGTGCTGGATGAGGGGCAGGCCCAACATACGGCTGTACTCGAACGCCCGGCGCATGAGTTCGCTGTTCATGACCGGCAAACCGTCGTCGGAAAACGCAATGACCCCGGCATCCTTCAACTCGCCCATTTCCGAAAGCTCCTCGCCCTTCATCCCCTTGCTGATGGCGCCGATCGGCAAAACGTTGACAATGCCCCTGGCCCGGGCCGTGGAAAGAATCAGCTCGGCAACCGACCGGTTGTCGTTGACCGGATCGGTGTTGGGCATGGCCGCCACCGTGGTGAACCCGCCGGCGGCGGCGGATTCGCATCCGGTCTGGATGGTTTCCTTGTATTCAAACCCGGGTTCGCGGAAGTGCACGTGAACGTCGATAAAGCCCGGCGCGACGATGCAGTCTTGCGCGTCAATGACCTGGTCCACTTTGTCCGCGGAGAATTTTCCAGGTTTGCCGACCGATTTGATTTTACCCTGCTCCACGAGGAGGTCCCGCAAGCCGTCCAGCTTGTTTGCCGGGTCGATGACCCGGCCGTTTTTAATCAAGAGCCTCATCGGCGCCTCCCAGCAAGAGATACATCAGGGACATTCTGACGGCCACGCCATTGGTCACCTGGTTCAGGATCAGGGAATGCGGGCTGTCCATGACTTCCGGTGAAATTTCCACGCCCTGGTTCGCCGGTCCGGGATGAATGATCAACACGTCGGGCCGCGCCTTTTTCAGTTTTTCCAGGGTCAGGCCAAACAAATTGGAATACTCCCGCAGACTCGGCAAAAGAAACCGGCTTTGCCGTTCCCGCTGGATTCTCAGCATCATGATGACATCCGCCTCGCCGATGGCGTCGATCAGGTCATGGCTGATCGACACGCCCATCTTCCGGATATCCGCCGGCATCATGGTCGGCGGCCCGACGAGGGTGACTTCCATCCCCATGGTTTTCATGGCGTGAATGTTGGATCGCGCCACCCGGCTGTGGGCGATGTCGCCGACGATGGCGACTTTCAGGCCCTTCAAAGTTTGCTTGTGCTCGCGGATCGTCAGCAGGTCCAGCAGGGCCTGCGTCGGGTGCTCGTGCGCGCCATCCCCGGCGTTGATCACCGAGCATTTGAGATGCCGGGCAATCAACTGCGGCGCCCCGGCGCACGAATGGCGGACCACCAGGATATCCGGATTCATGGCTTCCAGGTTGCGCGCCGTATCGACCAGGTTCTCGCCCTTGGTCACGCTACTGCTCGAAGCGGAAATATTGATCACGTCCGCGCTCAACCGCTTGCCGGCGATCTCGAAGGAAGTCCGCGTGCGCGTGCTGGGCTCGAAAAACAGGCTGATGATGGTTCGGCCCCGAAGGGTCGGCACCTTCTTGATCTTGCGGGTCGATATTTCCTTGAACGATTCCGCCGTGTCCAGAATGGACAGAATATCCCCCTCGCTCAGATTCCGAACGGACAATAAATTTTTCCCGCAAAAAGCCATAACGTTTTTTATGAGCGCTCGTCGATAAGCAACACCTGATCTTCCTCGTCCTCTTCCCGCAACCGGACCTTGACGGACATGTTTTTCGCGGTCGGAATGTTTTTGCCGACGTAGTCCGGCCGGATCGGCAGTTCCCTGTGGCCGCGGTCGATCAATACCGCCAGTTGCACGCTGGCCGGACGGCCAAAGTCCACCAGGGCGTCTATGGCGGCGCGGATGCTCCGCCCCGTAAAAAGAACGTCGTCGCAAAGAACGACATCCTTGCCGTCGATGGGAAAGGCGATCTGCGTTTTCTTGAGAACGGGATTTTGTTTTTCCCGTCCCAGGTCGTCGCGGTACAGCGTGATGTCCAGGATGCCATGGTCGATCGACACGTTTTCCATGGCGTTGATTTTTTCTTGCAGACGCCGCGCCAGATAGACCCCCCGCGTCCGGATGCCGACCAGGGCAAGGTTTTCGCAACCGTGATTTCTCTCCAGGATTTCATGGGCGATACGGTTGATCGCCCGCGAAATATCTTTTTCGTTGAGTATGACGCTGTTCATTGCCTTCCCGATTTACGCAAAAAAATACCCCCCCGGGTTACCGCGTCCGGAGAGGTCTGGTCGTGTTGTGCTGGAGTATCGCATGTCATCCCTTGACAGTCTCACGGGGCTGTCTTAAAGAGGTTGAATGTTAGTTAGATCATAGCAGAGTCCCCGCCCCAGGGAAAGCGTTTTCTTTTCCCGGCCCCGCTCCGGTTTTGCGCCACCCCGCTTAATATTGTATGATTCAGTGCGGGTTCAGGGTTCGGAAACCGTTCGCCACCGACACGCAAATCGACCAACTGGCGTACGAATTATACGACTTGACGGCACGGGAAATCGCCATTGTGGAGGGTAAAGATCAAGGTTAACCACAAGGGCAGGGGAAAAGAGAACTTTGTATCACACGGGATTCTTTGCCGTCGCCGGTGTCATCGCGAGCCGCGGCCGGCGGCGTGGCGATCCATCCGGACCACGCCCGGTGGGAATGGTCCTTTCTGGATTGCTTCGGCTATCGCCTCGCAATGACGGTCCAACAAGTCCACTTAGGCAAAGGTCTCCTTTACAAAAAGGGGGAGGGAATCGCCATCGTTTCCACTGGAGCAAAAGCATTTGATGAGCTTTGACGGAAATAAAAAAGAGTATCGATTTACCGACAGAGAGTGTCAGGAGTTTGTTCACACGTTTGTGGTCGATATTGAGCTTCTGCTTGAATATTTCAAGGAAAACTCCCACCTCAGCCCTTTCATACCCTTCATAGCGGAAGTTGCCGAAGACCCTTATGAAATCTGGCAAATGTTCCAGAAAAATGAGGCAAGCGGGCGGGTTCGATTACGATATTACTTCGTCAAGGTCTTAGAGCTGGAGGAGGGACCGCACGGATTTGTCCTGATTTTCGAGGCGTTGGATGGCGAAAACAAAAGCGTAGAATTTCAACTTTTCGACGGAGATGATTGCTCCGACCGTCTGAACAGCTACCGGGCCGGGAAACTGATTTACGTCCAAGATGATTAGCAGGTTGCTGAGCTTGCCGAAGGGCGGCAAAAACCCGCGCCACTTGTTTTTCCCGGTCTCCGGTCTCCCCCAGCGCCGGGGCACCATGCTGGCATCTACGACCTTTGACGGCCGCCGCCGGTCTCCGTGCTTTCCCCGCCCGACCCGCCATTGAATCGCTTAAAACAACGTGTTACGATGACCCCATGCAGTTGTCAGAGGTCGGTTGGCGGTTGTTTACGACTAAATATGGAACATATTTTCTTCAACATTGCCTTGATCAGCTATCTCGTCGCCT
>JBHHYO010000087.1:0-9787 GCA_046757665.1 Nitrospinales bacterium
TGTCATGGTTCAACGGGCTCACCATGACAGGGATGCGGGCGGGCGCGGTCAGGTGCGGTTTCAAGCCGCGGATTTTGTTAAATCGAAAGCCGGTTGCCGGCATCTAAAGTCAAACAGACAACGGTGAGGTGTCATGAGCGCTCCTATATCCAAGGAAATTCAGTGCGTGATTTGCAAGACGTCCTTCGCGCCCGTCATTCAGCCGAATGAGGGGGAGGAGGGCTATTTGATTTATTGTTCGTCGCGGGACTGCGCCAACAAGATTTTCATGAGTTTTGCCGATCCGGTGCGGATCGGTTTCCGCGAGGCGCTGGGTCTGTCGCCGGCCGCCCTGGCCCTGGCCTTGCAGGAGGCTCTGGCGGATTGCCCGTGCGGGCACCCGTTCAACCATGATGCCGGCAAGCGGTGTCCGCCTTGTATCCGCAAGGTCGGGGCGGAAAAAAAAGGCGGAACGAGTGCGTCGCCGAAGCGCCCCTCCATCTGGAACGTCGATGCGCTCAAAAAGTCGGAAAGCAAGTTTCTCGACTACATTCTGGAAAAAATGCGCTCCAAGGGGGCAACTCTCCAGGAACTGGTGGCACGGTTCGAGGCCGGGGAGATGGAAGCCGAGGCGTACCTGGAGGCTATCGAGGACATGCAGATGCGGGAGTCCGCCCAGCTTGCGGTGATCAAGACCTGGGCGATGGCCCTGGGGCCGGAAACGGCGTTCCGCGCGGCGGAGGATTTGGGCCTGGTGGAGCGGTACGGTAGCAGGGTTCTGGTCACCATTGCCGCTGGGCTCAAAATGAGCACCGGGCTCTCGACGATCGGTATTCTCACCCGCGAGGCGGAAAATTGGGACGACCCGGTGCAAAAGGAAATCAAGACCTATCTCAACAAAATCGGCGGTGCCTAATCGCCTGCAATGAGGCCGCACCGGGGCGTCTTTTCCCCGTTGCACTCTGACTTGACAAAAAGCCAAGTATGTTTTACTTTACCCCAGCATTCCAATCTCCTCAATCCAATACCAATTTCAGCCGCGCCAACTGGGCGGGGTTGCGGGCCGCGCTTGGCCCGTCTTAACAGGAGAGATCGTTTCATGTCGAAAATCAAAGTGAAGAACACGCTGGTCGAAATCGACGGCGACGAGATGACCCGGGTGCTCTGGGCCAAGATCAAGGACCAATTGATTTTGCCTTACCTTGATGTTGATCTGGAGTACTACGATTTGCACGTTCAGGAGCGGGACAAGACGGACGACCAGGTTACGGTTGACGCCGCGAACGCCATCATCAAGCACGGGGTGGGCGTGAAATGCGCCACCATCACGCCAAACGCCGCGCGGGTCGAGGAGTTCGGGCTCAAAAAGCAGTGGAAATCGCCGAACGGCACTCTGCGCTCCATCATCGGCGGCACGGTGTTTCGCAAACCCATCACGGTCAACAACGTGCCCTCGGCGGTGAAGTCGTGGAAAAAACCCATTGCCATTGCGCGTCACGCTTACGGCGACATTTATAAAAATGTGGAGTTTCAGATTCCCGCGGACGGAGGCAAGGCCGAGTTGACGATCACCGACAAGAGCGGCAAGGAATCGCGCCTGCTGATCCACGAGTTCGCCGGCGGCGGCGTGGTCCAGGGCATCCACAACACGGAAAAATCCATTCGGGACTTTGCCCGCGCCTGCATTGCCTATGCCCTGTCGGAAAAAGTGGACATCTGGTTCTCTACCAAGGACACCATTTCGAAAACCTACCAGGGCATGTTCCGGGATATTTTCCAGGAGGAAATCGACAAACAGCAGGCCGAGCTTGAAAAAGCCGGCATCGTTTACTTCTACACGCTGATCGACGACATCGTCGCCCGCATCATCAAACACGAAGGCGGCATTCTCTGGTGTTGCATGAACTACGACGGCGACGTCATGTCCGATCTGGTGGCTTCGGGTTTCGGTTCCCTGGGCCTGATGACTTCCGTGTTGTGCTCCCCCGACGGGATTTTCGAATACGAGGCGGCGCACGGCACGGTCACCAAACATTACCGCAAGCACCAGAACGGCGAGGAGACTTCCACCAACTCCGTTGCCAGCATTTTCGCCTGGACGGGCGCCCTCGGCAAGCGCGGCGAGCTGGACGGCACGCCGGAGGTGACGGAATTCGCGCGCGCCCTGGAGGCCGCCGTCATCGAAACCATCGAAGGCGGCGAAATGACCCGGGACTTGCTGGCGCTGTGCACCACTCCCAATCCCAAGGCGCTGAACACCTTTGAGTTTCTCGATGCCGTTGAGTCGAGGATGAAGGTCAAAATCAACCAGTAACTTCCCAGGTACCGGGTAATGCGACCAAAAATTACGGTGGTCGGGGCGGGGCAAGTGGGTTCCACCGTGGCCCAGCTCGTGGCTTATAAAAATCTGGGCAATGTGACGATTGTCGATATCATCGACGGCATCCCTCAAGGCAAGGCGCTCGACCTCCAGGAGTCGGGGTGCCTGCAAGTTTTCGACAGCCGGATTTCCGGCACCAACGATTACAAGGACACCGCCGACTCCGACATCGTGGTGGTCACCGCCGGGGTGCCGCGAAAACCGGGGCAAAGCCGCGAAGACCTGATCGCCATCAACGCCAAAATCGTCAAGTCCGTGACGGAACAGATCATGACCTACTCGAAAAGCCCGATCATGATTCTGGTTTCCAACCCGCTCGACGCGATGGTTTATCTGGCCCACAAGGTGTCGAGGTTGCCCAAGAACCGGATTTTCGGGATGGCTGGAGTGCTGGATTCGGCGCGCCTGCGGACCTTCGTTTCGCTGGAGCTGGACTGTTCCCTGGCGGACGTTGACGCGATGGTGCTGGGGGGGCATGGCGACTCCATGGTGCCGCTTCCCCGTTATACTACGGTCTCGGGGATTTCCATCATGGAACTCATGACCACGGAACAGATCGAGCGGGTGGTGGAGCGTACTCGCAACGGCGGCGCGGAAATCGTTAAATATCTTAAAACCGGAAGCGCCTTCATGGCGCCGGGAGCCTCGGTCGTCCGCATGATCGAGGCCATTGTGCAGGACAAAAAAAGAATCCTCCCCTGCACCGCCTACCTCGAGGGGGAATACGGCCACAGCGGCATCTTTTTCGGTGTGCCCGTCAAACTGACCAGCAGTGGGATCGATTCCATCATCGAGCTGGGCCTGACCACCGAGGAACAAGCCGCCCTCGACAAATCCGCCCAGGAAGTCTACAAAACCGCCAAGGTCATCGACAGCATCTTGCAGGAGTGACCGTTTCCCATCGGGGCGGGTTGTTACGGTTCCGCATCGCCGGAGATTGACCGGTCGATGACGGTTGCGTTTGCGGTCACGTGAACGCCGGCCCCGATAATGGACTGGCGGATGACGGCGTTGCGTCCGATGACTGCCCGCTCCCAGCAGACCGAATGTTCGACGACGGCGCCGTCCTGCACCTCGCAGTGGTCTCCGAGAACCGCGCAGGGGCCGACGCGGGCGTTTTCCGAGATGCGGCAAGAGTTTCCCAAAAATACGGGCGGCGTGACGGCGGGGTTTTCACTGTTTTGCGAACCGGCGCCGGCATCGACGGCGATTTTGCCTTCGAGGATGTCGCGGTGGGCTTGCAGGTAGCTCTGCCGTTGTCCCACGTCGAGCCAGTAACCGGTATGGGCATAACCGTAAACGGGGAGGCCCCGGCGGATCATTTCGGGAAACACGGTTTCCGTGGTTCCGCAGAAGCCGGTGGATGGGATGCGGGCAAGGATTTCCGGACTCATGATCTGGATTCCGGTGAACATCATCGTGTTTTCCGAGAGCGGCGCGTCGGCTACGCCGGGGAAATGGGTGATCCGGCCGTCCGGCCCGGTTTCTATATGCTCGAACTGCTCCGGATGGGCCGCCCGTCTCAAGACCAGCGTCAGAACGGCTCCTTTGCGCTTGTGAAATTCGGCGACGCGCCGCAGGTCGATGTTCGTCAGGATATCGCCGTTGATTACCAGAAAAGAGCCTCCGTCCTCCGCCGCTTCGAGAAACGGTTGCGCGGCCTTGATTCCGCCGGCGGCGCCGAGAAGGGTTTCTTCCAGGGAATAATGCAGGCGCACACCGAAGGGCGCGCCGTCGCCGAAATGAGCCGTTACCTTCTCCGGAAGGTGGTGGAGGTTGGCGATGACATCGTGAATGCCGTTGGCACGAAGCAGGGCCAGGGTATGCTCCAGAATCGGCCGATTCATGACCGGAACCATGGGTTTGGGGAGGGTTTCGGTCAGGGGCCGAAGTCGGACGCCGTATCCGGCCGCCAGCACCATGGCTCTCATGGCTGGTCCGTGATCTGCCGCAGGGATTCGTCGTAAGGCGGGCCGGCGATGCCTTTTTCGGTGATGATGGCGGTAACCAGGGAATGGGGCGTTACGTCGAATGCCGGGTGGGCGACTTCGATGCCTTCCGGGGCGATGCGCTTGTCGTTGATTCGTACCACTTCTTCGATGTTGCGCTCCTCGATGGGGATGTCGTCTCCCGTCGGCAAAGACAGGTCCAGGGTGGAAGTAGGAGCGGCAACGTAAAAGGGGATCTCGTTTTGCGCGGCCAGAACGGCGACCATGTAGGTGCCGATTTTGTTGGCGACGTCGCCGTTGGCGGCGATGCGGTCGGCGCCCACCACCACGGCGTCGACTTCATGTTTTTTCATGAAAAAACCGCACATGCTGTCGGTGATCAGTTTCACGGGAATTTTATCCTGGGCCAACTCCCATGCCGTCAGGCGGGCGCCTTGCAGGAAGGGGCGGGTTTCGTTCGCCAGGACCTTGATTCCCTTGCCGGCGTCATGGGCGGCGCGGATGACGCCCAGGGCGGTGCCGAACCCCGCCGTGGCGAGCGCGCCGGCGTTGCAGTGGGTGAGAACGGTGTCGCCCGCCTTGAGCAGGGTTTGCCCGTGCGACCCGATGCACCGGTTGGCGGTGATATCGTCCTCGCAAATCCGCAGGGACTCTTGTTTCAGCCTGGTTTTCAGGTCGGGGATGCCGAGGCTCCGGTTTTCCCGGGCCACGGTTTTCATTTTTTCGATGGCCCAGGCCAGGTTGACCGCGGTGGGCCGGGAGAGCGCCAGCCTGGCGGCCATGACCTCCAGTTGGCGGTAAAAGGAATCGAAATCCTGCGCCCGAATCGATTCCGCGCCCAGGCTGATGCCCATGGCCGCCGCGACGCCGATAGCCGGTGCGCCGCGGATGACCATGCCCGTAATGGCCCGCCCCACCTCGTCAATGGTGCGGCAATCGACGTAAACTTCCTCCAGCGGCAGTTTGGTCTGGTCGATCATGCGGACCACGCCGTTGACGTATTCGATGGTTTTTACCATGGTGTGTTCAAGCCTTTTCGGTGGAGGATGGAAGAGACGACCGCAGTTTTGTGATGAAAGATTGTTCGGTCATGCCTTCAATCCGGATGATTTTGCTTTTGCCGGTCAAGCCCGCGGCGATGGATACCCGGGAAGGGCTGATGCCGAGATATTTCGCCAGGAATTTGATGCAGGAACGGTTGGCCGCGCCTTCCACGGGAGGCGAGGTCAGCCGGATTTTCAAGGCGTTGTTGTGCGGGCCGACAACCTGGTTCTTCGATGAACGGGGTTGAATGGCGGCGGAGAATTGAATCCCGTCCTTAACGGTTTTTATTTCCAGGTGCATTGCCGGGGTTCGCGGCGCTGGTTTTTTTCGGGAGGGATTGGAGGCGGTTTTTGGCGCCGGCCTTGAGCGGTTGCAGTAGCCGCTTCTTTTCCTGTTTCAGTTTTTTGATTTCCTCCTGAAGCCGAGCCAGCTCCCGAGCCGCTTTTTTCTTTTGTTGTTCGGCTTTTTCGCGGGCAAAAAGGATGATGCGCCGGGCCTTGTCCCCGATGACTTCAGGTGAAACGCCGCCCAGGGGATCGTTGCCGTTTGATTTTTTGTCTTGCGCCTGTTGCAGTTTTTGGATCAGCCGGTCCTTGCGGCCGACTTCATTTTTGAGGTTTTCGATTTCCTCTTCCATGTCCTTGAAGTCGTCGGCGACCAGGTGCAGAAAGGTGTCCACTTCCTGCTTGCTGTAGCCCCGGAATTTTTCATGGAAGCATTGCTCGAGGATGTCAAGATGGGTGAAGCGCATCGGTTCATTATTGGAGTTGCATGGCCAGCCGGGCCAGGGTGTTCACTAGAAACGTCTGGAGAAATATGATGGCTAAAATCACCACAATGGGGGAAAAGTCGATCCCCATCCCGGACATCGGCAGGATTTGCCGCACGCGATACATGACCGGCTCCGTGATGCTGTATAAGAACTGGACAATGGGATTATGGGGGTCCGGGTTCACCCAGGAAAGCAACGCCCGGATAATAATGACCCACATGTACAATTCAAGAGCAATTTCCAATACCTTGGCCGTGGCGGCCAGAAAGTACCCGATTGGATACATGCAGAATCGTCTCTTAAGTTAGCATTGTCCCCCGACGGCTTTCGCGCATCCTGCCTGGTCCAAAGACAACATTATTCTTGCTTGCTTTGGGACTAAAATAACGGAAATCCAATGGGTTGTCAATGGAAAGGTCCGTGGCGGACGATCCGGGGAGCCGCGGTCTGAAGCGGGTTGGGCCATTGTTGCGCCAAGGAGTCTTTTGATAAAATGTGAAACTGTGGTAAAAGTTTTCAAGTCTTTTGCCGAAAAATGCCAAGGGAATGGCGGCGGCCCGTTTTTTAAACCTTTCGCGGATCATGGAGAGTTCCGAATGTCCCCACCAAAAAAAACATTGATTCAACCTGCCGAGGTGGACGTGGGCAGGAAGATGGAGATCATCCCCGGAGCCGAGCCGGACCTGCAAGTGCCGGGGAAAGGGGTTTCGGCGGACCGTGGCCGGGTCATTCCGGTCTGCGAACCGTTTTTGAACGGCAACGAGGCCCGCTACGTCGAGCAATGCCTGCGTACGAACTGGATATCGTCCGCCGGGCAGTTTATCGTGGACTTTGAGCGGGAGTTCGCCCGCGTCTGCGGCGCCCGTTACGGGGTGGCCACGACCAGCGGCACCACCGCCCTGCATCTGGCGCTGAAAATCATGGGAGTGGGGCCCGGAGATGAGGTGATTGTCCCCACCTTCACCATGATCGCCTCCGCCAACACGGTTCGCCACACCGGCGCCTGGCCGGTGCTGGTCGATTCCGAACGCAAAACCTGGAATATGGATGTGGCAAAAATCGAGGAAAAAATCGGCGAAAACACCAAGGCCATTATGGTGATGCACACTTACGGCCATCCCTGCGACATGGACCCCATCCAGACTCTGGCGGATAAATACGGCCTGTTCGTCCTGGAAGACGCCGCCGAGGCTCATGGCGCGGAGTACAAGGGAAAACGAATCGGCGGCATCGGCGATGCCGCGTGTTTCAGTTTTTATGCCAACAAAATCATTACCACCGGCGAGGGGGGGATGATCACCACCAATGACAAGGAATTTTACGAAAAAGCCGCCAACCTGCGGGATCATTCATTCTCCCGCGAGCGTCACTTCTGGCACAAATACGTGGCGTTCAATTTCCGCATGACCAACATGGCGGCGGCGGTGGGGTTGGCCCAGGTGGAACAGTTCGACGACTTGGTCAACCGGCGCATCCGGCACGCGGAGCGGTATTCCTCGCTCTTGAAGGACGTGGAAGGCTTGACCCTGCCGCCGGTCACCGAGGGCGTCAAAAACGTTTTCTGGATGTACGGCCTGCTCGTTGAGGATGCGTTTGGCATCAGCCGCGACGAGCTACGCCTGCGCCTCGCTCAACACGGGATTGAAACGCGCACCTTTTTTATTCCCATCCATTTGCAACCGGTCTATTATAATCATTTTAAAGGACAGGAGTTCCCGGTGGCGGAAGAGTTGTGTCAAAAAGGGTTGTACCTGCCTTCCGCCGGGGGGCTGACGGACGAGGAAATCGATTTTGTATGCCAGTCCGTCAAGGAATGCCGGGGATAGGGACAGCCGTCAATCCGCGGGGAACGGTATGTCTTTCCCACACGGGGCAATATGGGAAACGGCAAGCGGGAAAAAATCAAAGCGCTGTTGTCGGCGGCGGCAGAGCGGCCGGATGTTCTGGTCAAGGGCTGGGTACGCACCAGGCGCGATTCCAAGGGTGGATTCTCGTTCCTCGAAATCAACGACGGGTCGTGTTTGCGTAATATCCAGGCCGTGGTCGATCACACGCTACCCTGCTATGAGTCGACAGCGCAACGGCTGACGACCGGAAGCTGTGTCGCCGTGCGGGGCGGCCTGGTGAGGTCTCAAGGCAAGGGGCAAAATGTCGAAATCCAGGTCCGGGACCTCACGGTTTACGGCACCGCCGCCGCCGAGAAGTATCCGTTGCAGAAGAAGCATCATTCCTTCGAGTTTCTGCGGCAGATCGCGCACTTGCGGCCGAGGACCAACACCTTCGGCGCCGTCATGCGCGTTCGCAACCGTCTGGCATATGCCGTGCACCGGTTTTTCAACGACCGCGGGTTCGTTTACCTGCACACCCCCATCATCACCACCAGCGATTGCGAGGGCGCCGGGGAGATGTTCCAGGTGACGACGCTGGACCTGGCCGACCCGCCCCGGGCGGAGGGGGAAGTGGACTACGCCGCGGATTTTTTCGGGCAAAAAGCCGGCCTGACCGTCAGCGGCCAGTTGGAAGGGGAAATTTACGCCCTGGCGCTCAGCGAAGTCTATACCTTCGGCCCCACGTTCCGCGCCGAAAACTCCAACACCAGCCGGCACCTGGCGGAGTTCTGGATGATCGAACCGGAAATGGCGTTTTACGACCTGGACGATGACATGGACCTCGCCGAAGAGTTTATCAAGTCTCTTGTTGCGGACGTCCTGGAGAACTGCGACGAGGATTTGCAATTCTTCAACAGCCGCATCGACAACACCGTGATCGACCGGTTGCGGCAGGTTGCCGAAAACCGGTTCGAACGCATTCCGTATTCGGAGGCGGTCCATATTCTGGGAAAATCCGACGAAGAGTTTGTTTATGCCGTGGAATGGGGGGGCAACCTGCAATCGGAGCACGAACGCCATCTGACCGAAAAGGTTTTCAAAAAGCCGGTCATTGTCTATGATTACCCAGAGGCGATCAAACCGTTTTACATGAAAGTTAACGAGGGTGGTGAGACGGTGCGCGCTATGGACGTACTGGTTCCCCGGCTGGGGGAGATCATCGGCGGTAGCCAGCGCGAGGATAATTACGACGTTCTGGCTCAACGTCTGGAGAACAAGGGGTTTGATCCGAAGGATTACTGGTGGTATCTGGAATTGCGGCTGTTTGGTTCGGCGCCGCATTCCGGGTTTGGGCTGGGGTTTGAGCGGCTGGTCCAATTTGTCACTGGAATGGAAAACATCCGCGACGTCATCCCCTTCCCCCGTACTCCGAAACACGCCGGGTTTTAAGAGGACGGGAACGGGGCAAAGTGAGAAAGGAGAAGTATCAAGCGGTTTCCATTAGATGGGGCAATGATCCGTGCTGGACAGGTCAAATGGTTTTTTCAGGAGACCTTGATTCAGCGAAAACAGGGCATTTCCGTGTTGGTTGGAGACCCGAAAAAAAAGGTATTGAAATATATAATTTTGTGGTAGTATGTGCCCACAAAAACTTGGGGAATAAAGGGAGTTACCATAATGGAGGATCCTCTTGGGGGCAGTTCAAAGCCATTGAGAGAATGCTGAAAAGAAAATTCGGTTGAGGAGAAGTCCTTTTAACAACCCGTTGATTGATGGAGTTTAGACGTTATGAAGAAGATTTTTGTTACTTTGGGCATTGCATTGACATTCCTTA
>JBHHYO010000088.1:0-9645 GCA_046757665.1 Nitrospinales bacterium
CCAAGCTACCGCCGTTGCCGGCGGTACTGGTGAGCTCTTACCTCACCTTTTCACCATTGCCGCCGGAACGAGCGAGGCCGTTCCGGGTAGGCTGTGTATTTTCTGTGGCACTTGTCCTTGGGGTCGCCCCCACTCCGCGTTACGGAGTATCCTGCTCTGTGGAGCCCGGACTTTCCTCCCTTCCGGCCATAAAGCCGGAAAAGCGGCCGCCCTGTTTACTCCGGCGCCACCGTTTGGGTCTCGGACGCGGGAACCCAGTAAAGAAACCGGTAGCAGGCGTTGCATTGGAGGACCTTCTCGCCTATTTTGATGTCGATCGCCAGTTGCGGCAGTACCTGCTGGTTACAACCTCCGCAACAGCTACCCTCCAACGGCACTACCGCGTGCTCATCGCGCGTCCGAGCTATCTTTTCATAATGGGTCGCCCATTGTTTATCCAACCGTCCGATGATCTCCCGGCGTTTGGCATCCAACGCTTGCAAATCTTTTTTCATCTGGGCGCACTCATTTTCCTTTTGTTTTTTGAAATCCTGAAATCGTTGTTCTTCCTTTTTATGCGCCTCCTGGAGACCGGGAATCTCTTTTTCTTTTTCCTCCAGGGTCTCCATGACTTCCAACTCCTGGTCCTCGAGGGAAGCGATGGTGTTTTTAATCGCGTCAACCTCCACCAGGATAGCGCTGTATTCCTTGTTGGTTTTTACATTGGGCAATTTGATGCGGACCTTGGCCATGTGATCTTTCTCGGTCAGGGTCTGCTGTTCCAGCTGGTTGCGTTTTTTCCGCGCCTCCTGAATTTCCTCTTGCAGGTCGTCCAGCGCCTTTTTTTCCCGCGCCAAGTGCAACCGGGACGTTTCGATCTGTTTCGGAACCGCCTCCAGATGCCGTTTCAAATCGGCGATTTCCTGATCCGTTTCCTGAAGCGCGATCAACTGTTGAATCTGCGGGTTCATGCGGGTTTTCGTGCCTTCCATGGGTTTAAACCGAATTTAACACGCCGCCGCGGAGGATTGCAAATGTTTTAAATTTCCGATCCGCGCTTGCAAAGGAGGGAAAACCGTGGGGGAACGGGCTTGTTGGGGTTCGCGGGAAAATTCCGCTCGAGCCCGGCGGCGCTTTAAGCTTTTCGAGATTTGACCCGGGCTTCCCAGATGACCAAAAAGACGCTGGCAATAAAAATCGAGGAATAGGTTCCGATAACGATCCCGACCAGCAGGGCAAAGGAAAAGTCGTGTATGATTTCGCCGCCGAGAACAAACAGGGCAAACACCACGATCAGTGTCGTGCCGGAGGTCAACAGGGTGCGGCTGAGCGTTTGGTTGATGCTCATGTTGATGATCGCCTGCAACGATTCCTTGCTACGCCGGCGGAGGTTTTCGCGGATGCGGTCGAACACCACGATGGTGTCGTTGAGGGAATAACCGATAATCGTCAGAAACGCCGCCACGACAACCAGGGTAAACTCCTTGTCGAGCATGGAGAACACTCCCATGGTGATGGAAACGTCATGCAACAGGGCCACAATGGCCGCTATGGCGTACTTGAACTCGAATCGCCAGGAAATGTAAAGGACGATGCCGATGGAGGCATAGATGATGGACAGGGCGGCTTTTTCGCGCAAGTCCTTGCCGACCTTCGGGCCGACCATTTCAACTCGTTCGACGATAATATCCTCAATGTTCATGGTTTCGCCCAGGCTCTTGCGGATTTTACTGCCGACCGCCTCGAGTTTTCCCTTGGCGCGCTCGACGCGAATCAAGATGTCGCGTTTGGAGCCGAATTCCTGGATGGTGCTGTCTCCCATGCCGATGGCTTTCAGGCCCTGGCGGATTTCCTCGATGGCGGGCGGATTCTTGAACTGCAACTGCACCAGGGTGCCGCCGGCAAAGTCGATGCCGTAGCGCAACCCGCCGTGCATCGCAATGGACACAAAGCCAATGACGATCAGCAAGGCCGAAAACGCCAGTGCGGGCCGCGATTTTCCCAAAAAATCAATCCGTGAACCGGGTTTGATAAGTTCCATGCGTTACGCTTTCATCGTTTAAATGCTTAACCGGTCGAATTTCTTCCGGCTCATCGCGCCGTCAAAAACGGCGCGGCTGACGAAGACCGCCGTAAACATGCTGGCGGCGATTCCCAGGCACAGGGTAATGGCGAACCCCTTGATGGGGCCGGTGCCGAACTGGAACAGGACAATCGCCGCGATAAAGGTGGTCACGTTCGCGTCGACGATCGTTTTGAAGGCCTTGGTGAAACCGGCGTCGATAGCCGCCCGCACGGTTTTGCCGAGCCGGATTTCCTCGCGGACTCTCTCGAAAACGAGGACGTTGGCGTCAATGGCCATGCCGACGGTGAGGATGATCCCGGCAATGCCGGGCAGGGTCAGGGACGCGCCGAAATATGCCAGAGCCCCCATCATCAGCACCAGGTTCAGGATCAGGGCCATGTCCGCCACTACCCCGGACAACCGGTAATAAATCAGGATAAACAACACCACAAAGATACTGCCGATCATGATGGAGCGGATGCCTTTTTCAATCGAATCTTTTCCGAGGGACGGCCCGACGGTGCGGTTTTCGAGAATGATGACCGGAGCGGGCAACGCGCCGGCGCGCAGTACAATCGCCAGGTCGCGCGCTTCCTCGGTGGTAAAGTTGCCGGTAATCTGCGCCTGCCCGCCGGCGATTTCATCCTGGATCACCGGCGCGGAATAGACGTTGTCATCCAAAACAATGGCCAGCCGTTTTTTGATGTTTTCCCGCGTTACCTGGCGAAACACCACGGCGCCGTAACTGTTGAAGGCAATCGACACGTACGGTTCGTTGAACTGGGAATCATAACGAACCTCGGCGCTGGTCAAGGTTTCTCCGGTGAGGACGGCGCGTTTTTTCAGTAACCAGGGGATTTTGGAAACGGCGCCGGTTTCCTTGTTTGTTTCGCGCTCGTATAAAATCTGGTCTCCCGGCGGAACCCCCTGGGCCAGGGCTTGCTGAATGCTGTTTTCCTCGTCCACCAGTTTGAATTCCAGGCGGGCGGTTTTGCCGATCAGGTCGATGGCCCGCTCGGTATCCTTGATGCCGGGCAGTTGGACGAGAATCCGCCGCTCTCCCTGCCTTTGAATGGTCGGCTCGGCAACGCCGAACTGGTCCACGCGGTTGCGGATGGTTTCCAACCCCTGATCCACGGCGTTGTCGCGGATCCGTTGCGCTTCCTTGTCGGACAGGGAATAGATCAGTTTCAAGCCTTCCTGATCCACCGTTTCCGGTTTCAGGTTGACGTAGTCTTCCAGAATTTTTTGCACTTCCGGGATGTCCAGCGCATCCACCAGAAAAATACTCAGCTCATGGGTGTCGTAATCCGCCCTGACCCGGTCGATTTCGATATCCTTGTCCTGAACCTTGCGCTTGATGTCATCGGCGATGCCGTCGAGGCTGGCTTCCACGGCCTTTTCCACTTGCACTTCCAGCACCAGGTGCATTCCGCCCTGCAGGTCGAGCCCCAGGACAATTTTTTCGCCCAGGGGATACGCCAGCCAAACCGAGCCCAGAATGATGGCGGTAATCAGGGGAATTTTCCAGCGGAGGCTTTTAAACATGTTCAGTCGCCTTTGCCTCCGCTTTTAATCTTGCCGATATATTGTCTGTCGATTTTGATGCGCACGTTGTCGGCGATTTGCAGGGTCACGACATCGTCCTTCAGTTTTTTGATGACGCCGTGAATGCCGCTCAAGGTTACCACTTGGTCCCCATCCTTCAAGCTGTCGATCATCTGCCGTTGTTCCTTTTGTTTTTTCTGTTGCGGACGGATGAGGATAAAGTAAAAGATGAGGAACATCATGATCATGGGAGGCAAAATGGCGAACAGACCTCCTCCCTCGGCCCCTTCAGGCGGGGGGGCCATGGCAAACGCGATACCGATCATATTTCCCTATCCTTCATGCGAACTCCAATCGAAAGCCGACAGGCGAAGCCGACGGAACCGCCGTCGCCCCGGCAGGCAGACTCAGGTGACTGCGGGGAGCGCGTACGCCACCCCTCATGTAAAACCTCGTGAATCAAAGAGTTGCTTCTATCAAATCCGACGAGTTTTGTCAAACTTAAATGGGCGGACCGCCCGGGCCGGAACCGCGCTTCGGCCTCAATAGAATGCCTGGGGGATGTTGTTTTCCCCGGTCAGCTGGCGGTAGAGTTTATGAAACTCCGCGGTGGTCAACTTGGGGTCCATCAACTGCTTCAAGTCCTCCTGGGTAATGGGGGTTTCCGATTTTTCGTCCCAGGCGGACGTGGCGATGGCAACGTAATTCGGCGGATTCAAACGTTGATGAATGAGGCCATCGATCCGGTCGTTATATTTCAGGGCCAGGTTGATGACGAAGCGCGCGTCCTTGGCGCTCAGCCCGTAGCCGATGGCGATATTGGTCGGCGGATGGCCGCCCCGCGGCTTCCAGTATTGGATGGTACGGCGCAATACCTTGATGGAATTCGATTTGAGAAACTCGCGGATTTGCTTGTTCTCTTTCTTGTGTTTGTGGGCCAGCCAGATTTCCACGGTGCAAATGGTGATAACGGAAGTATCGCAACTGGAGCCGACTTTTTTTATACCCGCCGGCGGAGAATTTTTTTCTGAATCGGACGCCATGCCGCCCGCCCCCAGGGCGAAAACCACCCCCACCAACAACATGACCGCCCAAACACTGCAAATTTTCTTCATCGATCCCACCCGTCCGATAAACGTTGATAAATTACCCCAAATGAATCCGCTATGGAAAGTATGCAATTATTTTATCCCAAGAAACCGCCGTGTCAACCCCGCCAGGTTTTCACAAGATAAAAAATTTTTCAAAAACACGTGCATTTTTTCGACCCCGCCGCCTGTTGGGACAATGTTTCATGCGGGATGCCGTAGCCAGTGCGGCGGCGGATTTTATGTCCCCGCCTGCTTTTGCTCCAGGGCGCGGACGGCCTGCCGTACGCGCTCGGCAGGCACGGCCTGACGCCGGTGGCGCTCGATAAACGGAATCATCCGCGGCAGTTCGACGACATTGCCGCCGAAATCGCTTTTCAGCCGGGCGTTGACGAACACCACCAGGGAAACGTACGGCAGACTGCCGAGAAACTTTTCCAGCCCGTTCACGTGGGTGCGGTTGCGCCAGACCGGATTATAAATCGTCCGGTTGCCGCCGAGCCCCCATTCCCGGTCGCCGACGTTGCCGACGATTTTGCCGCGCTCCCGCCTGGCGTCGATGACGAACACGCCGTAAGGCGACACCACCACGAAGTCGATATGGCTCATGCCGTTCTGCGCCGCAACCACCACGTCGGTAAAAACCGCGTACTCCGCGCCAAGCTCTTCCAGCATGGGTTTCAGGGCAATGGGCTGGCTCCTCTTTCCTCTGCGCAAAAAAAGGACGAGGCCAAGCACGGCAACCACTCCCCCGGCAAGGTAAACCCACGGATTGGCGAAAATGTTTTCGGTCAATTTCAAAATCCCTGAATTGTTTTAACAGGTTGCCGAAAAAGTCAATTTGCTTGTCATGCCGAGCTTGTCGAAGCCTCTCGCCTTTTGAGCTTGTAACAGACGACCTCCCCTCCAACAACGCGGCAGTGATGCAAACGATTTCTTCTATCCGGGTTGAAACCGTTCGACGTTAAACTCTTTTTCCACCCGGTGCATACGGGCCGCATCGTGGAGCGCCTGCATACGAAGAAGAAAATCCATTTTCACATCAAAGGCTTTTTCAAGTCTCAAGGCCATTTCCGGGGAAAGAGACGCCTTGCCATTGAGGAAAAAAGACAACGTGGCGCGCCGGACGCCAAGAATCTCAGCCGCCCGGGTGATGTTCAGGTTCAGCGGTTCCAGAACCTGCCTGCGGACGAATTCGCCCGGATGCGATGGCGCCATGCCCAGCTTGCCCATTAGTGGTAATCCTCCCAATTCAAATCACCGATTTCATCATTTCGTATGGTAAAGGTTATCCGCCGGTTTCCCGTGACGGTAATGCTCCACTGGTCTTTACGATTTGCTTTCAGGGGATGAAGCCGCCAGCCGGGCAGGGCCGGCAGATCATCGAGATTTTCCGCAACCGTCAAGGCGGTAATCATATCCCGTATCTTTTCAACCTGGGAAGCCGGCAAACCTTTCGGATCGTTTTTCTCAACAAACCGCTTCAATCCCTTGTGCCGAATATTCCTTATCTTCACAAAACAAGTGTACGGCATTGCCGAACGACCGGCAAGCCTTTAATTGCCGATTGAGTCAGCAACTTGAGACCATCAAAGTTGCGCTTACAACTTGAATTCAGAAAAACCGCTCTTACAACACTTTTACCGGTTTTGTCCCCTCCCACAACCCGTGCACATTGCAATGCTCGATAGCCCGCAGGGTCGCGGAGTCGCTTAAGGTTACATGCACTTTGCAGATCGGCTGAGTCAGGTTCGGGGTGAGAATAAACTTGGTAAGAAAAATTTCCCCGGCATACAAATCCACCCAGTCAATGTAATGCGCCGGAATCATTTCATGAAGTTTTTCCCCAACCTTGACCTCCACCTCAAAAGGAACCCCCGGCTCAATGGAATCCGGAGCTTTTATTTGCGGCACATGCCCCAGTTCCAGGCCTTTCAAATTTTCAGGGTCCCCGGCCCGGTTGATTTGTTTGTAAAGGTCGATTTCTTTTTTGGGCGGCGACTGGGCAAATGCGAAATACGGTTGAAACTGGGCGATGGCAAGGGTTGCCGATGCCACCGCGCTTTTCCGCAAAAAATTTCTTCTGCTGAGCGTCTCTGTATCCATGATTTGCCCTCCAATCTTTGGTTGGAATACTCACTTATTTTTTAGCACAAAATCGACCCCTACCCCATTTTCTTTTCAACCCGCCGGATTCATGGGTGTTGCGCCCGGGGGACCCTGCCCTGTGCGCTATATATAGAGGGTCAGTTGGCGGTTGGTGCGGGTTTTCTCGGTGGCCTCGGCGCCTCTACGGTGATTTCGGTATTGTAAATTTTAATCTTCAAAACGCGGTCTTCGACATGCCAAAACTGGTCTTTATAACTGTTTTAAAATCATGGGGATGCGCGGCAAAACGCGATCCTGTTTTTAGGCCGTTTTACCGCGAAATTCGTTGATTTTTTACCTGACGGGAAACGAGCAAAACGGGTTGCGGTGCAAAGGGTTGCGGGGTTTATCACCTGACGTTTCGACTATTTCGTTCCTCGTTTTTTCAAAAATTTTTTTTCGCGAAAATCGGCTCCGGTCAGGCCGGCCCAAGGCCGGGGTGAGATATGCCGACCTGTATCAAACGATTAATCAAGGTCCAGCGCAATCGGGCGGGTAACGGGTGCGGGCGATTCGGTCAGGTAAGCGGGAAAATGGGCGGGGTTAAGGCATCATGGCGCCGTTGTTGATGTCCAGTGTCTGCCCGGTGATGGAGTTCTGGGCGTCGGACAGTAGAAACGCCGTCATGGCGGCGATTTCATCGGGTTCGGACATTTTACCGAGGGGAACCTGGGCCATGGCGGCACGGCGGGCTTCTTCCATGGAAAGGGACATGGCGTCGGCCATCCCTTGCAACCCCTCGCGGGCCATGTCCGTATTGACCCAGCCGGGGCACAGCGCGTTCACCAGGATTTTATCGCCGCTCAACTCCGCCGCCAGGGAGCGCATCAGCCCCAGCACTCCCGCCTTGGAGGCGCAATAGGCCGAATACCCCGGAACGCCCAGCCGGGCCAGGATGGAGGAAATAAAGACGATCTTCTTGAATTCGCTCGGGTCCTTTTTCAGGTACGGCAAACACTCGTTGACGGTATGATAACTTCCGGTGAGGTTGGTTTCGACGACCTCGCGCCAGCGGTCGCCGTTGCCGTAATGATTTTCGCCACCGACGCCGGCGTTGGCCACCACGGCGTAAAGGGAGCGGGTCTGGCTTTCCTCCAGCGCCCGGCGGATGGCCGCCGCGTCGCGGATATCGCAGGGAAAACACTGGTGCCGCTCCGGGTGTTTGACCGCTTGCCGGGTTGTCTCCAGGTTGGCCGGGTTGCGCCCCAGCAGGATCAGTGAAAAGTCCCGGTCGGCCAGGGTGCGCGCCACGGCCCGGCCGATGCCGGAGCCGGCGCCCGTAACGACGAGGGTTTTTTCCATGGGATGTGCGCCTCCATTTCAAAAACAAATCGGAAGCTTAAGGGGAAAATGTTTCCCGGATTAAGCTTCCGATTCAGCCGGTCGTTGCAAAATGTCACAAGTTGGGTTGCGGGGTCAACCGTAAATAGGGTTTGACCTCCTTGAAACCCTTGGGAAATTTGGCGGGGATATCCTCGGTTTTGATGGCCGGGACCACGACGCAGTCATCGCCGTGCTTCCAGTCCACGGGAGTCGCCACCTGAAAGTTGGCGGTCAATTGCAGGGAGTCGATGACCCGCAGTAATTCCTCGAAGTTTCTCCCCGTGGACGCGGGATAGGTCAGCATCAACTTGACCTTTTTGTCGGGGCCGATAACGAAAACCGAGCGCACCGTCAGGTTGTCCAGGGCGTTGGGATGAATCATGTCGTATAATTGCGCGACCTTTTTGTCGGGGTCGGCGATGATGGGGTAGTTGACGCTACAATTTTGCGTCTCATTGATGTCCTTGATCCATCCATTGTGGGAGTCGATATCGTCTACGCTCAATCCGATGACTTTTACGTTTCTTTTGTCGAATTCTGCTTTGAGGTTCGCCAGCCGGCCCAGTTCCGTTGTGCATACCGGCGTAAAATCTTTCGGATGCGAGAACAGCACGACCCATTTGTCGCCGATCCATTTATGGAACTCAATGGTTCCCTCGGTGGATTCCGCGGTGAAATCCGGCACTTCGTCGCCTAATCTGATTGCCATGATGATTGTCCTTTCCTTAAATAATGATGAACCATCTGGGAAACTTCACTCCCGCCCTGGCTGGTTTGCCGGGGTTCAAGGGCGTTGGAATGAAAGATGAACAAAAAAAGTTGCCCGATATGGGATGTTTAGGTACACATTCGATTGGGATTGAAATAAAATTTTACCATAGAAAAGGCCGGATGAAAGAAAAATCGGCGTTTCCCGTTGCCGGGGAACCGGAGCGGGCGCATCCCGCAATCATCCGGCGAGACCATAAGTATTAGATTGATACTTTTGCAAAAAGGTTCGGGAACCAACCGTGGATCAGCGCAATACCAATATACGGGAAACCCTGCGACTGCTTGAGCAGGTATGGACGTTGCTGTTGATCGGCATGTATTTTGCGTGTTTCATGAACGAGTATTATTTCCCAGGATTCAGGCGCGAACCCCTGGAGGGGGAGGACATTTTTTGGAACATTCAGAAAGTTTTGTTTATCGGCCTGCTGGGGATAGGATTTCTAATGGACATCACCCGCATGAGAGAAGACCGTAGCCAGGCGTTTTTGTTTATTTTTTTATCCCTCCTGTTGGGTGGGATGTCAGGATTCATAGGCGCGTACCAGTTTCGTTTCGTAGCGGGGATTTTTGGCTGGACAGCGGCCTTGCCGGACCTGCCGGCCGGTCTGTAAGGGAGTTGACTAAAAAAAACGAACATGCTAGCTTTAGCATCCTGGGAAAACAAACAGGGGCCGTTAGCTCAACTGGCAGAGCAACTGACTCTTAATCAGTAGGTTGAAGGTT
>JBHHYO010000089.1:0-9618 GCA_046757665.1 Nitrospinales bacterium
CCAATTCCTTGATCGATTCCGTAATCAAGGCATATTCCCCATCCGCGTCGCATCGCGCTTTTTCGCGTTTTTCACGATGCTTGTTGTGCAAGGCAACAAGATTGTTCCAGAGATTATTTCCCCGGTACAATTCCTCAACACCCTCTTCGGGAAACTTATCCAAAGGCACGGCCCCGTATTGGTAAACCCGGGTGGAGAAATCGGTCGCTTTCACTCGTTGCATGGAACTACTACTTTGAGGTTTGGATCGGGATGTTCCCACGTGGATTCCTTCTCTATGGCTGGTTATATGTCGATGGACACTCTTCCTTCCTTACACCTCTCACCGGACGATCATGCCGGCGTAGCCGACGACGCGCTCCATGTCGCCGCTGACCTCGCCGGAGGTCATGTACTGGACCAGCTCGGCGTGTTGCGCGCCCAGGTCGTTGCAGGCCATCAGCATCACCGTCACCGGGTTCACGCCGCACATGGAAATGTCGTTTCGCCGTACGGTTTCGTAAAGGCCCTCGGCGTCGCGTTTTAAAATCTGGTCGATGCACTGCCGGTCCTTGCGCCCGGCGCTTTCGTGCGATTCGTAATGGGTCATGTCCGAGCTGGCGGCGATGAGGACGGTGCGCTCCATTTCCCGCGCGGCGGAGACGATGGCCTGGCCGACCTGGCGGCACTCCCGCAAGCTCAGCCGTTTCAGGCAAATGGGCACGAAACGGAAATCCTTGCGGAAATATTGAATGAACGGCAGTTGGGTTTCCAGGGAATGTTCGTACAGGTGCGCTGTAGCGTCGTTATGGATCAGCGGCGAGGCCCGTAAAATGGCCCGCGCCAGTTCCGCGTCGATCTCCACGTCGCCCAACGGCATCGACCATTTGCCCTCGGTCATGAGGGAAACGGGTTTGCCGTATCCGGTATGGTTGGGGCCGAGGATGACCAGCGTTTCGGGGATTTCGATGCGCGAGTAAACGGCGCCGGCGACGTCGCCGGAATACATGAATCCGGCATGGGGGGAAACGAGGCCCATTGCCCGCATCTTGCGCCCGGGCGTTTCGACGTGGCTTCGCACTTCCTCGAGCAAGGACCGTGGGTCGGCGGGGTAAAACTGCCCGGCTACGGCGGGGTCGCGCTTCATGGTCAACACCTCATCAACAACGAGACCTTTAGATTCTTCGCCGCCCCGGTGTCATCGCGAGCCGCCACCGGCGGCGTGGCGATCCAGCCGGACCACGCCCGGTGGGAATGGTCCTTTCTGGATTGCTTCGGCTACCGCCTCGCAATGACGGTCACGGTTGGCCGCCGGCGCCCGGGCGGTTACTTTCTAACGGCTCCGGTCATGGGAACGAAAATGACGCCGGTGACGAATTTCTTGATCAGGCCGTCCCTGGTTTTGGTCAGCACCATGAGGTCCTGCGAAAAACGGCTCGTCCCCACGGGGATGACCATGCGCCCGCCTTCGCGCAACTGATCGACCAGCGGCTGGGGGATTTTGGGAGCCGCCGCGGTGACCAGAATGGCGTCGAACGGCGCGTGTTCTTTCCAGCCCAGGAAACCGTCGCCGTGCTTCACCTCAATATTTTTGTAGCCCAAACGCTTCAACCGCGCGCGGGCTTCGTCGGCGAGACTTTTGATAATCTCGATGCTGTAAACCTTGTGGACGATTTCCGCCAGCACGGCGCCCTGGTAGCCGGAACCGGTGCCGATTTCCAGAACGGTGTCGGAGGGTTGCAGTCTGGTGCTCTGGGTCATCAGGGCGACGATGTAGGGTTGGGAAATGGTCTGGTCTTCCTTGATGGGAAGCGCGCCGTCGGCATAAGCCAGATGGGACTGGCCGGGGTCGATAAAGAGATGGCGGGGAACTTTCCCCATGGCTTTCAACACCGCCTCGTCCGAGATGTCCCGGTCACGCAGGTCGTGCTCCACCATGCGCCGGCGTTGCTGGTCGAAATCGACCGCCGACACCTGTTTCGGCCCAGGAAAGACCGAACAAACGGTAGTGAGAAGGGAGATAAAGATAGCTTTCAGCTCAAAATTCGAGACCGTTTTCCTTGAGCCACTGGTGAGTGTCAAACCGTTCGCTAAAAAAGTTCTCAAAAGCGATTTCGTTTTTCGTGAGCTTTCGTCCGTCAATGTACTGTGCCTGATCCTTGGATGACTTTTTCCGGGAGCGTTTCGGCCGTTTTTTCTCGATGGTCGGTTCTTCCAAATCCAGATCGAGGGAATCCGCCAAAACCTGCATTTTTAATACAAGCACCATAAAGCTTTGCGGACAAATTTTTTCTTTTTTTTGAATATCCGCAACGACTTTTTTGACTTTTTTGGAGTTCATTACCGCTTCGGCAATGGCTTTCGACAACTCTTCGAATTTCCTCTCGGACCCCTCCGATTCGCTCACGGTTTCACCTCTCGATTATAATGGAAAGCAAACATTCCTTGAGATGATTTCAGCATATACGCTATCCCGGCGAATGTCAAACCGTTAACCGCATCCGCCTTCCGCGCCGGGCCGGCCGCCCGCCAGCGCTCAGTACCGGGGCACCGAGCGGTCGATGCGGAGCGACCATTCGTCGATGCCGCCGCGCAGGCTTTTGACGTTTACAAAGCCCATTTTCTTGAGCGTCCTGACGGCCTTCAAGCTCCTGACACCGTGGTGACAGTGCAGAACGATTTCATCCGTTGTCCGCAAGCCGTTCAACTTGCCGCGGTTTTTTTCCTGGATGTCGCCCAGGGGGATCAAGGTGGCGCCGTCGATCCGGCAAATCTGGTATTCCGACGGTTCCCGCACGTCCACCAGCTTGACCGGTTTTTGGGCGTCCCACAGTTTTTTAAATTCGTCCACATCGATTTCCAGGGCGGCGTCCTCGGCGGACGTGTCTTCCTCTCCCCGGCCCAGTCCGCAAAACTGTTCATAGTCGATCAGTTCCGTAACCGTCGGATTGTCGCCGCAAATGGGGCAGTTTTTGTCCTTGCGCAGTTTCATTTCCTTGAACGTCATGGCCAGCGCGTCGAACAGCAAGAGGCGGCCCACCAGCGTGTCGCCCTTGCCGAGGATCAGCTTGATGACCTCGTTGGCCTGAAACAGGCCGATGATTCCCGGCAGAACGCCGATGACGCCGCCCTCGGCGCAACTCGGCACCAGACCCGGCGGCGGCGGTTCGGGAAACAGGCAACGGTAACACGGCCCGCGCCGCGAGTCGAACACCGACGCCTGCCCCTCGAATTTCAAAATGCACCCGTAAATATAGGGCTTGCCCAAAAGCACACAGGCGTCATTGGCCAGATAGCGGGTGGGGAAATTATCCGTACCGTCCAGAATGATGTCGTAATCCTTGAAAATATCCAAAGCGTTCTCGGAAGTCAGGCGGGTGTTGTAGGTCACCACCTCGATACTGGAATTCATGTCCTTGAGCCGGGCCTTGGCGGAATCCACCTTCAGCTTGCCGACGGTCGATTCCCCGTGGGCGATCTGGCGTTGCAGGTTGCTGAAATCCACGACGTCGAAATCGACCAGTCCCAGCTTGCCGACGCCCGCCGCCGCCAGGTACAGGGCAACGGGAGACCCCAGCCCGCCGGTGCCGATGCACAGCACGGAGGCGGCGCACAGCTTCTCCTGTCCCTCGACGCCGACTTCCGGAAGCAGTAAATGCCGGCTGTACCGGCTGATTTGTTCCTGTGACAAACTCATTGCCGATTCTCCACAAATAAAAGATTAACGCTTGCAACACGATTGGGGGTTTAGATAACCATTTTATCAAATCCGATTCAACCAATGGGGAAAATATGGCAAAACGCCGCGGCCGGGAAACCCATCCGCAAGAACTGCGGAGCCCCGAAGCCATCGCCGCTCCCTGTTGCTCCGCGGTACGGCAGGCCGGCTGGGCGGATTAATTTAAGGATTGACAGGTCGCCGGTTTGATAATAGTATTAATTTCCCCGTGTCGCAGGGTTCCGCTTTTGATTTTTCGTTTTGACAAGAAAACCGCATCCGGAGAATCTTCCGTCCCGTCCGCAGAAGGACGGCAAGGGGGAGGATTATCCATTTGACAAACGTTGTTGGAGATTGATAAAGAATGCCAAAACTGGAATTAGGTCCCATCGGTTTACTGCCCCCATCCGCGGCCTCGCAAGGTATTTTTCAGCCCGAGCCGCATTCCGGCTGTGATATGGTTGAAGGCGAGCATGTTTCCTCCGAAAAAGCCATGGAAGTGCTTGCCCATAAATTGTTAACTCTAAGAAATCCCACGTTGTTTCCGGGCCCGCTGATCATCTGGGCGCCTTCCTTCAAACGGTGGGACAAGGAATGGATGAACAAGGCGGCCCTCTCCCTGAAACTGGTCGAGGAAGTGCCGGGCATGAACATCATTCCCATGCCGGACTACCGCCCGATTTATCCGAAAATCGACCCGGAGGCGGTTATCAGCCCCTGTCATCCCAACCTGACCATTTTGCACAACAAGATTCAGGTTTGCGTATTTATTGGCCAGCATTGTCATTTCGCCAACGTCACTTTGAAGATGATCCGCGCCAATACCAGTTGTTACACCGTAGTACTGTGTCCTTATTGCGGCCATGAGGAGGCACTGTTGGCCATCCAGGACCTGGACTCGCCCAAGCTTCAGAAAATCATTGATACCATAAAGAAAATGAAGGACGACGGACTGACTCCGTGGGCGCTGACTCCCGAAGGCAAGGAAGAACTCGCTGAGATTAAAGCCCGGCAAGATACGGTCAAGGCGGAGTCCATTAAAGAAGAAACCCGGCTGTTCATGGGTGACCTGGAGCAAGGCCTGGACGAAAACGCCGAATAAAACCGCCGGGTCTGCCCGGGTTAATAACGCAAGCGGGTTCGTGTTCCGCCGGTTTTTGCCTCTTCTCCCCCCTCTCCCCCGCCTATGAAACTTGTCTACCCGAAGCCCCGACATAGACGAAACCTTTAAATTGGGAGAAGGTCGTGCGTGTACTTGTTGTAGATGATTCAAGAGCCATTCGGTTAATCCTCGGCAACATGCTCAAGGAGCAGGGGTTCGAGGTTTATGAAGCCGGCGACGGCAAGCAGGCGCTTGACCGGCTGAAAGAAGTCGGCAAGATCGACCTGGCGCTGGTGGACTGGAATATGCCGGCCATGAACGGACTGGAATTCGTCCGCGCCGTTCGCTCCGACCCCAACCATAAGGACATGCGCCTGATGATGGTCACCACTGAAACGGAAACGTTCCAGGTCGCCAAAGCCCTGGAAGCCGGCGCGAATGGGTATGTCAAGAAACCCTTCACCAGGGAGAGCATTGTCAACCAGCTGGACTCAATGGGAATCAACTGACGACAAGCCATCACGAGCAAGTCGTCGATTCGATGCTTCCCGTGAAAACAAGAAAACCCCCTATCCCCTGATATTACAAGGTGTCCGGAGAGATTCGGCGCCGGTTTCATGAATTTTCGCCCTCCCCCACCTTGACAATCGCCTACAGGCGTTTTATTTAGCGATTGTCAAGCAACAAGATTGCTGAGTCCGCTCAGCAAACAACAAACAACAACTAACGAACCATTCATTTCGAAATTTATAGGGGGTTGACGACCATGGGCAAAATTGTAGGCATCGATTTGGGAACCACAAATTCGGTTGTAGCGGTTATGGAGGGTAATGAGCCCAAAGTCATCGTCAATGAAGAAGGCAGTCACGTCACCCCCTCGGTCGTTGCCTTTACGAAAGACGGCGAAATTCTGGTGGGGCAGATCGCCAAAAGGCAAGCGGTGACCAATCCGGAAAACACCATTTTCTCCGTCAAGCGTTTCATGGGCCGTTCCTACGGCGAGGTTCCCGAGGAAATGAAAATGGTCCCCTATAAAGTCGTTAAGGGGTCCAAAAACGAAGTCAAAATCGAAGCCGGCGGCAAACAGTATTCCCCTCCGGAAATTTCCGCCATGGTTCTGCAAAAACTCAAGAAATCGGCCGAAGCCTATTTGGGCGAGCCGGTCACCGAAGCCGTAATCACCGTGCCCGCCTATTTCAATGACGCCCAGCGGCAGGCCACCAAGGACGCGGGGAAAATCGCTGGCCTGGAAGTCAAGCGCATCATCAACGAACCCACCGCCTCCGCCCTGGCTTACGGATTGGACAAAAAAAAGGACCATATGATCGCCGTGTACGATTTCGGCGGCGGAACGTTCGATATCTCCATCCTGGAGGTGGGCGACAACGTCGTGGAAGTGAAAGCCACCAATGGCGATACCCATCTGGGAGGCGACAACCTGGACCAACGCATCATCGACTGGATGGTTGCCGAATTCAAAAAAGATCAGGGCGTGGACCTGTCCCGGGACAACATGGCCCTGCAACGTCTCAAGGAAGCCGCGGAAAAAGCCAAAATGGAATTGTCCACCGTCAATGAAACCGAAATCAATCTGCCGTTCATCACCGCGGACGCCGGCGGTCCCAAACACCTGGGCATGAAACTCACCCGCGCCAAATTCGAGTCCATGGTGGGAGACCTGATCGACAAAACACTGCAACCCTGCAAAAAAGCCATGGCCGACGCGGGAACCAAAACCGGCGACATTCATGAGGCCGTTCTGGTCGGAGGCTCTACGCGCATTCCCAAAACCCAGGAATGCGTCAAGCAACTGTTCGGAAAGGACCCGCACCGAGGAGTGAACCCCGATGAGGTTGTCGCCCTGGGCGCCGCCGTGCAGGCGGGGGTCCTCTCCGGCGACGTGAAAGATATCCTTCTGCTGGACGTAACGCCGCTCTCCCTGGGAATCGAAACCCTGGGCGGCGTGACCACCAAGCTGATCGAACGCAACACCACCATCCCCACGAAAAAAACGGAGGTGTTTTCCACCGCGGCGGACAATCAGCCCTCGGTGGAAATCAATGTCATCCAGGGAGAACGCGAAATGGCCAAGGACAATCGCACCCTGGGCAAGTTTCACCTCGACGGCATTCCGCCGGCGCCGCGGGGAATTCCGCAAATCGAAGTCACTTTCGATATTGACGCCAATGGTATCATCAACGTTTCCGCCAGGGATAAGGGCACCAACAAGGAACAAAAAATCACCATCACCGATTCCACCGGCCTCAACGACGAGGAAATCGACCGCATGGTGAAGGACGCCCAAGCCAACGCGGAAGCCGACAAGGAGCGCCGGGAACTGATCGACCAGAAAAACCAGTTGGACTCCCTGATTTACAACCTGGAAAAAACCGTCAAGGACAACAAGGACAAACTCTCCGACGAGGATGTAAAATCCGCCGAGAGCGCCGTTGAGGAAGCCAAAAAAGCCGTGGAAAGCGAGGACGCCGCCGTCATCAAGGAGCAACTCGAAAAGTTGACCCAGGCCTCCCACGGCATCGCCGAGAAAATGTACGCCCAGGCCCAGCAACCCCCGACAGGGGATGCAAGCGCCGGCGGCGCGGACGCGGGTAAATCCTCCAACGGAGACAAAAGCAGTTCTTCCGATGACGATGTGGTCGATGCCGAGTTCGAGGACATCAGCAAAAAATAAAACGCGGGGTTTATACCTCGCCGGCGGCGCGGACGCGGGCAAGCTAGGCTTTCCCCGGTTGCGGTCCGACAACCTGGGAAACAGTCAAACATGACCAAGAAACCCGACAAGCAGAAAACACCCGGCTTCACCGTCAAGGACCACCGCCACTGGGCGACGGAAGATGAATCGGACAACGCGGATGCCGGCACGCAGGAGGAGCAACTGCCCTCCTATGTCGAACAATTAAAAAACCAGGCGGAAGAAAAAGACAAGCAGTTGCGGGAGTATATCGCCGCGTTCAAGGCCAAAAACGCCGAAAACAGCGAGTTCCGGGTTCGCCTGCAACGGGAAAACGAAACCCGCCTGAACCAGTTCAAGGCCAACCTGTTCGCCCAGATCATCCCCATCCTGGATAACCTCAAACGCGCCGCCGAGGCCGCCGAAACCAGCGGCGACTTCGACAGCCTCAAACAGGGACTCCGGATGATCGTCGGCCAGTTCAGCCAAAACCTGGAAGCCAACGGCGTCAAGCCCATCCGCGCCAAGGGCCGGCCGTTCAACCCGAAAACCGACGAAGCCTGCATGACGGTCACAACCACCGACCCGGAACAGGACAACCTGGTTCTCGAAGAACTGGAAACCGGCTACATGCTTGGAGAAAAACTGATCAAGCCGGTCAAAGTCAAAGTCGCCAAATTGGAATGAGCCTTATGCCCGCTGTGCCACCGCCGTCCGCCTCCGAGCCTTGGCCGGCGGCGCATTTTCGCAAGAGCAAAGCAGAATGAACACTCCGCCGGGGAACACAATGTATAAACGAGACTACTATGAAGTGCTGGGCGTCAACCGCGACGCTTCGGAAAACGAATTAAAAAAAGCCTACCGGCAACTCGCACTCAGACACCATCCCGATAAAAACCCCGGCAACAAGGAAGCAGAAGAAAAATTCAAGGAAGCCGCCGAAGCTTACGAAGTCCTCAAGGACCCGAAAAAAAGGCAGATCTATGACCAGTACGGGCATGATGGCCTCAAGGGCTCCGGGTTCAGCGGGTTCCATGGCTTCGAGGATATTTTCTCCAACTTCGGCGATATCTTTGGCGACTTTTTCGGTGGCGGCGGCGGTGGCCGCTCCACCGGCGCCGACCTGCGGCTGGACTTGTCCCTGAGCTTTACCGAAGCCGCCTTTGGGTTCCAGAAAACCGTCGAGGTCAACAAGCACGTCGCTTGCCGGACCTGTTCCGGCAGTGGTTGCAAACCGGGCAGTTCTCCCCAAGTCTGCGGCGCCTGCCGGGGAACGGGACAGTTTGTCCAGATGCAGGGCTTTTTCAGCCTCAAAACCCCCTGCCCGCATTGCCGCGGCGCCGGGCAGACCATCACCCATCCCTGCACGAAGTGCCGTGGCGAGGGGCGCGTGCCGGAAACCAAAAAAATCGTCGTCACCATCCCCGCCGGCGTCGATGACGGCTCCCGCCTGCGACTCAAAAACGAGGGCGAAGCCGGCCCCAACGGCGAACCGCCCGGCGACCTCTACGTCTTCATCCACGTCGCCGCCCACGATTTCTTTCAACGCGACGGCTACGACATTTACTGCCGCATGAACATCTCCTTCTCGCAGGCCGCGCTGGGAGCGGAAATCGAAGTGCCCCTGCTGGAGGAGGGAAAAACCAAAACCATCACCCTGCCCGCCGGAACGCAGTCACGGGACACCTATCGCATCCCCGGCGCCGGCATCCCCCATATCCGCGGCCACGGGCGCGGCGAACAGATCATCCAGTTCATCGTCGAAACCCCGAGAAAACTCAACAAACGCCAGAAAGAACTGTTCCACGAACTCGCCGAAATCGACGGCAAACCGGTCAAGGAAAAACACAAAGGCTTCTTCCAGAAACTCATGTCCTGAGGCAGACACGTTGGCGTTTGGGGCTTTGAAACCTGGGCAAAATCTGAGCTAAGTTGTAATTCGACGTCACACGAAGCCCGCCGAAGTGTCCTAACCTTCTAATGCACCCCTCACACTCTGTTTAGCGACCTCCGGTCTCCGGTTTTCGGCTTCCAGTTTTTCCCCGCCAACGATCAATTGGCAACCGTCAACATAATTTTCTCCCGTCTACCCTAATTACGGTATTTTGACTAAATAATACCCAAACC
>JBHHYO010000090.1:0-9531 GCA_046757665.1 Nitrospinales bacterium
ATTCGGCATGGGAAAACATGTAACAAAAATATCTTTTAATACTAATAAGTTAAGTATAAATACTTAAACCTTTTTCCAGCATGGTTTTTCCGCGAAATCCGGTCATTTTTTACCTGACGGCAGAGCTGGAAAACCGGTTGTGGGGCAAGGGGTTACTGGTTTGACAGGCTGACATTTAGACTATTTCGTTCCTCGTTTTAAAAAAATTTTTTTTCCGTAAAAACCGGCTCCGGTCAGGTGCTGTCATGGTTCGACGGGCTCACCATGACGCGAATGCGGGCGGTGTTGGTCAGGGTAGGCGGGTTTGGCGCTTGCTCCGTGAAATCGTATCGATTCCGGCAAAAAAGCGGTTTCGTATGAAAATTTTCCGCCCCGGCATCGACTATTATTTATAATATGAGGAGAGTATCCGGAACAACACGAGATGCGTTGCCGAATCGGACTCCGGTTATTTTAAACGAACGCCAACTTTAACGAGAGGGAGCAACTCATGTGGCAAAAATTTTGCGCGGTATTTTACGTGATTCTGTTGACGGGTTGCGCATCGCAAACGGGCTGGACGCCGACGGTTGATCCTTACGGCGACACCAACGCCTCCAATATTGATATTGATAAGTCCGAGTGCCGGGAACTGGCTCTGGAGGCCTCTGGCGAATCGGGCAGGGAAGCGGCGAAAGGTGCGTTGGCCGGTGGCGCTTTGGGAGCCGCGGCGGGAGCCGTTCTGGGCGCCGCCACGGGAGACGCCGGCCAGGGAGCGAAACTGGGTGCGGCTATCGGTGGCGTTGGCGGCGGGCTGTCGCGTGCCGGTGACTCCGACGCCCAGTATCGACGCACGTTTATCCGTTGTATGCAAAACCGCGGACATAACGTGATCAATTGATTTCCTGCTTTTTCGGAAGCGATGCGTGGCTGGAAGATTTCGCGCCGGCGGATCGTCAAGGACTGGCTTGCGGTTGATTTGACCCGGTAAATAGTGTAACATCAACGAGATATCAGTTGATTTTTTGCCATGGAGAATCTGCCGGCAGGCGCCTCCGTGCGAGGAAAATTCGACCTGCTTGCTGTTTTAACGGTTTTTGCCGCTCATGATTGATCAAATCAAAGAAGACATTGAGATCGCCCTGAAAAAAGACCCGGCCGCGAGGAACTTTTGGGAAGTTCTGCTTTGTTATCCGGGAGTCCATGCGTTGATTTTTTATCGGATTTCGCACTGGCTCTGGAATCACGAGTTAAAGTTCGTGGGGCGTGCGCTGTCTTATCTGGCGCGCTGGATGACGGGGATAGAAATTCACCCCGCCGCCAGGATCGGCCGCCGGCTTTTTATTGATCATGGTATGGGCGTGGTCATCGGCGAAACTTCCGAGGTGGGAGACAACGTGTTCATGTACCACGGGGTGACGCTGGGCGGATTGAGCATGAAAAAAGGCAAACGCCATCCGACCATCGGCGATAATGTGATGCTGGGCGCCGGGGCGCAGGTGCTGGGTCCCATCGCAATCGGCAATCACACCAAAATCGGTTCGGGTTCCGTGGTGGTCGAAGGGGTACCGGAATACTCCACGGTCATCGGCGTGCCTGGCCGGGTAGTCTTTACCGGCGTCGGCGATGGCCGGCAGGATGAGGATGGAATCCAATCGTTTCCCGATCCGATGGCGCGGGCCATTGAGTGTATGCTGGAACGGCTTCCGCAAATGGAGAGGGAAATCCGGGCGCTCAAGGAGGCCCTGAAGGAACGGGAAGATACGGCATTGTCCAAGCCGGTTCTCCTGAAACAGGCCGGGAAAAAATAAGCGGATTTTTGACCATCCCGCAGTGTGATGCCACTGTCCTTTTGTTAGTTGTCTTGATTTCCACACATCATCAAAATGAATTTTCCCCGCTCAACGCATTGCGGGGTCTTCCCCACTCATTGGTCGAGAGGAGAACGGACATTGGAACGAATCTATCTGGACCATAACGCCACCACGCCGCCGCATCCCGAAGTTCTGGAGGCGATGCTACCGGTTTTAAAGGAATGTTTCGGCAACCCGTCGAGTATCCATTCCTACGGGCGGGCGGCGCGGGTGCGGGTCGATGAGGCCCGGGAACAGGTGGCCGAGCTTATCCATGCTCGTCCGGGCGAAATTGTCTTCACCAGCGGCGGCACGGAATCGGATAATTTCGCCATCCTGGGGACCGCCCTTGCTTTGAAAGAAAAAGGACGCCATGTCATCACCTGCCGGACTGAACATCCGGCGGTGTTGAATTCATGCGAACAGTTGCAACGTCTGGGTTTTAGCGTGGATTATCTTCCCGTGGACCGGCAGGGACGGGTCGATCTGGACTTGTTGAAGCAAACCCTGACGCCGCAAACCGTGTTGATCACCATCCAGCACGCCAATAGTGAAGTGGGCGCCTTGCAGGATATCGAACAAATCGGCGAACTCGCCCGCGGTCGGGGCATTCTGTTTCACACCGATGCCGTGCAAAGCGTCGGCAAAATTCCGGTTGACGTGACGGCGATGCCCGTGGATATGTTGTCCATGTCGGCTCATAAACTTTATGGTCCGAAAGGGGTCGGCGCCTTGTATTTGCGGAAAGGGGTTCCCTCTCTTTTCCCCTTGATCAGCGGCGGCGGCCAGGAGAAAAAAAGGCGCGGCGGAACGGAGAATGTCGCCGGTATCGTCGGGTTCGGCAAGGCTTCGCAAATCGCCGGGCAACGGTTGGGTTTGACAACTATCGAGGACATGAGGGATCGGCTCGATCGACTGATCCGGGAAAACATTCCTTCGGTGGAACGGCTGGGTTGCCCGCGCCACGCACTGCCCAATACCTTGAACCTGGCGTTCGAGGGGGCCGATGGAGAGTCCATGATGATTGCGCTCGACATGGAGGGGATCGCCGTGTCCACGGGAACCGCGTGTAGTTCCGGTTCGCCGATGCCTTCTCATACGCTGGCCGCCATGCAGACGCCCGCGGATCAAATCAACGCCTCCTTGCGCTTCAGCCTCGGGTGGTCCAATTCTCCTGAACAAATGGATGCGGTTTGTAGTATCCTCACAAAGGTGGTTCGGCGGATTCGTGAAAAGACGCCCGCGGTAATGTAATCGGACGGTTAAGCAACTAATGTTTTTCGATATGAATGATGATAAATTTGATTAAAAATTGTTGTATTTTGCGTCTTTTTTTATATTGACATCCGCTTGATGGTTCAATATTATCCATTGATTATTAAGGAGTAAGCATACCCTCCCAACATTTGGAGAAAGCAATGTCGTCCATGAGATTTTTACCCCGCCTTGTTATAGTTTTTCTGGTTGCCCTGGGCCTGTCCCTGGGAGGTTGCAGTTACATTCCCTGGATCGGCGGAGACGCCGATGAGGAGGATGAACTGGGCTTTGAAAGCGATGCTCCTTTTGGAGAAGATGCTTCGGGTTCGGCAAATTCCGAAGATGATTTTTTTGCGGATACGGGCGATCAAGGTGGTGGCGAAGGAGGCTTCGATGACCAGGGCGGCGCCGACGACGGGTTTTCCAGCGTCGATCAGGATACGGATCAAAATGAAATAAAGGCAAATTTGGAGAACCTGCAAAGCCAGCAGGAAGCCCTGATTTCCAAGGTTCTCGAGCTTCAGGAGATGATCAATACCATGGAACCGCAGATTGCGGCTACACAGGAAAAACTGGAGGGGAACCTGGGTAGCATCTCGGAAAAGGCGGATTTTCTGGAACCGGAAGTCAATGAGCTGAAGGACCAAATGGCGCGCCTGCAACAAGAACTTGCCGAATTGAAACAAAAACGCTCCAGCCTCTCTGGAAGAAGCGGCTCTTCCGCAAGGAGGGTGTCGAGCGGGTTCAAGCAAGGATACGACAAGGCCCTGGAGAGTTATCGAAACGGCAATTACGATGAATCCATCCTGCTGTTTCAGAACCTGGAAGTGAAGAATCCTCCCGTAAGCTATCAGGACAACATTTCTTTCTGGATCGGGAGCAACTACCTTCAGCTGGAAATGTATGACGACGCGATCAAATCGTTCCAGACGGTGTTGACCAAGTACCCCCGCGGCAACAAGGTACACGATGCCCGGTTCCAGCTGGGGGTCAGTTATATCAGGAAAGGCGATACCAGCCGGGGCGTGGATACGCTTGAAGCCGCCTTGCGAGGCAACCCGCCGGCGGAAGTTCGAGCCAAGATTGAACAACAACTGAGCGAAATCCAATAACCGCATCGGCGTTCCGCCAACCGCACTCAGGGCAAAACTCCCGGCCTCCAGCCTCGACTGCCCCGCCGGCCGAAGGCTATTGCTATGAAAATCGCCATTGTCCACGATTGGCTGACCGGGATGCGGGGCGGCGAAAAGTGCCTGGAAGTTTTCTGCCGCCTTTATCCCGAAGCCGACCTTTTTACGCTCCTTCATATACCCGGAACCGTCTCCCCCGTCATTGAAGGCATGAGGATTAAAACCTCTTTTCTGCAATCCTTGCCGGGAGTGGCGCGGAACTACCGATACTATCTGCCCGCAATGCCGCTGGCGGTCGGGCAGTTTGACCTTTCGCAATACCACTTGGTTTTGAGTAGCAGTCACTGTGTGGCGAAAGGGGTAACGACCGGCAGGGACAGCATCCACATTTGTTATTGTTACACCCCCATGCGTTACATCTGGGATCAATATGACCAGTATTTCGGCCCGGCCCGGTCGGGCGCTTTGGTCTCCACGGCCATGCGGGTTCTTCGGCCTCGCTTGAAAGCGTGGGATGTCCGCAGTAGCCGCGGCGTAGATTATTTTGTGGCGATTTCCCGGCATGTTCAAAAGCGCATCCAAAGCTGTTACCGCCGCGATGCGACGGTGATTTATCCTCCCGTTGACACAAAATTTTATTCGCCGGCCGGGGAGGAGAAGCCGGAGGATTTTTTCCTTATGGTATCCGCCTTTGCGCCCTACAAGCGGTTGGATTTAGCGGTTGAAGCTTTCAAAAAATTGGGCTATCCTTTGAAAATTATAGGGAGCGGGCAACAACTGCGGCGCCTGAAAGACGCGGCGGCCCCCAATATCGAATTTTTGGGATGGTTGCCCGACGAGGAAATCCGGTCCCATTACGCCCGTTGCCGCGCTTTTATTTTCCCCGGTGAGGAGGATTTCGGCATCACGCCTCTCGAAGCCCAGGGAATGGGGCGTCCGGTCATTGCTTTTTCCCGGGGGGGCGCGTTGGAAACCGTTATCCCGGAAAAACACTCCTGGAAACCCGAGTGGGATATCCCGGAAGATAAAACCAAACACCCCACCGGAGTGTTTTTCCATGAGCAAACCCCGGATGCCCTGGTTTCAGCCGTGCGGTTTTTTGAGTCGATCGAGAATCGTTTTGATCCCGAGCAGATCCGCAGACACGCCCGTCAATTCGATGTAGAAGTGTTTTCTCGCCGTATTCGGGCTTATATTGAAAATAAAATTTCGCCCAGATGCTAAAAAAATACGCGCAACTATTTACCTCCGCCCTGTTTCTGTTCGATAGCCTGGTCATTGTTTTCTCCTGGTTGGCCGCGTATTTTATCCGCTTCAAAATTCCCATCGTTCCGGTCACCCGGGGGGTTCCTCCCTTGGACCAGTACCTGATGGTTCTGCTTCCCATTTGGCTCATCTTCATGGTTAACATAAAAATTTGCGGCCTGTACCGCCCCTTGCGGGGGAAATCCTATTTCAGCGAATTTTACGTTATCATCAAGGTCGCTTCGCTTTCGGTTCTCATGCTGACCGGCTTGTCCTTCTTTTATCGCGACGTGTCCTATTCCCGGGTGATGGTGATCCTTTTTTGGGCGATCACAACGGTCATGATGATTCTGGCGCATACCCTGGTGCGCAAGACTCTGATGGTCCTGCGCAAGAAGGGGGTGCACTTGCGGCAGGTATTGATCGTCGGCGCCGGCGAGCTGGGACAATCCGTTGCCGAGAAAATCGATCTGCATCCGGAAATGGGATTTTCCGTTGCGGGCTATTTGACCCGGCATCCGGAGAAAGTCGGCAAGACGTTCAAAAATCATAAAGTGCTCGGCTTGGCGGATGATGTCTCGAAACACCTTGCGGAGAGAAATATCGATCAACTGTTCATCGCTCTTCCCCTGGGCGCCCATGACCGCCTTGAGCAGGTTCTTTCCCGTCTGGGAGAAGAGACCGTGGATGTCCGGGTGGTTCCGGACCTGTTGCAGTTCATGAACATTCATTCCGGAGTGGAAGACTTCGACGGCTTGCCGGTGGTGAACGTAACGGGGACGCCGCTTTACGGCTGGAACAGCGTGATCAAGCGGACCACCGATGTTGTTTATTCCGCCGCGGCGATTGTCCTGACCGCGCCGTTGATGCTGTTGATTGCGATAGCCATCAAACTGGAATCGCCGGGCCCGGTCATTTTTCGGCAACGCCGGGTGGGGCTGGACGACAAGGAATTTTCCATGATGAAATTCCGTTCCATGCGCATGGACGCGGAAGCGGCGACGGGCCCCGTCTGGGCCAGGGAAGGGGATGAGCGCCGCACCCGCGTGGGCCGGGTGTTGCGGCGGTTGAGCCTCGACGAACTGCCCCAGTTGTTCAACGTGCTGAAGGGAGACATGAGCCTGGTCGGCCCGCGCCCCGAACGCCGGGTCTTCGTGGACAATTTCAAAAAATCCGTACCGCATTACATTCTGCGCCTCAAAATGAAGGCGGGGTTGACCGGCTGGGCCCAGGTGAACGGCTGGCGGGGCAACACCTCCTTGCAAAAAAGAATCGAGTACGACTTGTATTACATCAAAAACTGGTCCCTGTGGTTTGATCTGAGAATCTTGATCCTGACCCTGTGGAAAGGATTGATCAGCCGTCATGCCTACTAAGCCCCGGGTGGCGGCGATCATTCCCGCCCGGTGGGCGTCTTCCCGTTTCCCCGGCAAGCCCCTCGCGGACATCCGCGGAAAACCCATGATCCAGTGGGTCGTCGAAAAAGCCCAAAAAGCCGAATGGGTTTCCGAGGTTCTGGTCGCCACCGATGACTCAAAAATCTTCGATGCCGTTTCCCGCTTTGGCGGCCGGGTGGTGATGACCTCCCGAAGCCATATTTCCGGAACCGACCGGGTCGCCGAAGCCGCCGCCGAAATCTCCTGCGACATTGTGGTCAACGTCCAGGGCGACGAACCCCTTATCCCGCCGGGCAATATCGACCTGGCGGTTGAACCCATGACACGGGACGATTCCATTTCTGTTTCGACTCTCATGACACCCATCCGAAGTATGGAAGAAGTTCTCAATCCAAATGTCACCAAGACCGTGGCGGATCGCAACGGCTTTGCGCTTTACTTTTCCCGGTCGCCGATCCCGTTTCACCGCGACCGGCAAATGAACGGAGGCGCACAAGGCGCAACCGACAGGCAAGACGGCGTTTTGGCTTTCAAGCATATCGGGCTTTACGCCTACACCCGGTCCTTTCTGATGCAGTTTCCCAACCTGCCCAGGTCGCGCCTGGAGGAAGCCGAAAAGTTGGAGCAGTTGAGAATCCTGGAAAACGGTATTCCCATCAAAATAACCGAAACCCCCAAGGACTCCGTGGGCGTAGACTGCCCGGCGGACCTGGAGAAGATACAACAACTCATGAATGAGCCGGTATCCGGCTAACGCATTTTCAACGAGGCATTTTGAAGAAAAAAAACCGGCCGTCAAAAGTAAAGCTGATCTTCGTCACCGGGGGAGTTTTATCCTCCCTGGGTAAGGGAATCGCCGCCGCCTCCATCGGCAGTCTGCTGGAATGTTCGGGCTTGAAAGTCACGTTGATGAAACTCGATCCCTATATCAACGTGGACCCCGGAACCATGAACCCGATCCAGCATGGAGAAGTCTATGTGACCGACGACGGCGCCGAGACCGACCTGGACCTGGGCCACTATGAGCGGTTCACCCACGCCTCCATGCGCAAGATCAACAACGTCACCGCCGGGCGGATTTACCACGACGTTATCCAAAAAGAGCGGCGCGGCGAGTATCTGGGCTCTACGGTCCAAGTCATTCCCCACATCACCGATGAAATCAAAAAACGCATCCTTGCCGTGGCCGAGGGCGTGGACGTGGTCATCTATGAAATCGGCGGCACCGTCGGCGATATCGAAAGCCTGCCGTTTCTGGAAGCCATCCGCCAGCTTCGCTTCGACATCAACCCGAAAAACATTCTGTACGTTCACCTGACGCTCGTGCCTTACATCACCGCCTCCGCCGAACTGAAAACCAAACCCACCCAGCACAGCGTGCAAAAGCTGAGAGAGATCGGCATCCAGCCCGATATCCTGCTTTGCCGCACGGAGAAGAAGCTGTCCAGGGAAATCAAAAAAAAGATCGCCCTGTTTTGTAGCGTGGAGCCGAATTCCGTGATCACCGCCGTCGATGTCAAATCCATATACACCGTTCCGCTTCAGTTCCACGAAGAAGGTCTGGATAAAATCATCATTCGCAAACTGGGACTGCGCGCCGGCGAACCCGACCTCTCGCAATGGGACGAGATCAACCGGAAAATATACAAACCTCAAGGCGAGGTGGATATCGCCGTGGTCGGCAAGTACCTCGAACTCAAGGAATCCTACAAAAGCCTCATCGAAGCCTTGACTCACGGCGGCATCGGCAACAATGTCCGCGTCAACCTCAAATGGGTGGATGCCGAGAGCCTGGAGAACAAGGATAACGGCGAGGAGACGTTGCGCGGCGTCAACGGCATCCTCGTTCCCGGCGGGTTTGGCGAGCGCGGCATCGAGGGTAAAATCGTGGCCGCGCGCTTTGCCCGCGTGAACAAAATTCCGTTTTTCGGTATTTGCCTGGGGATGCACTGCGCCGCCATCGAGTTTGCCCGTAACGTGGCCAACCTGAAAAACGCCAACAGCGCCGAGTTTTCGCCCAAATCCGCCTATCTGGTGATCGACCTGATGCCCGACCAGCAAGCCCAGGGCAACAAGGGCGGCACCATGCGGTTGGGCGAGTATCCCTGCCAGCTCAGGAAAAAATCGTTCGCCTACCAGGCTTACGGGACCGGCAAAATTTACGAACGCCACCGCCACCGGTATGAGTTCAACAATAAATACCGCCTGCAACTGGAAGACGCCGGCCTGAAAATTTCCGGCATCTCGCCCAACGGCAACCTGGTCGAAATCATCGAGCTGGAAGATCACCCCTGGTTCCTGGCGGGGCAGTTCCATCCCGAGTTCAAGTCCTCCGCCCGGTCGCCGCATCCCCTGTTCAAGGACTTTATCGCATCCTCCATAAAGTACCGCAACAACAGCCCCAAGCCCGAATAGCCCCTTTTGAGCGATACCTGACTGAGCCCGCCCGCGTACGTTGCCCGACTGCCTGACCAATGCCGCCCGTATACGTTGCCCTGTCTGTCATGGTGAGCCCGTCGAACCATGACAGCACGCATCACCCTAGCCTTGGGCCGGCCCCTGACTCCGCCCGTTTTTACGGAAAAAAATTTTTTTTAAAACGAGGAACGAAATAGTCTAACAGGTTGCTGAAAAACTCATGATTTTTAGAAATTCTTATCCTGCTGATAA
>JBHHYO010000091.1:0-9246 GCA_046757665.1 Nitrospinales bacterium
CTTTTTTCTTTGTAGCTTTCTTCTTTGCTGCTTTTTTCTTGGTTGCCATCAAGAACTCCTTTCGTAATAAATTGGGAAACGTTTCAGCGCCCAATTTATTGAAATTATTTTATGCGATAAGTATTTATTGTCAAGCAAATAATAGGTAAACGGCATTGCGAAATCGAACAAAAAAATATTTATTCTTTCCTCCGGTTAAAAAAAATAAATAGCGCCTGCCGGTCATACGCCGGGAAACCCTTGCTACGCCTGCTTGATCGGTCGGTTGAAAAAACAATCAAACAATCGACGCAAAAAAATAATGTTAAGGGAGCAAAAATTTTTTTTTGGTTTGAATTCTTTTTTTGAAAAAAGTTATGAGTATTTTGATCGATCCGATTAAAATTTCCGCCTTGGAAAAAACGTTTGGCCTCGTGCATGGATTCAGTCCGAGGAATTTTAAAGTTGCAGGAAAGGGCGAGGAGGTGTTGCGGCTGGGGCGCAGAGGGCAGTCCGGCGTTTCCTTCGAGCATGTGCGTTTGTTTCTGCGCGCGTTGAACATGCGGACGGAAGAAGTTTTTCTGGTGCGGCAAGTTCACGGCAACGGAATTTATGCGCTCGAAGACGCTTCGGTGACGAGCGCGCAAACGGCCTTGATTGAAGCGGACGCGATTATCACACCGCTTCCCGGCCGGGCAATCGGCGTGTTGACTGCGGACTGCGTCCCCATCATTGTTTATGATCCTCTCCAGCGGGTTGCGGGGATCGTGCACGCGGGCCGGCGGGGCACTGCAAAAAATATTCTTTTTCAGACCGCGGCCGCCTTGAAGAGCCGCTACGGTTGCAAACCGGAGAACGTGTTAGTCGGCATGGGACCGGGGATCGGCAGTTGTTGTTATGAGGTGGACGAACCTTGCATCCGGCCGTTTAAAAAAAATTACGCGAACTGGCAACGCTTAATCCGACCCGCGCCGGGAAACAGATTCTGGTTGGATTTGTTTCAAGCCAATCGGCAGGATGCGTTGTCGGCGGGCATTCCGGAAAAAAATATTTTTCATTCGGGCCAGTGCACGTCTTGCGAAACGCATCGTTTTTTTTCTTATCGCAAGGAAGGCCAAACCGGCCGCATGTTGTCTCTGGTCATGATGGAGTCTGTCTGATCGGCTGGAATCGTTGTCCGGTCGCTCATGAGACCCCCGATGCTTGTTGATGTTGTTTTATTTCTCAAGTTGAAAGCCCCGGGGATTGCCATTATAATGATTATATTCTTCCTGATTTTCAAAAATGTTTCCGATATAAAAAACGGGTTTTTGATTGGGATGCCTCATGCGCCTCAACGGGTTTGAGTGCGCCGGTTTCTTTTATTGCCATCCGGCGGGCATGACGATTGTTAAAATATACGCTGGCCGTTTTCAACGATGAAAAATCAAAACAAAAAGATGCTTGAGCAGGCGGGGATTCTTCCGCCGTTTCCGGAAAGCTGGATTCGTTCGGATCCTCGCAAGGTGGAAGAATTTTTGTCGGGAATGAGCGTTGCCGAGCAAGCGCGCTGTGTCATGCAGGTGAGGGGAAGGTTGCGGCAGGATTTGCTTTTGCTTTCTCCCCGGGCCGTGGAGGTGGCGCGCGCCCTGCCGCCGGAAGAGGTTTACTACATGGTTAAGGAAATCGGTGAACCCGACTGCCTGCCGATTCTCTCGGCGATTTCACAAGCGCAACTTCAATATATTTTCGATCTCGAGTGGTGGCGCGGCGACAAATTTCTTCCGCAACGGGTGGGGGACTGGCTGGCGCTTCTGGAGAAATGCAGTGAGCCTAAAATCCTTCACTGGTTGCTGGATGAGGATTTGGACCAGGTGGTTGCGGCTCTGCAAGCGCTTATCAAAGTGTACAAGAATGATGAGATGACGGATTCCTATGAAGGGGTGGAGGGGTTGAAAAAATTTTCCCCGGACGGCATTTACGATGTGTTTTTTAAAATTCCGGAGGTCGCTCCGGCGCTTTCCAAATTTCTCCAGATACTTTGTGAAAATCATCCCAACGATTTTTTTACCCTAATGGAAGCCGTCATCTGGTTTCCGGTAAGCCCGACGCTGGAAAAGGCCTACCGTTGGCGGCTGACCCGCACCGCGGAGCGGGGTATTCCGGAATTTGAGGAAGCGCATGAGATATACAGCCGTTTGAGCCCGGAGGCGCTCCAGGTCAAACCGGCGCCGCCGGAATCGTTCTCCGACGATGGCCGGTATCGGGTTTCGCCGCACTATCCGGTCGTCCAGGCCGATGCCGAGTGTTTTTTCCGCCGTTGCCTGTTGCTGGTCCGCAATGAGGCGCGCCTTGACGCCATACGCTGGGAGCTGGTTTATCTGGCGAACAAGGTGATGGTGGCTGATCTTCGGACGCCTTCCGATCCGCGAGCCCAAAACGAAGTCGTGCAAAAAGTCATGGCTACCGTCAGCATCGGCCTGGAACTGGGAAGCGGTAATGACACGCGGAAAGGCGCGGCGCTTCTTGAAAATACCTGGATGCAACCGCTCTTCCAGGTGGGGTATGGACACTTGATGAACCTGAAATGGCAGGCTGAAAAACTCATCAAGGAGCATGGCCCGTTCTTGGACCGTTTGCTCAACGAAAATGAAAGGGATTACCTGTGCGCCCTGGTCACCTATCGAGTTCCCATGGTCCGTGAGGATTGGACCGAGGGCAAGGGCGAACCGCAGGCACGGCATTTTGAATCGCTCCAGGAAACCCGTGGCGCGGAAACGTTTCTGCGGCGCTTGAGGTTCTATGTGCGTTTTTGCAAGCAGTGCTTGAATGTGACGGCATCGGATCTGGATGAAATCCTGGCGGCCTGCCGTTACCCGGCGCACCCGGAGGATGTCAACTTGCTGGTGTTGTCGGCCACGGCCCTGGCGCGGTATGCGATGTTTCGGGAAGTTGCCTGCCGGCCGCTTCCGCCGGTGGCCGCCCGGACGTTTCTGGAGTTGATTTTTCTGCCGCGGATCGTCAAGGAAGAGCCGGGAAAATGCGATGACGACATTGTCCGGGCCTTTCACGAAAAATTGCTGGATACGCCGTTAGCCTGGACCGAAGAAGATAAAAAGTTTTTGCAAGGTTTGATCGCGCAGTGCGTGCAAAACCTGGAAAACCAGTTTGGACGTATCGATTTAAAGTCGGGTATCAACTGGAAATTCACTGCGGGGCTGTGCGTGGGTTCCGAATAAGGCAAGCGCCGCCGGTCGGCAGGTGGCGGGGATTATTCTGTTTTCAAAGCCGGCGAAAAATAGTACCATTCGACACCGAATACGACCGGAAACTCACGGTCATGCCGGTTTTGCAACAACATCGAGGACAAAATGAAGGAACAATCGCATCTCCCGGAACAAGATTCACCGAAAAAAACGGCCGCCCAGGAAACAGAACCGGGCTTGCTGGATTCCTACGGATCGTTTCCCGTTTGGATGCTCAAAATCATCGACCTGGTTACGCCCGATTTTTTGATCCACAAACCTCCACCTGAAAAGAAACCGCCCCAGGGTTAGCGCGTCATGAACATTGTTAAAAGGGCATTGATCAGCGTGTCGGACAAAACCGGCGTGGCGGAGTTCGCGCGCCGGCTCAGCGACCGGGGGGTGGAAATTCTCTCCACCGGCGGTACTGCGGCATTGTTGCGCGACCAGGGCGTTCCCGTGCTGGCGGTTTCCGACTACACGGGGTTTCCGGAAATCATGGATGGCCGGATCAAAACACTGCATCCGAAAATCCACGGCGGCATTCTCGCCAAACGCGATTTGGAGTCGCATCGGCAAGCGTTGCAAACGCACCAGATTCGTCCCATCGACCTGGTGGCGATCAACCTGTATCCTTTCGAGGCGACCGTTTCCCGTGAGGACTGTTCGCTCGATGATGCGGTGGAGAATATCGACATCGGCGGTCCGACGATGGTGCGCGCCGCCGCGAAAAATTTTCATGACGTTGCGGTTGTGGTCAACCCGTCGGATTATGACGCGGTTCTCAAGGAGCTGGACGATCACGACGGCGCGGTTACTTTGCGGACGCGGCAACGGCTCAGCCGAGACGCTTTTGCCCATACGGCGCGCTACGATTCGCTGATCGCCGCGTACTTGTCCGGCACGCTGGAAGACGCGCCGCGGTTTTCCCCCTGGTTTCATCCGCCGTTCGAGAAAATCATGGAACTGCGCTACGGGGAGAACCCGCACCAGCAGGCCGCGTTTTACCGGGAAACCGCGCCCCGGCAGTCGGACATCGTGTCCGCGGAGAAACTGCAAGGCAAAGAACTTTCGTTTAACAACATCATCGACCTCAACGCGGCGTGGGAACTGGTGCGGGAATTTGAATCGTCCGCGGTAGTGATCATCAAGCACACCAATCCTTGCGGCGTGGCGCTGGGGGAGGATCAGTTGGCGGCCTTCATCCAGGCGCGGGAAACCGACCCGGCCTCCGCGTTCGGAGGCATCATCGGTTTCAACCGAACCGTCACCGCGCACACCGCCGAAGAAATGCTCAAGAATTTCGTGGAGGCGGTTGTCGCTCCCGGATTCGAGCCGCAAGCCCTGGCTTTGTTTGCCGGCAAAAAAAATATCCGTTTGATGGAGGTTCCCGGCAAGCCCGCTCCCCGGACCGCCGGAGAAGTCGATCTCAAACGAGTGGGCGGGGGATTGCTGGTACAGGATATGGATGCCGTCACCTTGGATCCCGATCAATTGCAGGTCGTGACGCAAAAGCAACCGGATGAACGGCAACTCGACGATCTGCGGTTCGCGTGGACGGTGGCCAAGCATGTCAAATCCAACGCCATCATCTACGCGCAAGGCGGGGAAACCGTTGGCATCGGCGCCGGGCAAATGAGCCGGGTCGATTCGGCGCGGCTGGCCATTGAAAAGGCGCACAAGCCGGTCGCCGGCTGTGTCATGGCCTCCGACGCTTTTTTCCCGTTTCGCGACTCGGTGGACGCCGCCGCCCAGGCCGGAGTGGCCGCCATCATTCAACCCGGCGGCTCCATCCGCGACCGGGAAGTCATCCAGGCCGCCGACGAACACGGCCTCGCCATGGTCTTTACCGGCATCCGCCATTTCAAGCACTGAGCCCCCAAAGCGCCCGCCAACACCAACATCCGTCCGAAAGCAGTTAGGGGTTAACTTTATTCTCCTTATAGCCGACAATAATATAGGGTGAATTAAAATTGCCCTGTCTGCCGTTGTGTCGTTAACAGGATGGAATGATGAAATTCGTTCGTTCGTTTCTCAAATTGTTTTTTGTGACGGCCCTGGGTCTTGCGGTCTGGAGCGGGTGGAACCAGTGGAAACAGTTCGCCCCCGTCCTGGACGGACTCAAGGCGAAGGACGCCGAAAAGTATGAACGGATGGTTGCGGAATTTAAGGATTACCAGTTCACCGAGGCCAGGAAGCTCTATGAAGAGTTGCAGGCCATAACCAAAAACGAAGTAGTGATGCTACGGTACAAGCGACTGAAAGAAAAATGGTACAAGGACGAAAAATTCCGGCTGGAGTGGATGAAAAACCGCGACCAGTTCCGGAAAAAGCATCGGCAGAAAATGGAGATCGTGTACAAAAAACGCGCCGACAGCGTGGAACGTTCCGGCAACGACCAGGCGCAATGGCTACCGGCCGCCTGGCAAAAAATGGATTCTTGGAAAAAAAGCGAAATGCTGAGGGAACAGTGCGCTCACTATTTGGAACGGGATATGGCGCAGGACCGCAAACGGAGCGACATGCGCACCCTGTCCCGCTACACCATCCTGATGAAAAAACCCGGCGGGCGGACGTTAACTCCCTACGAACTTTGCGAGGGTTGGGTGCCACCGGGCCGGGACGAGCGCGTGGTGCGCCAGTCGCTGGAAACACTCAAGCGGGAAATGGGCTATTTCGGTTACAAGGAAATGCTGGAGCGGCTGGGGATTCCCGTGGACAAGGCGTTTCCCTTCCAGCAACGCTTCGAGAGCCTGACGGGCGACCTGGCGGGGTGAATCGTTTGTTGGCTTTTTGTGTTACTTGTCTTTCCAGTGATACAATTCAAGTTGTTTCGCGCTTCTACGTGTCGGAGCCGATCCCTTTTTAGTATATCTCTCTATGGGAAGCTTTGAATTTTGAGCTTCGTCAAAATTGATCAGAGTGACATTCTTTACACCAAAAAGGCGTACCCGTCCGGCGATCTCCTTATTAACGGCATCCTTGACAGCCAGTAGCAGGGGGATGCTGGAAGTTGGCGTATCAACAAGAAAGATGATTTTGATACTGCCGTCTCCTCGATATCGATGAATAGGCTTTGGCAGGGTGGGCCGAATTTTTTTTCCAATGTTCGTTTTGACCCAAACAGCGGCCAACATTAAAAGAACATCGGTTGCTTTTTTCTTGAGGGACTTCACCAAGTGATCATGGGCGATGTCTTTGTTTTTATCAAAACCTTGCCAAACTTCGTTTCCCTTTAACTCAAGAAGGAACAGCGTGCTCTTAGTAGGGTCCCACCAACCGATATCCATCTCTTTCAAGTGAAGCCCCGAAAGACTCGTGTAAGCGGAACTTTCGCAAAAGCGAAAGCTGTTTGCTCGAGGTACTATAACCTTGAAGCCGGACTCCGTGACACTTCTCATCTACGACTCCAGGTCGCGCTTTATGTCCCGATCAAATAGGTCCAGGAACGTATCTTGAATCGCGTTTGGGTGGATTTGTAGATACTCGTCCGTCACGTGCGATTGGATTTGACTGGTCTGACTATCTCGGTACAGTGAATAAAAAGAAACCGTATCGGTTTCTTTTTTTCTCAGTTCAAGTTCCTTCAGAATCACATAATCATGGGTGGCAAGAAATACCTGAATCCCCATGCGTTGTAGTTCAAGCAATATTTCGATTAGCGGCCCGAACAATCTGGGGTTAATGTTGGTTTCCGGTTCATCCCAAAAAAGGACGGAGCCTTTTAAAAGCGTTCCGTTCTGGATCAGAAGCCATAAAAGTCCGAGTTTGCGTATACCTTCCGCGAGTAATGTGAATTCAAGGTTTCCTTGTCCACTCTTCAAGAAAAACTCTTCTTCTTTTATGGTGACCTTTCCGTCCATGGTTTTTTGAAGGCTTGTGAGCAATCGTTTGCGATCGCTATCAACCGGTCCGCGCAGGGCGGGCCTATAAGCGCGATCTATAATATCCGCGTAGATTTCCTCAAAGTGAATTTCCCGCTGTGAATAGAGAGACCGAAATCCAGGCGCATTCGAAAGCATTTCCTTTACAGGAATATAGACACTTTCGGTTTCCTGCTCAACCCAGGTTTTTGCGCCAGTAATGGTGGCTGAATTTGCAACAGAGGCATGATTGGAGAAAGAAATCCTAAGTTTGGTTCCACTGCTTTTAAATATCTCCACTATGCACCGTGAACTTGTTTTCCGTCGCTTGACCAACCGACCAAGCGCTTTTCCGGAAGGCAGGAAAGTGCGAACAAGTTTTTCCGCCATGTTCATTTTTGTTTTACTTATATCACATGCGGCATAGGCAATCTTCATAAGGTGGGTCTTGCCGGTTCCGTTGGAGCCGACAAACACGTTAATTCCCGAGGACAAATTAAGGTCGAGACTGTCAAACGCAGTGAATCGCTCAAGTTTGATTCGTGAGATGCTCATCGTTTAGCCTTTTTCTCGAGATTCAGATTGGCGCAAGCTTTATAGGGCTGTCGAAGGGCCAGGTTTCTCTATGGCTTTGCAAGGGGATTGCAGTTCCCTGGCAATGTCATGTGCTGTATTCTAATCTTTTTTTTAAATACGTCAATGCTTGAGCAGGTCGTGTGCGGGCGATTATTGATCGACGGGGGTTTTGTCGTCCTGGCGGGCGTGCAGGTCGGCGATGGCGGTGGCCAGTTGCTTGATTTCGTGATTGGACTTGAATTCGGGCAAGGGGGTTTTGCCGCCGTCGCGGGTGTGCTCGATCAGCTTTTCCAGAGGCCGCACCACGATGTTGAAGATGTATAACCCGCCGACGATGCAGACGATGGTTCCGATAACGGCCAGGATGATAACTTCATGGCGCAGTTGGCCGGTGGCCGCAAGGACACGGTCTTGCAGAAGGCCGAGTTGCTCCGCCGTCATGATGTCGTTGTTCATGGCGGCGATGATCCGGTCCATCTGCGACAATTGTATATAAATGTAAAAGGCTACATAGCCCATGCAGGACACGGCGACGAAGTAGCCTGTCATCAGCAGGGTCATGATGCTTTTCTTCTCGCCGGGAAGTTCTTCCCGGAATATCCTGTTTTGATTCATAGCCGGCCCTTGGTTTCGCGCCGAAAGCGTTCGGCGAGCATGGGATTGCCGGCGGCGGAACGGTACCCGGCGGCCAGCCGGGACAGGCGGTCGTATCGCTCTCGCGCCGGCGGATGGGTGCTGAAAAAGATCGAACCGGAATGGGTTTTTTTCCCGAGCCGGCGGATAAAATCCCTTAAACCGGACGGGTTGTATCCGACCCGGGCGGCGTAATCCACGCCCATTTTGTCGGCCTCGAATTCCAGGTCCTTGTCGAGGCCGCGGGTGAAAATGATGTCGGAAATACCGTCGATCAGTCGTCCGAACTTGTCCGGATTTTCGTTGAAGGCGGCCAGGCCGAGGGCGGAGATTCCCTGCAGGCGGCGGCCGCGCTGGATGGTCTTCAAGGCATGTTGATGGGTGATATGGGCGATTTCATGGCCCAGAACCCCGGCCAACTGCGCCTCGTTTTCCAGCAGGCGCAACAGGCCGATGCTGACGAATACATAACCGCCCGGCGTGGCAAAGGCGTTCGGCTCGTTGGTATTGATGATGGCGAAGTGGTACTCGATTTCGGTGCGGTCGGACATTTCCGCCACCGCCTGGCCGACCAAGTTGACGTAGCGCAGTAAGCCGGGGTTGTTGTAAGGACCACCGTAGCGGTCGAACACCCGCGCCGCCAGCGATGCGCCGATGGCTTTTTCCTCATCCAGACCGATGGGCTGGAACGCCTGAAAAGTTTTCGCGCCCTGGCTCAACAGGTCGGAAGTTTTTTTATCGAACAACCCCAAGTTTTTGCCCAGGCCAATCAATCCTCCGGATGAATCCGGTTGCCGGGTATTTGCCGGTGGGTTTTGTTTTTTTCTCGGCGGCCGGGTTTGCTTTTCCACCTCGTTCAAAAACCCGCCCAGATCAAACGCCGTCGCAGAGCCGACGAACGCTAGGCTGAGAACCCCCGCTAGTATAATAATGAAACTTTTTTTCATCTTTGCCTCAAACTAAAATCCTGC
>JBHHYO010000092.1:0-9134 GCA_046757665.1 Nitrospinales bacterium
TTCCGGTTTTCTTCGTGTTGAGAATCGGCACGCCTTCCGGTATAATCGAAAAATTATGCAACGGCTTTTATTTAAATGAGTTAACCGTGAAATGCGCCATTCCTCTTTTTATGATCCCAGACAAAACCGATGGCGGTTCCTCTCGCCTTTTTGGGCGTTTTCCTTAATCGGGCTATTTGCCTGCGCCACCGAAACAGACAAAGGCCCTTTACTCGCCAAGCAAAAATTTCAGGAGGCCGTGAAATATGATTCGTTGAATTTAAAGCGGGACACGCATGCCAGCCTCAAGGAAGCCATCCGGTTGGACCCGCTCGAACCCAACTACCACCTGACCCTGGGAGCCGCTTACTTTTCGGCGGGCGACCTGAAAAACGCCGAAAAGGAATTCTTGCAAACCCTCCGTTTGGATGAGAACTACAGCGAGGCGCACCGGACCTTGGGGCGCCTTTACATGCAACAGCAAAAATGGCAGGAGGCGATCGACCATTTCAAAAAGAGTTTCAAGGGGCCGGGGGTGTCCTCGCCTCATCAGGTTTATAACTGGCTGGCCCTGTCCTATTACGCCCAGGGCAATTTTGACCAGGCGGAAAAAGAGTGGATAACCGCCTTGCGGATCAAGGAAAACCCGTCCATTCGCTTGAATCTGGCGCTGGCTTACCGGGATCAAGGGCGTTTTGACCTGGCCATAGACTCGTTGCGAAAGGCGCTATCGCTCGACCCGAAGCTGATCACGGCGCATCATCAAATAGCTTTACTGCTTCTGAAGAAAAAGGACCTGGCCGGCGCCAGAAAACACTTTCAGGAAGTGATCCAAAGACAGCCCCAAAGCGAGCTGGCGAAAAATTCCAAGGAATACATGGAGATGATTCGGCCCGGAAATTAACTAATGGTTAAAGATTTCGGAAGTTATTTGAAACACGAGCGCGAACTTCGGGGCGTCCCGCTTCAGGAAATTGCGGACAGCACCAAAATCCCGGTGCGCTTTCTGCAAGCTCTGGAAAGCAACGACCTCGATGAACTGCCGGGAGATGTTTTTATCAAGGGATATATCCGCTCCTACGCAAAGACCCTGGGCACCAACGCGGACGAAATCCTGGCGACCTTTAACGAGTCCGTGGGCAGAGCCCGGCAGGAAAAAAGACAGCAACAACTGGAAAACGAGAGGCAGGTACTTTACGCGAAACAGCAGAAACGCAGGAACATCGTTGTCGGTGTTTTGGTTGTCCTGCTGATTCTCGTGCTGGCGGGTTATTGGGGCCGGTTTTCGAGCGCGCCGCCGCAACCGGCGAGCGACGATTCCGTTATGGAGTTGGAAGCGCCTGTCCCGGAACCGCCTCCTGCCGTCAGCCCCGCCGTCAAGGAGCAACCCGACCCGCAGGAGGTATCCCCGCCCCTTTCCGAAGAGAATCCGCAGGTCGAACCTTTTTCGGAATCCACGATTGAAGCGGAACCGGAAACACCGCCGGAAATAAAACCGGAAAAAGAGGTCGAATCGGGTGAACCCGAAAAAAACATGGCACTTGATCATAAAGATGATATAATTCCACCTGTTCAAAAAATTGCTCCGGCCCATGCTCTCAGGCCCTTGGCACTCACGATCCAGGTGGATCAGCGGTCATGGTTCCAGTTATTGATTGACGGTGTGCGTGTTGAGGATTTTATCTTGCCGGAGGGCACGGGGAAAACGTTTAGAGGTAAAGACTCGTTTAAAATCACTATCGGTAATCGAAACGGAACTCATCTCTATTTGAACGGGCAAGAGCTGACCTTGCCGGAAAGCAGTGAAACGCAAAAGAACGTGGTGCGGGATTTTCTCATTCAAGCTGACAGATCAAGGTAACTCATGGCAAAAATAGACGCTTTTTTCAAATTGATGAACGAGCAGGGCGCTTCCGATTTGCATCTGGTTTCGGGTTCACAGCCGATTTTGCGGGTCAACGGGGAGATGGAGCGGGTCAAGTACAAGGCCATGGAGAACGACGAACTCAAGGCCATGCTCTATGAAATCGCCCCGGAAGACAAAATCAAGGTGTTCGAGGAAACCGGGGATATCGACTACGCTTACGAGATCCCCAATCTGGCCCGGTACCGGGCGAACTATTTTCAGCAAAAATGGGGGATCGGCGCGGTCTTCCGGGAAATCCCAAGCAACATCCTGACCGCGGAACAGTTGGGCCTGCCCGACGTCATTACCAAATTTGCCATGCTCAATAAAGGCATGGTTCTGGTCACCGGGCCGACCGGTAGCGGCAAATCCACCACCCTCGCCGCCATTGTCGATTACGCCAACAAAAATCGCAAAGACCACATTCTTACCGTTGAAGACCCGGTCGAATTCGTGCACAAAAGCCAAAGCTCCATTGTCAATCACCGGGAGGTGGGAATTCATACCAAAAGTTTTGCGTCTGCCTTAAGAGGAGCGTTGCGCGAGGACCCGGACATCATTCTGGTAGGAGAAATGCGCGATCTGGAAACCATTTCGCTGGCGCTGGAAGCGGCGGCCACCGGGCATCTGGTGTTCGGCACCCTGCATACGCAGAGCGCCGGCAAAACCGTTGACCGCGTCATCGACGTGTTCCCCGCAAACCAGCAGGCGCAAATCCGCACCACCTTGTCCGAGGCCCTTAAAGGGGTCGTCGCCCAGAACCTCTTCAAACGCATCGACAAAAAAGGCCGGCTGGCGGTCCTGGAAATTCTGGTAGTCACCCCGGCAGTATCCAACCTGATCCGGGAAGGCAAAACCTTCCAAATTCCTTCCGTCATCCAAACCGGAAAAAAATACGGAATGCAGTCTCTCGACGACGCAATTTTGGTGGCCCTGCAGGAGAAAAAAATCAGCCCGGAAGACGCTTTCGACAAGGCCATCGTCAAGGACCGTTTTGTGCCGTTTTTGAAAACGCCGCCCGAATTTTACTGATTTCAATATCAGGTTATGAGACAACCCGAACTTGATCACATTCTAACCAGTATGCTGGAGGCCTTTGGAGATATCTCCGATCTCAATATCACCGTGGGCAAGCCCTTGCAGGTGGAAGTATCCGGCAAACTGACCGGCGTTCCGTTGCAACCGCCGATAGAAAAGCTCACCCCGTTCCAGACGGAAATGCTGGCGTTGAACCTGATCAATTCGGACCGGCGTTTAACGGAAATCCTGTTACGCGAAGGTTCGTGCGACTGTTCCTACTACCTGACGGGCAAGGCCCGGTTCCGCGTCAACATTTTTTCCCAGCGGGGCAATTACAGCATCGTTTTGCGAAAGTTGCAGACCCGCATCCCCTCCATCGAGGAACTCAAACTGCCGGCGCAATTTTCCAAGGCGGCGGAGGAGAAAAACGGGCTCATTCTGGTGACCGGGGCCACGGGTAGCGGCAAGTCCACCACCCTGGCGGCGTTACTCAACAAAATGAACCAAGAGAAATCCGTTCATATCATCACCCTGGAAGACCCGGTGGAGTTTGTCCATCCCCACAAAAAGGCCACGTTCAACCAGAGAGAGCTGGGCAACGATTTTGACGAATTCTCCTCGGGCTTGCGCGCCGCGCTACGCCAGGCCCCGAAGGTGATTCTGGTCGGCGAAATGCGCGACCGCGAAACCGTGGAAATCGGCCTCAGCGCGGCGGAAACCGGGCATCTGGTTTTGAGCACGCTCCACACCGTCGATGCCGGCCAGACCATCAACCGCATCATCGGCATGTTCGACAAAGACGAAGAACAACAGATCCGTCTTCGGCTGGCGGACACGGTTCGCTGGATCATCTGCCAACGGCTGTTGCCGAGAATCGGCGGCGGGCGGGTGGCCCTGCTGGAAATCATGACCACAAATATGCGGGTCAAGGACGTTATCGTCAACGGCGAATCGGAAGGCAAGACCTTTTACGAAATCATCACCAACGGGGATGCCTACGGCATGTGGACGTTTGACCAGCACATCCTCAGACTCTACCAGGAAAAACTGATCGACGAAAAAACCGCCCTGGCTTATGCCTCGCGCAAAGCCGTGGTCGGCAGGGGAATCGACACCTCGAAAGCCGCCCAGGGCGAAAAAACCACGGATATCGAAGAACTCTCCATGGACGGGGAATACGGTAGCAAATGACGCGCCGCCCTTCGCCGCCCTAACCACAAGGGTCCACCATGCAAATCAAATGCTCCTCGTGCAACCGAGCCATCAATATTCCCGACGAGAAACTTCCCAAGAACAAGGCGTTTTCCATCGCCTGCCCGGGGTGCAAAGAAAAAATCAAGGTGGACCAGCACCTTCGCCCCGCCGCGCCGGCAAGTGCGCCCGCCCAGCAAAAACAAAAAAAAGAAGCTCTGGATATCGATTCGCTTGTCGAGTCCCACGAGTTTGAGGGGGATGACGATGACGAACAGGTGTTTTATGAGGAGAACGCCAAAATCGCCCTCATCCTCGACGACCAGAACAAGGAGACGTGGACCCAGAAGCTGAACGAGCTGGATTACAAAATACAATACGCCAAGTCGCCGGAACACGCGGCCCATAAAATGAAGTTCACGCAATTCCACCTCATCATCCTGAACAAAAATTTCGGAGACGTGTCGCTGGAAAAAAACGTGGCCTATCAAATGTTGCTTGACATGCAGATGTCCACGCGAAGAAAAATATTTTTGGTCCTGGTGGGCGATAACTTTAAATCCATGAACAACATGCAGGCTTTTTCCACCAGCGCCAACATGGTGTTCAATCCAAAGGATATGGGTAAATTTGCCCAGATTTTGAAGCAGGCCATTTCTGACAATGACCTATTTTACAAGAACTTCAGGGAAACCCTGACAACATTGGGGAAAGTATGAGTTTAAAAAACACACCGATTATTCAGCGTTACGCCGACGGCGAAGTGATAGTCTCCGAGGGCATTGCCAGCAACAATGCCTATATCGTCCTCGCGGGCAAGGTGAAGATCACCAAGAAGATCGACAAAAAGACGGTAATCATTGCCATGTTACAAGAAGGCGATGTTTTTGGAGAAATGGGCCTCATCAACAATACATTGCGTAGCGCCAATGCCTCGGCCATCGGCGATGTAACGATCGGGATCATCGGCCGGGAACAATTTGAAGAGCTCATGAAGACCGTTCCCGACGACTTGCGGGCGATTCTGAAAGCGCTGGTGGCCCGGCTACGGATTACCACGGAAAAACTGAGCCGGGTCGGCGTTGAATTGTCAAGCGTCCGTAGCGCACTCAACACCTATTCCTTAAAAGACAAGTGATCCCTGATCGCCCATGGCCACCTTCAAATACAAAGTCCGGGTGCGGGGAAAGTTGCAGGATCGCGAGATCAACGCCGAGAACGAGAAAGCCGCCGCCGCGACCCTGAAACAAAGAAACATCCGGTTTTCCGAGCTTACGGCCAAGAAAAGCTGGACCGAAATAGACCTGTTCGAGTCCAAACAGAAGATCACCGAAAAAGACATTGTTCTGTTCACCCGCCAGTTTTCGACGATGATCGACGCCGGGCTTCCCCTGGTGCAATGCCTGGACATCCTGGCGAAGGGCAACGACAACAAAACGTTCGCCAAGGTCCTCACCGACGTCAAGAGCAATATCGAGGTGGGCAGTACGCTGTCCGACGCCCTGAGAAAGCATCCCAAAATATTCGACACCTTGTTCTGCAACATGGTCGAGGCGGGGGAGGCGGGCGGGACCCTGGATACCATTCTGCAACGGTTGGCCGCCTATATTGAAAAAGCCCAGGCCCTCAAGGCAAAAGTCAAGTCCGCCATGGTTTACCCGAGCGCGATCATCGGCGTGGCAACGCTGGTTGTCGCCTTTTTGATGATTTTCGTGATTCCCGCGTTCGCCGGCATGTTCGAGGGTAGCGGCGCGGAACTGCCCGGGCCGACCCAAATCGTAATGAACGTCAGCGACATTTTCCGCACCAAGGTGCATTACATGGTGGGCGGCATTGTCGCGTTTGTTTTTTCTTTTAAGAAAATTTATGCCACCGAGAAAGGCCGGCACGAGATCGACCGGTTTTCCTTGCAACTGCCCGTTGTCGGCGTCCTCATTCAGAAGGTTGCCGTCGCGAAATTTACCCGCACGCTGGGGACCCTGCTTACCGGCGGGGTGCCCCTCATCGAGGCGCTGGACATCTGCGCCCGCATCGCCGGCAACAAGATCGTGGAGATCGCGATTTTCAAAACCATCACCGCCATCAAGGAGGGCGAGACCATCGCCGCGCCGCTGTCACGGGAAGGCGTCTTTCCCCCCATGGTCGTTCAAATGATCGACGTCGGCGAATCCTCCGGCGCCCTGGATACCATGCTGAGCAAGATCGCCGATTTTTACGACGAGGAAGTCGATACCGCCGTCGAAGCCCTGACCTCCCTCCTGGAACCCATGTTGATGGTCTTCCTCGGCCTGGTGGTAGGCTTCATCGTGGTGGCGATGTACCTGCCCATCTTTAAAATGGGCGAAACCATTTAAAAATCTTTCCCCGAAAAATGAAACCGCTCGCCCCGGAACCCTTTTCATCGTCTACGAGGACAAAGCCGGACCAGCCGGACAGGGAATTACTGCTCCGGATCAAGAACATCACCATCCTGAAAGCGTTGCTCCTGACGGGTTTCGTCGTCATGGTCTTTACCTTTCAGTCGAAAGCCGATTTTCCAACCCCCATCGTGCCGTTAAGCCAGGTCATCGGAGTGGCCTATTTCCTTTTCATGGGTTATGGGTTGCTTTTGAGGTTTTGCAAAAACCTGTTGCTGATGGGGGCCATTCAGACGACGGGCGACCTGCTGGTGGTTTCCGGAATCTTGTATGCCACGGGCGGGATCGGCAGTCCTTTTTCGTTTTTGAACATCCTGGTCATCATCGCCACCGGAACCATTATGCCGCGTACGGCCTGTTACCTGGCGGCCTCCGGCGCCGGCATCCTGTACGGCTTGCTGGTTGACCTGGAATACTACAACATTCTCCACCCGGTTTATTTTTTCCCGAAATCCCCCGCCTACCACGAAGGCGGTTACGTGTTTTACATTATCTTTTTGAATATCGCCTCTTACTATTCGGTGGCCTTTTTAAGCAGTATGCTCGCGCACCGCCTGAAAATCATAAAAGACGAGCTGGAGGATAAAAGCACCAACCTCCGCGCACTCCAGGCGTCCCATGAAAATGTGTTACGGCACATGGGCAACGGGTTGTGGACCACCGACCTTGAAGGCCAAATCGCTTCCGCCAATCCGGCGGCGGAGGAAATCACCGGCTACTCAGCCTCCGAGGCGCAGGGCCGGTTATGTTTTGAATTCTTTCCGAAACTCAAAGCCTTGTTCACGCGGAACGTCCATCGGCCCCTGCCGTTTCAGGTTGAAGGGGAATACCGGCGCAAGGACGGGAAAACGATTCTGATGCGCATGAAGGTGAGCCGCTTGATCGAGCCGGACGGGCATACCCAGGGTTATATTTGCGTGTTCGAGGACCTGACGGAGTTGCGGGAAATGGAGCGCAAAATAGCCCAGTCGGAAACGCTGGCCGAAGTGGGAAAAATCTCCGCCGGACTGGCTCATGAAGTCCGCAACCCCCTGGCGTCCCTAAGCGGTTCGATCCAGGTTCTCCATAAAGGGCTGGAGCTTCAGGGAAACTACAAGCGCCTGATGGAAATCGTCTTGCACGAAACCGAACGTCTGAACACCATCGTCTCGGATTTTTTAACCTATAGCCATCCCGGCAAGTTCCGCGACACCGCCATTGATCTCTCCAAAATGGTGCGGGACATCATCACCCTCCTCAAAAACAGCGCTGAATATCATCCCTCGACCCGGATCGACTTTAAACCCAGCGGGTGTTGCCTGTTCCAGGGAGATGAGCAACAGGTCAAGCAGATGATCTGGAACCTGTGCATCAACGGATTGCAGGCAATGGCGAACGGCGGAACTTTGACCATCGGCATCCGGCGAGTCAAGGGGTTCAGTCATGATGCGTTTTATTCCGACCGGGAGGGGATTGTTCTAACCGTACGGGATGAGGGCATCGGGATCGCCCCGGACAACAGGAACAAATTGTTCGACCCCTTCTTCACCACCAAGGAAAACGGAGTCGGCCTGGGGCTGGCGAAAGTGTATCAGGTGGTGAACCAAAATGACGGCTACATCGGGGTGGCAAACAACCCGGACAAGGGCGTATGCTTTACAACCTTCCTCCCCCTGCCGCCGGTTGCCGAACCAAAAGTTTGATGGCATTCCCGAGTAAAATTCGATACCATGAACTAGACCAACATCCACCGTCGCAATTTCAAAAAAGGATCAGCGCAATGTCCGAGTCCGAGATCGGCCCCATGAAAATCACCGGAGAAGAGGAAATCGCCGTTTGCACCTGTATGCAGTCGAACCACTGGCCGTATTGCGATGCCTCGCACCATACCCTGTCGGATTCAGCCGGGCCCGAAATCATCTCGCTGGACAAAAACAAGACCTATTACCTTTGCCAGTGCTTCAAAACCAAGAACCGCCCCTTCTGCGACGGATCGCACAACAAGAAACCCGCCAAAAAGTCCGAGAGCACATCGACTTAAGATAACGTCTCAACCTTAAGCGGTACGACGCTCGACACCTCCCCCTCTTCGTCTTTCAAGTTTCCGGATCAAAAGACCTTCCGCCGGCGCATACCTGCACTTGGCGCTATATGTAAGGGATAAAAACGGAGGCGGGCAACGCCCGCCGGAAGTGGGCTGAACTTGCGACTGGGATCAAGCTCCAGACAGCGCAATCGGATGTCATGGTTCGACAAGCTCACCATGACAAGGCGGGCAAACGCTCGCGGGAAGGAGAACTTTGTATAGTGTCCTTGTTCGATTGTCATTGCGAGGCGGCGGAGCCGACGAAGCAATCCAGAAAGGACCCATTCCCACCGGGCGTGGCCCGGCTGGATCGCCGCGCCGCCGGTGGCGGCTCGCGATGACGCCGGGGCGGCGAAGAGCGAAAAACGCAAAGGAAAATCCCCCAAACCCCCTGCCTTGAAGGGGGCTTTTCTGTGTCCATCTGTGTGCCCTTCGACAGACTCAGGGCAGGCATCGGTGGTTCAACTTTTTTGCTTTTCTTTGCGTTCTTGGCGCCTTTGCGGTGATTTCGGCATGGTAAATTTTAATCTTCAAACGGCGGCCTTCGACATGCCAA
>JBHHYO010000093.1:0-9116 GCA_046757665.1 Nitrospinales bacterium
ACTAGTTCGTTCCTCGTCTTTCAAAAAATTTTTTTTCCGGAAAAAAGCGCTCCGGTCAGGGCTCGGAAAAATCAAAACCCGGTTAATCACATGATAAATAATGGAAAACGCCCATTGGCGCGTCGGTGGAACGTCAGGTAACGCTTCGGGAAAAGCAACAATATCTGTTTATAAAGCCGTTGACTTATTTTTATAAACATGTAAAAATATGTTTATAAAATGAAAAGTCGATCACAAATAATAAGGCAGTTTATCCTTGAGAACATAGAACGCCACCCTGGAGACATCGTTGCCGTTACCTCTGCCGAGTTCAAGCTAACCCGGCCTGCGATTCATCGCCATCTTACGAAGTTGATCGAGCGGGGACTCGTAGCCAAGGTCGGCCACAGACGCGCCACCCGATATTTTCTCGCTTCGGAGGATAATAAGTCGTGGGTTATTCCCGTAACTCCGGAATTGGCGGAAGACGAGATATGGGAAAAATACATGCAACCGCTTTTTAAATCGCAAAAAGAAAACGTTGACGCGATCTGCCATTATGGTTTTACGGAAATGTTCAACAATGTTGTTTCCCATTCCGGTGCATCTACCGTCCAACTGGGGTTTAAAATCAAAGACGGGAATATTATTTTAACGGTATTTGACGATGGCATAGGGGTTTTTAAAAAAATTAAAGATTATCTGCAACTGGACGACCTGCGGGAAAGTGTTCTTCATCTGGTGAAAGGGAAATTTACCACCGACCCGGAAGAACATTCAGGTGAAGGTATCTTTTTCACATCGAGAATGTTTGACGAGTTTGCTATTTTCTCCAGAAATTTAATGTTCATGCGGCAAAACAGGGAAGAAGAGGACTGGTTTGTAGAGAGCAGAGAGACGTATGAAAAAAAAGGTACTACCGTCCAACTCACGATTAATATGAACTCTGATAGAACGGTCGGCGAGATTTTCAAAAAATACACGGACCCTGAAACGTTTGCTTTTGACAAGACCCGGGCCCTCGTCCAGCTGGCCCAGATGGAAAATGAAAAATACATCTCCCGTTCCCAGGCAAAACGATTGCTTTTCGGGTTGGAAAAATTCAAGCGCATTGTATTGGATTGCAAACAAGTAACAACGGTGGGTCAGTCATTTGTCGATGAGGTGTTCCGGGTCTTTCAAAACAAGCATCCGCAGGTGAAAATAACTTACTGCAATGCCAACGAGGATGTTGACTTTATGATCAGGCGGGGACTGGAAACGGCGGCGATAAATAAACCGGAGTTGTAGTCCGCCGGTCACTTCCAGCGCGGCCTTTTTTGCTACACCATCGAATATAAGCGGAGGACAGCGATGCCCGATACGGTCGAGCAGATAAATATCGAAGATGAGATGAAAAATTCTTATCTGGATTACGCCATGAGCGTTATTGTGGGGCGGGCGCTCCCCGATGCGCGGGACGGCCTGAAGCCGGTGCACCGCCGCGTGTTGTTCGCCATGTCCGAGCAGGGGAACACCTTCGACAAGCCCTACAAAAAATCCGCCCGGATTGTCGGCGACGTCATCGGCAAATACCATCCGCACGGCGACCAGGCGGCTTACGACACGATTGTCCGCATGGCGCAGGATTTCTCCCTGCGCTACCCGCTGGTGGACGGCCAGGGGAATTTCGGCTCCATCGACGGCGATTCGGCGGCGGCCATGCGTTACACCGAGATTCGCATGGCGGAGATCGCCGTGGAACTGTTGCGCGACCTGGAAAAGGAAACCGTCGAGTTCAAACCGAACTACGACGAGTCGCTGGAAGAACCCTCCCTGCTTCCCGCGGGGATTCCTAACTTGCTGGTGAACGGGGCGTCGGGCATCGCCGTCGGCATGGCCACCAACATCCCGCCGCATAACCTGAAGGAAGTCATCACCGCCATCATTCATATGATAAAAAATCCGGACTGCTCCGTCGAAGACCTCATCCGGATCATTCCGGGGCCGGACTTTCCGACGCGGGGGTTGATCATGGGCGCGGGCGGGATTCATTCGGCCTACCGGACCGGACGGGGGATCATCAAGGTCCGCGCCCGGGTCGAAATCGAAACCCGGGAAAAGGACGACCGAAGCACTATCATCGTCAAGGAAATGCCTTACCAGGTGAACAAGGCGCGGGTCGTCGAAAAAATCGCCGCCCTGGTGCGTGAAAAACGTATCGACGGCATCTCCGACTTGCGCGACGAGTCGGACCGCGAAGGCATCCGCATCGTGATTGAACTCAAGCGCGGCGTGATTCCGGAAGTGGTTTTGAACAACTTGTACAAACACACCCAGTTGCAGGAGACGTTCGGGATTATCATGCTGGCGCTGGTGAACAACCAGCCGAGGGTGCTGAACCTCAAGGACGTGTTGCACCACTTCATCCTGTTCCGTAAGGAAGTGGTCACCCGGCGGACGGAGTTCGACCTGAGAAAAGCGCGGGAACGGGAGCATGTTTACGAAGGCCTGAAGATTGCCGTTGACAACCTGGACGAGATTGTGGCCTTGATCCGCGCCGCCGCGGACCCCGCCGCGGCCCGGGAAGACTTGATGGCCCGGTTCGCCCTATCGGAAATTCAGGCCAGGGCCATCCTCGATATGCGCCTGCAACGGCTGACCGGCCTGGAACGCCGGAAGATCGTCCAGGAACTGGAAAGCATCCGGCAACTGATCGGGGAGCTACTCAATATTCTGGCGCACGACAAGGTCAAACTGGAAATCATCGTCGATGAGCTGACCGCGATAAAGGAGAAATACGGCGACGAGCGGCGCACCGAGATCGTCGGCAACTCGGAAGCGGATATTCATATGGAGGACATGATCGCCGACGATGAAATGGTGGTGACTTACTCCCGCGGCGGCTACATCAAGCGCGACAGCCTGGAAAACTATCGTGCCCAGCGGCGCGGCGGCAAGGGTGTGAAGGGGATGAACGTCAAGGAGGAAGACGTGGTCCAGGAACTGCTGATCGCCTCCAACCTGAGCGACTTGCTGATTTTCACCAACGTCGGCAAGGTGCACTGGCTGAAGGTGTACCGGATTCCGGAAGCCAGCCGCACCGCAAAAGGCCGGCCGATCGTCAATTTCATCAACTTCCGCGAAGGGGAAAAAATCGCCGGCATCCTGCTGGTCAAGAAATTCGAGGACGACAAGTTCATCATCGCCATCACGCAGAACGGGATCGTGAAAAAAACGTCCCTGGCGGCCTATAGCCGGCCGCGCCAGGGGGGCATCATCGGGTTGACCATCGACGACGACGACCGCCTGATCGGGGTGAAACTGTCCGACGGCAACAAGGACATTTTTCTGGTGACCCGCAACGGCATGTCGATCCGCTTCCAGGAAAAGGAAATCCGCGCCATCGGCCGCACGGGACGCGGGGTGATCGGCATTCGCCTGCGCGAGGGCGACCAGGTCGTCGGCGGGGAAGTCGTCGAACCCGGAGTCACCGTGTTGACCGTCACGGAAAAAGGCTACGGCAAGCGGACGGACATCAAGGAATACCCCATCCAGGGCCGCGGCGGGTGCGGCGTGTTCACCATCCGGTGCAACGAAAAGATCGGCCGCGTCGTCGGTATCCGGCCGGTTACCAGCAACGATGAAATCCTGATCGTTTCCTCCGACGGGAAAATCATTCGCATGAACACTAACGAAATTTCCGTCATCGGCCGCAATACCCAGGGCGTTCGGCTGGTGCGCCTCAACGAGGACGACCGCGTGGTCAGTTTCGAGAGGTTGGTGGAGTAGATCGCGAATTCGCCGCTCTCCCGGTGGGAAGAGCGTGTGCTTGTTTAATTGTCATTGCGAGGAGGCTTAGCCGACGAAGCAATCCAGAAAGGACCCATTCCCACCGGGCGTGGCCCGGCTGGATCGCCACGCCGCTGGTCGCGGCTCGCGATGACATCGGGGCGACGAAGAATATCGGGTTATGCAAAGGTCTCCCCGCGAGGGCCGCAGGAGAATAAAGCGGGATGAAAAATTTTTTTGCCCGTTCGGGCATTACATGGTTTCTGGGCGCCGGGTTGGCGCTGATGTTGGCGGCCTGCGGGGACAGCCGCGCCCACCGCCTGATCCAACATGCCGACGACGCATGGATCAAGGGCCACAACCACACCGCCATCGAAATCCTGAAATCCGTCCTCAACAAAACCCACGCGGAAAAAACCGTGGAGGAAGCCTTGCTCCGCCTGGGCGAGATCAATTATTTCAGCCTCGGCAACACGTCGCAGGCGCTGGTTTATTTTCAGGAACTGCTTCACCTGAACCGGAAAGACCGGTTCAGTTACCAGGCGCACAAGTATATTGCCGAAATTGTCGAATTTTCCATCAAGGATTACGACCAGGCGATCATCGAATACCAGAAGTTGATCGACAAGTTTGGCGAGTCGAAGGAAAACGGCGACCATCAGTACCGCATCGCTTCCATCTATTACAAGAAGCAGGACTACGAGCAGGCGCTGGTCGAGCTGGAAATTCTTCTCAACAAATACCCCGACAGCGCCTGGGCGGAGGAGTCCGCCTACAAGATCGCCAACCTGCTGTATACGCTTGGCCGTTGCGGGGAAGCCCGCCGGCACTACCGGGCTTTCGTGAAGAAATACCCGCACAGCGATTTTCTGGGCGAAATGGAGTTTGTCATGGCTTCCTGCCTGGAGGATGAAGGAAAATTGCAGGAGGCGATGCGGAAATTCAAGTCGCTGGAGGAAATGTATCCTTATCCGGTTTTGCTCAAGATGAAGATAGCAGGCATCCAGGACCGGATCCAAAAGAAGATGGACAAGAAAAATAAATCGAAATTCCACCGGGGCCGATCCAAGAAGATTTGAACGGACCGCGGGGCTTCCCATATGCTCGACATCAAATACATTCGCGAACAAGGCGATGAGGTCAAGGCCCGCCTCGCCCGGCGCGGCGACGGGTTTGCCGGCACGTTGGACCGCCTCATCGAACTCGACGCCGACCGGCGGAAATTACTGCATGAGTCGGAATCGCTTAAAAACAAGAAGAAGCTGTTGTCCGCTCAGGTGGGCCAGTTAAAACGGCAGGGCCAGCCTGCCGACAAACAAACGCGGGAAGTCAAAAACCTGAACGTCCTCATCCGGGAACTCGATCAGCAGATACAGGAGCGCGCAAGCGAGATCGGCGAGAAACTTCTGCAAATCCCCAACGTGCCGGACGATTCGGTGCCGCCGGGCGCGGACGAGGCGTCGAACCGGGAATTGAGGCAATGGGGCAAGCCCCCCAGTTTCGATTTTATGCCCCGGAACCATGTGCAACTGGGAGAAGCCCTGGGGATTCTCGATTTCAAGCGGGCGGCGAAGATATCCGGCGCCCGGTTCGCCGTTTACAAGGGCGCCGGGGCGCGCCTTCTGCGCGGGCTCATCGACTTCATGCTGGACGTGCAGACGCGGGAACGGGGCTACGTCGAACTGTATCCGCCGTTCATGGTGAACAAGGAAAGCATGACCGGCACCGGCCAGCTTCCCAAGTTCGCGGAGGACCTGTATAAGCTCAGCGACGATCCGTATTACCTGATTCCCACCGCGGAGGTGCCGGTGACCAATTACCACCGCGAGGAGATTCTGGAGGAAGAGAGCCTGCCGTTGCGTTACGCCGCCTACACGCCGTGTTTCCGCCGGGAGGCCGGGTCGTATGGCAAGGACAGCCAGGGGCTGATCCGTCAGCATCAGTTCGACAAGGTGGAGCTGGTCAAATTCGTCGTCCCGGAATCCTCGCCCGCCGAGCTGGAGTCGCTGGTCGAGGACGCCGAATCGATTTTGCAAAAGCTCGGACTGCATTACCGGGTGGTGACGCTTTGCTCCGGCGACCTGGGTTTCTCCGCCGCCAAGACATACGACCTGGAAGTGTGGCTCCCCGGACAAAATGCGTACCGGGAGATTTCATCGTGTAGCAATTTCGTCGATTACCAGGCTCGGCGGGCCAAAATCCGTTACAAACCCGGGGCGGCGGGCAAACCCGAATTCGTTCATACGCTGAACGGCTCGGGCCTGGCGGCGGGCCGGTTATTTGTCGCCATCCTGGAAAATTTCCAGCGGGCCGACGGCTCGGTCGAGATGCCCGAAGCGTTGCAACCGTACCTGCGCGGCTTGCAAACCATCGCCTCTTGACATTTCACCGGAACTGGATAAGTATTGAAACGAAAAAAGAACAAGCGCAAAAGGTGACGCCCAGCGGGAGGGATGGCCGAGTGGTTTAAGGCGGCGGTCTTGAAAACCGCTGAACGAAAGTTCCGTGGGTTCGAATCCTACTCCCTCCGCCAAAATAGCGGAGAAGGGAGACGCCGGAAAACAAAAAAGCGTTTTTCCGGTCTCCGGTCCCCGCGTTTTCCGTTAAAAAAGGAGAGGTGGCCGAGTTGGCTTAAGGCGCACGCCTGCTAAGTGTGTGTAGGTTAATCCCCTACCGTGGGTTCGAATCCCACCCTCTCCGTTTCCGGATGTGGTTCGTTATGTTAATGACACGAAAACATTTTTTGCCGCCGGGATTTTTTGTCGGCCGTTTTGCGGCGCTGTTGCTTGTTGGAGCCGTGGCGGCCGTCGGTTGTTCCTCCGGCGGCGAGGCGCCCGCGGCTCCGAAGGCCGTGGCGCGGAAGACGGCGTCCGCGCCGCCGTCCGTCGACAGTGTGCAGTTGCCGCCGGGAATTTCCCGGTACGAAGGCTCCTCGATACGCAACCAGCGGCAGGCAAACGCCGCCCGGAGCCTCGTGCAGGGATACGACGACGCCTCGGGCAACCACCCGAATGTCGGAAAGGCGCAAAAAGTCCAGCGCACCATCGCCGTCCCCGATGACGTCAGGGGCAAGTGGAAAGCCGTTAAACTGATGATTAAAAACAAGGCCGACGAGGAACGAAACCAGATGAAAACCGTCAGCCTGGGTTCCAGCTTCACCCTGGCCGATAGCGGGATAAAGGTTACGGTGGGGCCGTTTCTGCCCAACTTCGCCATGACCGATACGTCCTACACGTCCATGGGCAACCGGCCGGAAAATCCGGCGGTGCAGTTGGTCGTCGAGGAAAACGGCCGGCGGATATACGAGGGCTGGGCCTTTTCCAAGTTTCCCGGGTTGTATGCTTTCCCGCATGAACGGTTTGGTATTCAGTTGATGGATTTCATTCCCGAACCCGTGTCGTGAGGGCGGGGAGAAACGGCAACGCTGCGGGAATTTTTTTGATTTGCGCCCATAGCTCAGCTGGATAGAGCGACGGTTTGCGGAACCGTAGGTCGGAGGTTCGAGTCCTCTTGGGCGTACTGGATAGCTGGGCCGGTCTTCCTTGCCCTTGCGGGCAGGGGGCCGGCCTTTTGCGGTTGCCGCCGGCCCGCGCGGTCAACCGGGAGGGAGAGATGGCCGAGTGGTCGAAGGCGGTAGACTCGAAATCTATTGTGCCCTTTCAGGGTACCGGGGGTTCGAATCCCCCTCTCTCCGCCACCGCATAACCCGAAACAAAATGCAGGCTCGCCGTTTAAGAAGGAGAGGTGGCCGAGCGGTCGAAGGCGCACGCTTGGAAAGCGTGTGTAGGTTGACCCCTACCGTGGGTTCGAATCCCACCCTCTCCGCTCTTTTCAACGAGCCCGCTGGCGTTGAAATTTACGGGCTCCAGGGCGGCCCCTTTTGTAAAAATTTGTTTCGCGTTATTTGGTAGCCGATCGAAAAACAGGTCCAACTGGAGGCAAGAAAAGTCAGGTTGACATTCTCCCTGGCGGGAATGGAAAGGGTTTGTGATTTAGTGGTCATCCAGGCGGTTTTTAAATCATTCTGTTTGCAAAACTCGATGAGGTTGGCAACTTCCTTTGAAGTCGGTAGATGTCTATCGCTCCATTTGACTTCCAGGCACCAGTCGATGTTGAGTTTTTCGTTGACGAACACCATGTCAACTTCGCCTTTGCCTCCTTTCCACCGGGCATAATAAATTTTGTCCGATAGCCGGGGGACGTGCATCCACTGGCTGAAAATGGCGGTTTCCACCAGGTTTCCCAGGGTGTCCGAATCGTTTTCCGAAACGGGCCCGAACAGGGCTGAGTATGTGGAGGGATTGGTCAGGTAAACTTTGAAGAAATTTTCCCTTCTGAATCGTTTGCCCGTTTCGTCCACCCGTTTGACTTTTTGAATGAGAAAGGCCGCCTCGAGGTATTTGATATATTTTTTTAAAGTGTTTTTGGCGATTCCGGAGTATTGACTTAGCCCTTCATAGGAAACCTCGCCGCCGGTCTGATAAGCCAGCGCGCCGAAAAAGCGGCTCAACTCCTGGGTGTCGCGGATTCCGTAAAGAGAGGGCAGGTCCCGAAGCAGAACTTTTTCGATAATATCACCGCGGATGAAGCGTTGCGGGTCCCGGCGGATGTCCTCGTTGAAAATGGCCTCGGGGAAGCCGCCGTAGTTGATGTAATTGATGAAGTGGCGATTCAGTTCCTCAATGTCTTTGGAATCCGGCAATTCGTGCGGGTTGGATATGAAAAGTTCTTCCGTCAAATTTTGCAGGCACAGAAATTCATAAAACGTCAGCGGCGGAAGCAGGAAGTCGGTAAACCGGCCGGCGCCCGATTCCTGGCTCTTCCTTTTCAAGGCCCCGGCGGCGGAACCGGAAACTATGAATCTGGCGGATTTGAATTGATCGACGAGGATTTTGAGTTGAATGTCCCAGTCTTTTAAATATTGAATCTCGTCGAACAGGACTACCGGGTCGCGCAGTTCCGAAAAGGAAAAGATTTCCCGGTACAAGTCCAATAGATTTTCCAGGGAATAAGCGTAAAAAATAGGGTCGTCCAAGGGGAGGTATAAAATATTTTTCGGATCGATTTGTTTTTTCATCAACTCTCGAATGGTATGCCAGAGAAGCACGGTTTTCCCCACTCGTCTGGGGCCGAGAAGCACAACCGCCCGATGAACGGTGGACTCGTACACTAAAGGGAAAAAAAAGTCGAAATATTTCCGGGGAGTTTTTGCCTCGATGTCCGGGTCCACTTGACCCTTTTCCCAGTGAGGGTTCAAGAATTTCATCTTTCGCTTGACTTGTTCTTTAGGAATTTCGCGCATTTTTGACTTGATTCTTGCTTCGGTTTTTAGAATAAATTCTTTCTGGTAAAAATAGGATCAATAC
>JBHHYO010000094.1:0-9091 GCA_046757665.1 Nitrospinales bacterium
GTAGGACCCTGTCGGATGGGGTGTGATCCGAACACGGCTAAAAAAAATAGCTTATGCCAACGGCCTGTAGGACCCTGTCGGATGGGGTGTGATCCGAACTGCCAGCGTCAAAACTGAAACAGATTTTCACCTGTAGGACCCTGTCGGATGGGGTGTGATCCGAACATTGCTCATAGAGCCGTAAAGATAGAGGTCCCTGTAGGACCCTGTCGGATGGGGTGTGATCCGAACTGTTCTGAATAATCAACGCCGCCGCCCATTCCTGTAGGACCCTGTCGGATGGGGTGTGATCCGAACTCAGATACTCGTAGGGCCTGGCATCGCGCGCCTGTAGGACCCTGTCGGATGGGGTGTGATCCGAACTGACATGGACGGTACACAGCGGCGCGACGTCCTGTAGGACCCTGTCGGATGGGGTGTGATCCGAACCCTCTTGGTTGATTAGGTTAAAAGTTTACACCTGTAGGACCCTGTCGGATGGGGTGTGATCCGAACCCTCTTGGTTGAGTTGATAATTCCGGGTTTCCTGTAGGACCCTGTCGGATGGGGTGTGATCCGAACCAAGCTATGCTGATGCTTGCCAAGCTTGACCCTGTAGGACCCTGTCGGATGGGGTGTGATCCTTAAACCGGTTTGGACTACAGTTGCTCTGCTTGACCTCTTTCCTGAAACGCCGACACCTCCCCCTCTTTGCTTTTCAACTCTCCGGATCAAAAAGGCTCGCGCCGCCGCATACCTGCACTTCGCGCTATATGTAAGGGATAAAAAAACGGAGGCGGGCCAACGCCCGCGGGAAATGGGCTGAACTTTTGCGTACGGTCAAACGTCGAAAAATGCAATCGAATGTCATGGTTCGACAGGCTCACCATGACAGGACGGGCAACGCCCGCGGGAAGAAGACCATGTGTTTGTTGATTGTCATCGCGAGCCGTCACTGGCGGCGTGGCGATCCAGCCGAGCCATACCCGGTGGGAATGGTCCTTTCTGGATTGCTTCGGCTACCGCCTCGCAATGACTTATGCAACCTCTCTCCTTGAAGGGGGCTTTTCTTTGCGTTCTCTGCGCCTTTGCGGTGATTTCGGTATTGTAAATTTTAATCTTCAAAACGCGGCCTTCGACATGCCAAAGCCAGTTTTTGTAAGCCTTTTTAAATCATGTGGATATCAGGCAAAATTCGATCCGGTTTTTGGGCCGTTTTGCCGCGAAATTCGTTCGTTTTGTACCTGGCGGGAAAGTTGTAAAGTGCGTTGCGGTGCAAGGGGTTGCGGGGGTTACGACCTGACGTTTCGACTATTTCGTTCCTCGTTTTTCAAAAAATTTTTTCCGGCCCAAGGCCGGGGTGGGATGGGCTGACCCGTATCAAGCGGTCAACCGGGGTCAAGCGCAATCGGACGGGCGGACGATCGCGACAGGCGCGGGCGGTTCGGTCAGGCGGGTGAATGACCGGGTGTGCGGATACTTGGCGATCATTGGTCGAGGTCGATATTCTTCAGCGGTTCGTATTTGACGAGTTGTTCGCGCAGGATGGTTTTTAATTCCTGCAAGCGTTGAGAACTTTTGGCTTCGAGCCGCAGTACCAGGACGGGCTGGGTGTTGGAAGCCCGCGCCAGCGCCCAGCCGTCGCCGAAATTCACCCGCACGCCGTCCACGTCGATGACGTCGTAGTGGCTACGGAAATAATCGGTCAGTTGCTTGACGATTTGGAATTTCCGGTCGTCGGGGCAAGCGACGCGGATTTCCGGGGTGTACCAGGTTTTCGGCAGGTCCGCCAGCATTTGCGAGAGGTCTTGATCGGACGAGGCGACGATTTGCAGGAGCCGGCAGGCGGCGAAGATGGCGTCGTCGAAGCCGAAAAAGTTGTCCGAGAAGCAGATGTGCCCGCTCATTTCCCCCGCCAGCAGGGCCTGGGTCTCGCGCATTTTCTTTTTGATCAGGGAGTGTCCGGCGGCGCTCATGACCGGAACTCCGCCATGCTTTTTAATGTCGTCGAACAGGTTTTGCGAGCATTTGACTTCGCCGACGATGGTGGCTCCGGGATTGCGTTGCAGGATGTCGCGGGCGAACAGAACCAGCAGTTGGTCGCCCCAGATGATGTTCCCGGCGGCATCGACCGCGCCGATGCGGTCGGCGTCGCCGTCGAAGCCGATTCCCAGTTCGGCTTTTTCGGATTTGACGCGGGCGATGAGGTCGGTGAGGTATTTGGGGACCGTGGGGTCGGGATGGTGGTTGGGGAAATTGCCGTCGGGTTCGCAGTAGAGTTCCACGGGATTCTGGCCGAGCCTTTTGAGGAGTTTGCCGCCGACGATGCCGAAGCACCCGTTGCCGCCGTCGACGACGACCTTGACGGGCCGCGCCAGTTGAATGACCCGGCAAACGGCATTCATGTAATCCTCCATGACATCCCGCGTTTCCATGCGTCCGTCGCCCTGCTCAAACTCGCCGTCGTCGATGATTTGCTTCAGGGCCTTGATTTGCTTTCCGTAAAGGGAGTGCAGTCCGACGCTGATCTTAAATCCGTTGAACTCCGGCGGATTGTGGCTTCCGGTAATCATAATGCCGCCGTCCGGTTTTAAGTGGTGGAGCGAAAAATAAGAAACGGGCGTGGGCACGACGCCGATGTCGATAACGTCGCATCCGGTGGAGAGCAGTCCCTTGGAGAGGGCGTCATGGAATTCGGTGGAACTGTTGCGCATGTCCCGGCCGAGGGTCAGGGTTTTCCCACCCTGGCGGCGGATGTAGGTTCCCGCGGCCTTGCCGATGAGTTCCACGGTGTCGGCTGTCAGGTCCTTGCCGACAACGCCTCGAATGTCGTATTCACGAAAGATTTCCGGATTCATGTTTTGCGGACGGCCTCCCTTGGGATCCTTTGTTGTGGAGGGTTAGTATACAAAGTACCGTTAAAAAAAACACCAACTTTTGGGTGGAAGGATTTTTGCATAGCGCCGATGGATCGACAGGGCCTCTTCAAACGACTTGTCGGTTGACCCGATGTTGTGGAAATGTCAGAATCGACGCATCGTTAATCGTGGCGAATGGCACTAACCGACGGCGCTTGCATGAAAATTCTTTTGATAAAACCGAACAACTTGAGCGACCACATCCAGCCATCGCTGGGGCTGGCCTATCTGGCGCAGAAAATTCGATCTGCCCACGATGTCAGGATTATCGACTGTATCAAGGAAAACATTCTGCCGGAGGAGTTTGGAGACAAGGTGGTGAAAAAGCACCGCCCGGACATGATCGGCATTCAATGCTACACGTTCGATATTCGGAATGTGCGGGGCATTCTTCAGTCCATCAAGGCGGTCGATCCGCGGGTTGTCACCGTGGCGGGCGGGGCGCATATTTCCAGCGAACCGGTGCGGTCGTTCGAAAATCTGGGACGGCATCTGGATTTCGGTTTTGCCGGTGAAGCGGAGATCGGTTTTCCTCTATTTTGCGACTTGATGGAGACGTCGGGCGAAAAAGATTTTTCGTCCGTACCGGGATTGATCTGGAGACAAAACGGCGAGACGGTTACGAATGCCCAGGCCATGGAGCAGGACCTGGATACCTTGGGGAATCCGGCCTGGGACCTGATTCATCCGGAAGATTATCCGGAAGCGCAACACGGCGCGTTTTTCAGGAAATTCCCCATCGCGCCCATTATAACGACCAGGGGTTGCCCGTATGCTTGCACGTTCTGCTCGGCGCCGATTTTGTCGGGCAAGAAACTGCGTCACCATTCGCTGGAGTACATTCTGGAAAACATCAAACTGCTTTATCATACTTACGGCATCCGCGAGTTTCATATCGTGGACGACAATTTTACCCAGGACATCGATTACGCAAAAACGATTGTGCGCGGCATCATCGGATTGAACCTGGACATCAGCCTGGCGATGCCCAACGGCATCCGCATGGACTATCTGGATGACGAACTGCTGGAACTGCTGAAGCGGGCCGGGCTGTATGTGGTCAGCGTCGCCGTGGAATCCGGGAACGACACCATTCTGAAAGCCATGAAGAAGGGGACCAAGGTTGAAAAAATCAGGAAGGATATTGCCCGCATCCACAGGCACAAGCTGGACATCGCCGCGTTTTTTATTCTGGGGTTTCCGGGGGAGACCCTGGAGACCATGAAGGACACCATTCGGCTGGCCATGCAATTGCCGCTGGTGCGCGCCAATTTTTTCACTTACCTGCCCCTGCCCGGCACGGAGAGCTATCGGCAACTCGAGGAGAGCGGGGAGATCGAAGACGTGAACTGGGACAATTTTTATTTCATGAGCGCCGCCTACACGCCCCGGGGCGTCAAACGCGAGACGCTTCTGACCTTGAAACGCCGGGCCTTTTTAAAGTTTCACCTGCGCCCGCGGATTTTGATCAAGAACCTGTTGTCGATCAAAAGTTTTCGTCATTTAAAATTTCTTCTGATGCGGTTTTACCATTGGATCCTCATGAAAGACACGGTCAACTCCGAACCCTCCTCCCGGGCGTGAAACAAAAGTTCAAACGCAATCTTTGGTGAGTTTGTTGACGCCTTGTTTTTTTAATTGCGTGATTATTTTCCCGGCAAACTGCAATTTTTTCTTCAGGGGGGTCAGGATATTGGGATGTTTTAATATTGCCGCGGGCAGGTACTGTCGGTCGCTTTCCAGGTCGGCGAATTCTATCAAATGAAAGAGGTACGGAGAATTTTTGCCGCGTGAGCCCATGAAGATCATCAGGTCCCTGAGAGGACGCGGAAAATACAAGTTGAGGTTGTTGTAGTACGGAAGCCCAAGGCAGGCAGGCAGGGGGACCTCCCTGAACGATTTGTGTTTCAGCGCGTTCAGGTCGATGGGTTTGCGCCTGCTGTAATTTGTGCGAACGCCGCGCAACCTTGCTCCAAAATCCAGCAGAACCATAAGAGGAGAGCAAAAAAGGCTGGAGTCATATTTGTACCCCGTCTCGATCAAAACCTGTAACATTTCATCGGTTATGAAAAACCCCGGAGAACGAAACCCCGCCGGCGGCGCCCCGAAAAATGAGTTTATTTCCTCGTAACTCCGTCTGCTTTCTTCCTCGATTTGCGCGATGGGCGAGCTTTCGTTAAAGTAGGGATGCGTATGCGTGTGGGAGGCTATTTCGTGTCCACTTAAGGAAAGCTCTTTGAGTAACGCCGCGTAGCGGTTCAATTTTAAATCCTGGGTGATAACAAAAAAAGTGGCCTTGATCTGATGTTCGGAAAAAAAAGTGGTGGCTCTTTTTAACAAGGTGTGGCTGTAGTCGTCGTTGGCGGCATCATCGTTGCTGGGTCCTTTGTAAAATTTGTTGAGGGCATGAGGCAGGTCCAGGTCGATATGAACCTGAAAGATGCCTTTTTGATGTTGGGGTTCAGCCACGAGAAAACGCCGGGATGGGTGAAAGGTTAGCCGAACGGAATGCGGACGGTCATTGACGTTATTATCATCATATAGCGGTGATTTTCAAGTCGCAAACCCCTGGGGTGTTGCGTTTTGCAAGTTCCGTTGTTTGACCGGCCTGATCTGTCTGATCAATAGATTGGTTTTATGTTTCTTGAACGACTGATTATACAATGCTACAGTCTCCCATGAGTTGTTCCAGCCCGAGAAGAAAATCCAGGTATCGCAAAAACTTTTCATGAAGCAAAATCTCAGCATTAAGCAATGGTTATTGATCGGTCTGTTGTTACGACTGATCGTAATGCCATTTACAATGCATCCGGATATGGCGTTCGTATATCGGGCGCCGCATTTATTGTCCCATGGAGAATGGGATGCCTACGGGATTGCCGACAGGGATTTTGGAATCAATTACTATCCTCCCCTGGCAATGATTTTTTTTGGCGGCATCCAGGCTCTTTTTGGGTTTTTAGTCCCTCCGTTCGAGGCATTTACGCATTTGCTGTTGAATGGCAATATGAAATTGCTTTTTACTTCCAACCATATGTTTCTTTCGTTGTTTCTCATGAAACTGCCCTATCTGGTTGTTGAATGGCTACTGATTCGAACCTGCTGGAAAATGTTTCCAAGCGAAGAGGAGAAAAAAAAAGTTGCCGTTTTTTGGGTCGTCAACCCCGTGGTGATTTATGGCACTTATATGATGGGCCAGTTTGATGTTATCCCGGCATATTGCATCGTTTTGGCCTGTTATTATGCGATGCGGCCCGGGAAGGAGCATTATGCCTGCCTGTCTCTTTCGGTGGGCGGGTTGTTTAAGCTGGTGCCCTTTATTTTTATCCCCATGGTTTTGTTTATTGCGGCGCGAAGCGCGAAAGATTTTTTTCGGCTCTCGCTTTACGCCATTGTCCCCGCTCTGGTGATTTATACGGGGTTTTATATGGTAACCGGAGATGCGGTGATAAGGCAGTTTGTTGATTTGTCCTCGTCTTTCCGAATAACTGGAGGACATAGCACATTGCTTCTCCGGTTTTGTCAGTTCGGGGCTTACGCCCTGGTATGTCATCATGTTTTATTTGTCAGCCGGGGCAAGCTGAACTATTCCCTCTTGGTGCAATATTGTCTGATCGTTCAAATGGCCATTTTTTGGGGACTGACGGTGCATTCGACTCATTACTTTATTTGGGGCATCCCTGTTTTCATCCTGTATGTGCTGGAAAATCCCGCTTGGCAAAAACCTTTTTATTTTTTCCTTGCGGCGATATTTCTTTGCGGGTTGAAATCCAGGTCTACCGCTATGGGCATTTTTGCTCCGGTCAATCCGGAATTGTTCATGAGCTTTCCTTCTTTAATGGATGTGACCGGGTATCTTTTTGGCGTGGAGGCGTATTTCGGAACGATGTTGTTTATTGTCAAAAGTTGCATGGGGTTGTTCGTAATATATCTTTTCAGAAATCTATATTGGGCGCCCCGCGCCCAAAAGGCCTGAGATGACATCGCCGGCTTTTAGAAAATCAGCGAAATCGATTCCCGGGATTTTTGTGAGTTTGCTTTGTATGATGGTGGTTTCTTCGGGTTTCGCATGGGCGCAACCGAAGCGTTTGCTTGAGAGGGCTTTTTTCCATTTTGATATTTACAATTTTCTGGGCCGGCCTTATCGATCTCCTTCCTTCGGCGAGGCGCAGAGCATTGCCCAGCCGTTTCTGACGCAGTGTTCCAATTTAAACCGGATCATTCTTCCCTTTTACAAGGAACGGGAGTCAGTAACCGGAATTTTGGAATTTAACCTGTATCTTGCGGGCGGGGGAAGAAAGAAGATATTTTCCACGTTCATAGATACGTCCACATTTCCTGCCCCCACCCAAATTGGAACGCATCCCCTGGATGGAATCCTGCGCCCCATCTGGTTCCCGGCTATACCGGATTCGAAGGGCCGCGTTTATTTATGGGAGTTGAAAACCGGGGAGGGTCCTGTTCCCCGCGGCCTGGGTCTTTACCTGACCCGCATGTCCGACCCGCAGGTGGAAGAGGTACGTATCAATGGAAAGATATTGAAGAACGCTTTTACTGCATTCTATTCCTATTGCTCTTTCCGCTTCGATTGGGAGGAGATCGCGGGAACCATATGGAGCCGGTTGCGTCGGGAAGGATATTTTTTCGGGTTTTACCTTATGCTAATGGCAGGAGTCGTGATCGGTCTGAAAAAAACCGCCTGACCCATCCATAACAAGCCGTTTTCTCGGAAAGCAAACGATGAGCGTTGAAAAAAGAGTTCAGATAGAATATATCGAGTCGGTGTTCCGCGAAAATGCGGACCGGGAATTCGTGGTGGATTCCAATCTTGACCTGTCCTTGACGTATCGAGACGTATTTGAGTTATCCGGGGTTGTAGCGCGGGTTTTTCTTGAACGCGGAGCGTGTAGCGGAAAAAATATCGCCATCATCCTGCCAAACTGTTTTGAGTTTGTCCTGGTGTATTTTGCCTGTATGCATCACGGCGTCGTTCCCGTTCCCGTAAATCCTTCTTTGCTCGGGAAAGAAGCGTCGTTTATTGTGGAAACCAGTGGTGCGGAAGTTCTGGTCACTTCCGAAAAACTTGCTGTCCAGTTTGCCTCCTGCGTTGAATCTTTCGGCGAAAGGGCGATGGCGCTTCCGCTTGCCGGCGATTGCAAGGAGGAGGGCAGGCGGTTGGACTGGTTTAATGATTTGAATCAACGGAGGGAACCGGGGAATATTGGCTTTCCAAACCTGAAAGACGACAGCCGGGCTTTGATCATGTATACCTCGGGAACCACAAGCGTGCCCAAGGGAGTGATGTTAAAGTATGGGCCTACGTTTGCCAATGGAAGAGAGTTCATACGGGCCGTGGGTATAAGAGAAGCATCGTCCTTTTACGGGATTCTTTCCCTGGCGTACATGGGCGGGTGGTACAACCTGATGATCATTCCCTGTCTTGCCGGGGGGAAAGTCGTGCTCGACCATGCCTTCAACGCCAAATCCCTTTTTAATTTCTGGGACAAGGTAAAACGTTTTGGCGTGGACGTACTGTGGCTGGTGCCGACGATCATGACTCTCCTGATGACAAGCAAGAAAAAAGACGCCGGCGCGTTTGCCAAAGACCAGATCAAACTGGGGTTGGTGGGGACGGCCCCGCTTCCTGTTTCCTTGAAGCGGGAGTTTGAGGAACGGTTTGGGTTCGAGACATTGGAAAATTATGGTCTTTCAGAAACCTTGCTCATAACCACCAATGCCGGTGGGGGCGAAGACGCTCCAGGCTCTGTGGGTAAAGCCATGAGGGGATGCGAGATCAAAATAGTTCCGGTCACTCCGGGAGACAAAGACGGGGAAATCCTGGTCAAAACCGACTATTTGATGGAGGGCTACTTTAAAAACGAGAAGGATTTTGTTGTCGAAAATGGTTTTTTTCGTACGGGAGATATCGGTTATCTGGATGAGAAAGGCAGGCTGTTTATTACGGGAAGAAAGAAAGACCTGATCATTCGAGGGGGAATTAATATCAGCCCCGGCCAGATTGAAAAGGTTCTGTATGATTTTCCGGGAGTAGAAGAAGCGGCTGTGGTCGGGATCCCCAGTTCTCTTCTGGGAGAAGAAATAGTCGCGTTTGTAAAAATTGAAGCGGAGAAAGCCGGCTCCTTCCAGGTCGGGGACCTTCAGGAGCGCTGTTCCCGGGAATTGTCTAAATTTAA
>JBHHYO010000095.1:0-8999 GCA_046757665.1 Nitrospinales bacterium
TTATCAGCAGGATAAGAATTTCTAAAAATCATGAGTTTTTCAGCAACCTGCTAATCCTTCCGTCCTTACAAACCGCCGGTGACTTCCAGCACGGCGCCGTTGATGTAGGCGGACTCGCGTGCCGCCAGGAACAACACGGCGCGGGCCACCTCTTCCGGTTTGCCGAACCGCTTCACAGGAACCATTCCCAGATAGGCGTCGCGCTGTTTCTCCGGCAGGTCGGCAATGAAATCCGTATCGACAAACCCCGGCGAAACGCAGTTCACGGTGATGCCGCGCTTGGCGACCTCCTTTGACAAAGACTTGGTCAGGGCCACCTGCCCGGCCTTGGACGCGGCGTAGTTGGCCTGGCCGGCGAAGCCGAACTTGCCGATGGGCGAGGTGATGGTGACGATCCGCCCATACCGTTGCCGCATCAGGCTTTGCACCGCCTGCTTACACATGAGAAACGTCCCCGTCAGATTGGTGTCGATGACGTCGCGCCAGTCGGATTCCCGCATCAGGCCGACGACGGCGTCGCGGCGGATGCCGGAGTTGTTGACCAGCACCTCGAAAGCGCCGTGCGCCTCCTCGACGTCGCGGTAGAACCGCTCCACTTCATCAGCTTGCGCAATGTCGAACTGCCGCAAATGCAGAGGGTCCGCAGTGCGGGTTTCCCGGAACGCCTCGGCGGCGGCGCGGTTGGACTTGTACGTGGCGATGACCGTCGCGCCCGCGTCGAGAAACGCCTCGGCGACGGCGCGGCCGATACCCCGTGTGCCACCGGTGACGATTACGGTCTGGTTTTTAAAATCGGCTGTTGCTTGCTCCATCGTTCACGCCCCCACGGTTTGCGTGGCGGAGTTCTTGAGGGAACGGATGAATTTGTCGACCTCGTTGGCAACGATGACGCCGTAATTGGCGGCGCCCAGCCAGCCGGACATGATGATGCCCACCGAGCCGGCATGAAACAGTCCGTCGATTTGTCCCGGCAGGTCGCGGCTGACTTTCAACCCCTCAAACTTGGTGCCGAACGAGGTGCCGTGCAGGTGCCGGGTGTAGCGTTTGAACGTTTTCGGCGTTGCCGCTTCCCGGTAGTCCACTTTTTTGCGAACGCCGGGGACGTATTTTTCCAGGATGTCCAGAGTCGTTTCGATCAAATGGTCCTTGGCCGCGCGGTACTCGGTCTCGCTCAGCGAGGCCCAGTCCTCGTAATTGGCGTTGGTGGAGGAAACGATCGAATAGCGGTTACTGCCGGGCCGGATTTCCGGGTAATAAAATGAGAAGGTCCGGCTGGTGACGTTTTTGCCGCAAATGGCCTTGGCGTCGAACTCGCCCGCCACCGAGGTGAACAGCAAATCGCCCACGTAGTCGATGGTTTCGCCTTTGCGGATGCCAAGGTACACTTGGCAACTGCTGTTGTTCAGGCGGACCTTGCGGACTTCCTCGATAAATTCGGGAGAGAAATTCTCCGTCCCGGCAAGCGTGTTGATGGTCGCCAGCAGATTGGAGTTGGACAACACGGAATCGCTTTTCACCACTTGGCCGTTGACGCGCACACCCTTGACGGTTTTGTTGTCGATGAGGATTTTTTCCACCAGGCAATGGTTGCGGATATCGACGCCGTTTTTCAGAAGCTCATTTTTCATTTTGCGGATCAGCACGTCGGTGCCGCCCCGGAAGGTGTACACCCCCTTGTCCATGAAATTGGAAAACACGATTCCGTAAGTGATGGCGGGATCGTCCAGGGTGGAGCCGTTGGCGTAGGTGATGGGTTCCATGAGGAACCGGTGAACGTCCGACCGGCCGGGAAAAAATTTCTCAAACAGCTCCCGCGTGGTCAGGGTGAGGTCGTCATAAAAATTCATACTGCGCGCGGTGCGGAAAAACTCGTCGATTGCCTCCTGGAGCACGCCGAACCGTTCGCGCAGGATGCGCGTGAAGTCTGTCTTGTCAAAGCTGGTCGTCAGGGAAAACTGCGGGTTGTCGAAGCGGATGCTCTTGAGCCGGATGATGGAGTCGGCGATTTCCCGGTTCCAGTATTTGCGGCAGGTCTTGATCATCCCGGCGGGGAAGCCGTGCAGGGAAATGTCGAGGATATGCCCGCCCTTGCGCTTGAACCAGGTGGCCAGCCCGCCGAAATTGTAGTGCTGTTCGAGAAGCAGTACGCTGTGGCCCGCCCGCGCCAGCATGTTGGCGGCGGTCATGCCCGCCAGCCCGCTACCGATGACGATGCTGTCGTATTTCGTGCGAATGTTTTTCAGCCAGTTTCGTTTTGCTATAGTTGACGATTGCATTTTCATCCGCCGGTTTTTTTCAATCCGTAAAGATTGGCGATGGTGATGCCGCTCAGAGTGGCTCCAATAATACCCAAAAACCCCTGGTCGGTGCCACAAAGAAACAGATTGCGCACCGGGGTTTTGCCGTTTTTCAGTTTTCGCGGCGAGCCGTAAACCGCGCCGTTCAGGTGGCCGGTGTATTTGAAAATCGTTTTCGGCGTGAATGTGTCGGAAAAAACCACATGCTCGCGGAAATCGGGCAACATCGTGAACACCGAGTCGTAGGCCTGTTGTAGCCATTCTTTTTTGGCGGCGATGTACTCGCGCCGCGGCAGGCGATCCCACAGGGCATAGTTGGCCAGCGAGGTGAACCGGATCAGCCCTTCGGGCAACGGCTCGGGATAGTCGAAGTTATTGCCGCAACACACCACGCCGGAGGAGGGGTCGGTCAACTGCCCCGGCACGCGGTAGGTGAAGGCCGGCTGTGTGCTGAAAAACACGATGCTTTTATCGTAACCCAGCTCCTGCGGCTGGCGGTCGAGGACAAACTGCGATTCGACAAAAGACAGTTTGCCCGTTTCCAGCGTTTCCTCCGCCACCACGGAGGGGCGGCAGACGCGCATGGTTTCGACGTGGCCCATGGACGAGATCACGGTTTCCGCGGCGAGCGATTCGCCGTTTTCCAAGGTCACGGAGTCCACTCTGCCATCGGCAATGTTGAGGGTGCGTACCCCGGCTCCCATCCGCAGTTCGCCGCCGAGGGTTTTGTATTTTTCCGCCAGCAGGTCGAGGATGCGGCTCATGCCTCCCCAAGGTCTGGCGAAGCCTTCCATGAAGATGCTCTTGAACAGAATGACGAACTGGGTGAAATCCATGTCGTCCTCCCGGGCGCTACCATAAAACATGAGAGGGCAAAGCAACATTTCGATCAATAGCGGGTCGGTCAAATGTTCCCGCAGTATCTGGCGGGCGGAAAGTTGACAGTCGCCCTCCAGCGCCAGGTCGTCGTAGCCCCGGATGAGACCGGTGAGCTTTGCGAATCCGTCCATCTGGCGCGGAAACTGTTCGGCCACCTCCTGCCGGAAAAATTCAAAATCGTTGGTGAAGCGCAGGGATTTGCCGGGAAAACGGATTTCCGACATGTGTTGCCGGCAAAGTCGCAGGTCCTCGTGGCGGAGGCGGAGTTGCTTGAGGAGTTTCCCCAGCGGAGAGGAGCGCACACCCCGCGGCGTGTAGTTGGTCATGGCGTGCAGGCCGACATCGAAGCAACGCGCCTTGCGCCGGTAAAACGAATTCAGCCCGCCGACCTCCACATGCCGTTCGACGATGCAGACTTTTTTCTCGAAGAGCGCCAGCCGGATGCCGGCGGCCAGGCCGGACAAACCGGCGCCTATCACAAGGACGTCATATGCCATGGGCGACCGCCGTTACGGTTAAACAAGAGACGGGGGGTTCCCCGGGGTTAGGCCAATCCAGACACAAAGAGGGGGAGGGAATTCGCGCCCGCGTGAGAATGCCCGACAAACGCGAACCGCCTGCCCTAGGCGCGGGCGGCGGTTAAAAGTGGTTGCAAATAGTTCACGCAACTGCTCAGGGTCGCCAGTTCATCGTAATCCTTTTCCGGAACTTCGACGTTGTACCGTTTCCGTAATTCCATCACGATATCGAGGAAATCCATGGAGTCCAGGTCAAATTGTTCCCGCAGGTTTTTCCCGTCGTCAACGGCGCTGAAATCCTCGTCGGGGGCGATATCGGCAAGGATGCCCATTATGGCTGCTCGAACTTCGTCTCTGCTCATTAGATCACTCCTGTAGATTGATTTTATGGAATTGCCCCGGGGATTTCAATACTAATTTCGCGGTCGGCTGACGATCACCACCGAATTGATGCCGAACATGCCGAAAGAGTTGTTCAGGATATGCTCGACGCGGTCGATTTTTTTCGGCCGGCGGACGACGAGGTTTGGCAGTTCGCATTGCGGGTCCACCTCGTCGATGTTGATGGTGGGGTGGACGGTCAAGTCGTCGAACGCCGGCAGGTTCCCGGCCAGTTCGAGGGCGCCGGCGGCGCCCATCGTGTGGCCGATGTAACTCTTGGTGTTGTTGATCCATACGTTGTCCTCGCCGCCGAAGACGTCGCGCATGGCGATACATTCCTGAACGTCGCCCATGGGGGTGGCGGTGGCGTGGGTGTTGAGAATGTCAATGTCGCCCGGAGCCAGCCCGGCGTTCTTCAGCGCCAGACGGATGCACTCCGCCTGCCGGGTGGCGTCCGGCAAAACAAAATCGGTGGCGTCGGAGTTGACGCCGTAGCCGGTGACCTCGGCATAGATTTTCGCGCCGCGGCGGCGCGCGTCCGTCAGCCGTTCCAGGGTGAACAGGCAACCGCCCTCGGAACAGACGATGCCGTTGCGGTTTTTGTCGAAGGGCCGGCTGGCTTTTGCCGGGTCCGCGTGCGTGGCCAGGGCGCCCTCGGCCTTGAAGCTGGCGAAAATTCCGAAAGTATGAATGCTCTCCGAAACGCCGCCCGCCAACGCCAGGTCCACCTCTCCGAGGCGCAACATCTGGCAACCCTGGACGATCCCCAGGTTGCCCGCCGCGCAGGCCGCGCCGATGCAGTAATGCGGGCCGGTGATTCCCATGTTCAGGGTAACCTCGCCGGCGGGATTGTTGGCCACCGTCCGCGGGTTGTGATGGTGCGACCAGTAACGCACGTCGTAATCGTACTGGCTGATATTGTAAACTTCGTTTTCGGTTTCGACGTTGCCGTGCTCGGTCACCCCGGCGTAAACGCCGATGCGCGACTTGTCGCAGGCCGCCCAATCGATTTCCGAATCGCCGATGGCCTCGCGGGCGCAGTAAATCGCCACGGACCCGGCGCGGGTGCCGCGGCGGATGGCTTTCCTTTTCTGGTAGCGCAGTTCGTCAAAATCGCAAACCCCCGCCGGCACCTCGCCCATGTAGCGCGTCTCGAACCGGGTGATGCCCGATTGCCCCGCCAGCAAATTGCCGCGGAACTCGTCCAGGCTGTTGCCGTTGGGAGCCGTCAAGCCGACGCCGGTGATCACAATACGCCAATCTGGACTGTTACGGTCAACCATTTCTGTTTGAGTGCAGGGGGTTTGTTACGCGGGAGGAGCGCGCTCCATGCCAAACAACCACGATCCGGCACATCGCCCCGCCCGCAAGCGGAGGAAGATATCGGAGGATGCGGAAATTTAACACAAATCCCTTGTCGAATAAAGCGAAAATCGGGCCGGGCCGCCGATATTTCCTGCTGAAAAAGCCGCGTGTCCATGCTAGCATAACCGGGAAACAGTTTGCCAAAGGGGCTGTGGCGCAGTTGGGAGCGCGCTTGAATCGCACTCAAGAGGTCGGGGGTTCGACTCCCCCCAGCTCCACTTTGGTTTGCAAGGGGGTGCGGGTTTCGCCGCACTCCCTTCCTTTTTGCGGTCTATCGGTTGACAAATGTATGGACAAACGCCTATCATTATAGCATGATTAAGGTAAAAGCGCTGGGGTTTGATTGGGATGCGGGCAATCGAAATAAATGCCGGAAACATGGACTGACCCCTTTTTTCATGTTACCTGCTAGAAATAGAAGACTTTTTCAAACAGGACAATCTTTATACATTGCTCCAGATTTTGAGCATTCCAAAAAGGAAGCAAGATACCTGGCGGCTGGGCGATCCCAAAAAGGACGGCCCATATTTGTAGTGTTCAGCCTTCGACAAAACGCCGGAGGCTTGTTAATCCGTCCCATCAGCGCTCGTTATATACACAAAAAAGAGGCGAAGAAACATGAACAAGAAAGTTCCGAAACTTAAAAGCTACAAGAAAGCGGAAGAGTTCCTGGAAAAAGACCTCACCGATTACATGGAGCTGAAAAATTTCCAAAAGGTTTCCTTTGAATTTCAGCCGAAAACAAAAAAGGTGAACATCCGCTTCCCGGAAAAATTGCTGGATGCCGTCCGCAGGGAGGCCAAGCGGCAAGGCATCCCATATCAAAAGTTCATCCGCCAGGTCGTGGAGCATTCCCTGGCGAAACGGTAGCGAACAGAGACGGTCGCCGGCAACTGCCGCTAAACGCTCTCCTTGAAAACCAGTGGCCCAAAAGACGAATTTTTTCGTTTACCGGGGCCTTTTCCGGGTTAAAATAAAAGACAGACCGAATCCGGTCTTCCACTCAACGGGGCCGGCCCCATCGTATCCGGTGCGCCGGTTTTTTCGCCACCCCTTTTCTTTCCACCTCATCATAGCGGACCGACACGACCCATGGGACAGACCGCGGTAGCCGCCGCCAAAAGCCAATTGCCCGCCGCCCTGAAAAGCCTCGCCGACCGCATCGAGACGGAGCGCCACATGACGCCGCGCCGCGCCCGGCAATTACTGCTGGAGGCGGAGTTGCGGCCGGAGGACCTGGCGCCCTGGGTGGATTTCGACCACCCCCCCGCCGACAGTTACGGCCGTCGGCTGATTTACGACGGCGGTTTTTTCGAGATGATGGCCATGGCGTGGTTGCCGGGCGATTTCTCCGCCATCCACGACCACGGCCACACGCAATGGGGCGCGGTGCAAATCTTCGGCCCCGCCGAACACGCCGTGTTCCTCGTCCAGGACGGAGAGATCAAGACCCTTTCCCGCTCCAGCGTCAAACCGGGGCAGGTGCTGGCCGTCGGCCACGAGATCGTCCATCAGATGGGCAACAACACCGGCTTGAACTTCGTCACCTTTCACTTGTACGGCGCGTATGACCGGAGCAGTGGCATCACCGCCGACGCGCGCGTTTTCGATTTGCACGAAAACCGCGTGCAACGCACCAACGGCGGCGTGTTTTTCGCCCTGCCGGAAGACCAGATCACCCGGCGCGAGCCCGGCCCGATCCCCGACTACCTGACCTGGCTACGGCACACGGTGGAACTGCTCAACCGCCTCAAAAAAATGAAAACCCATGCCCCGCCGACACAGCGCCTGGCGCTCCGCGAAAGCCGCCTCATCGACGACCTGTTCGACGAAAACCGCTGGCCGTGGTTCGAGGAGGACTTGCTGAAATACGTCAATGACGACAGCGGCCACATGGAGGAGCTGGGTTACTGGAAACTGTTGCGCGAGGAACTGACCGCCGCCGCCAAACTGGAAAAAGACATCCTGTTCGCCGAGCACGACGCCGACCCCTTCTTCACCTACGCCGAACTTTACGACGACGTCGTCGGGCTTCCCTGCCTGCGCGAGTTCATGGCCTCGTACCTGCGCTTCGCCGCCGAAAAATACCGCTGGCCGATGTCCCGCCTCAAATTATTGTCCATCGGTTGCGGCACGGGCCTGGCCGAGGACTTCCTCATCGAACGGCTCGGCGTGCGCCGGGACCGCCTGCTGGGCATCGACGTGTCGGAAGCCATGGTCAAAGTGGCGAAACGCCGCATCCCCGCCCAGGTGGACAACATTCTGTCCCGCAAATCGTCCGAGCCGGAATGGGACATCACCTACTGCGGGCTGAACGTTTTTCAATACATGAAGGCCGAGGACATGGAGCAAGCCGTCGAGGCGACGGCGCGCGTCACCAAACCCGGCGGCTATTTCATCGGCGACTTCATCACGCCGGACCACATCCGGTGGTACCCGCACGTCCTGCGGTCGCAAAGCGGCAAGGTCATCTCCCTGCGCAACCCGGCGCTGGTCGAGCAAGGCAACCGCACCTACCAGCAAAGCGAGATCATCAACGTCAGCCGCCGCACGGGCAGGCTGGTCATCACCCACGAGGGCAAGCACCTGCGGTTCATGCCGCCGCTCTGGCGACTGCGCCGGGCGTTTCGTTCCGCGTTCAAGGGGCCGGTGGACGTTTATGACGCCGTCACCCTCGACCCCATCGGCGACCAGGCGGACACCTGCCCCTCCACCCGCTACCTCATCGTGGCCCGCAAACAACAGCCCTGACCAACCGGTCGAATTTCTTGTCATGGTGAGCCTCCTTCGACAAGCTCAGGACAGGCTCTGTCGAACCATGACCTGACTGAGCCGCCCGCACCTGTCGTGGTCATTCGCCTGCTCGATTGCGCATGACGCCGGTTGACCGTCTGAAATGGGTCAGCCCATTTCACCCCGGCCTTGGGCCGGAAAAAAATTTTTTGAAAAAACGAGGAACGAAATAGTCAAAACGTCAGGCCGTAAACCCGGCAACCCCTTGCGCCACAAACCGTTTCTCCGGTTTCCGGTCAGGTAAAAAATCAACGAATTTCGCGGCAAAACGCCCCAAAAACCGGATCGCGTTTTGTCTTATATCCACATGATTTTAAACGACTTGCAAAAACTAGTTTTGGCATGTCGAACCCCGCCATTTGAAGATTAAAATTTATCATACCGAAATCACCGCAAAGCCGCCAAGAACGCAAAGAAAAATCCCCCCAGCCCCCTTCCAGAAGGAGAGCAAATTTCAAATGGGGTTTTTCCGTGTCCATCTGTGTACATTGGTGGTTAGATTTTTTCTTTTCTTTGCGCCCTTCGCGCCTTTGCGGTTCCCAATTTTTCCGGTCTCCCGCCTCCCGTCTCCGTTTTTTATCCCTTACATATAGCGCCAAATGCAGGTACGCGCCCGCGCAACCCCTTTCAACGCGACGGGTTGGCAAGGCATGAGGGGGAGGTGTCACACTGAGCCCGTCGAAGTGTCTGCTTGTCGAGGATGGATAGGCTACCCCCCCCCCCCCCGACTTTGCGCCCTCGTTCCGGCTGGATCACAAATTCCTAC
>JBHHYO010000096.1:0-8983 GCA_046757665.1 Nitrospinales bacterium
GCTCTTGGAGGATATTATATGTAAATACTTCTATTTATGCAACTAAGTACTAGCATGGGTGCTGAAAAAATCTTTTGAAGGACATAAAGGTTGTCACCTTGAGCTTGTCGAAAGGTGACAACCTCTTTTCGATAACTGTCATGCTTCGACGGGCTCAGCATGACATTAAAGGAAATCGCCTCAATCCGATTTTTTCATGTTACCTGCTAATTCAAAGCCATTTTAAGAAATTTTGTTTTCAAAAGAAAGAATTCTCATCGGCGGCGCGCCGCAGAATGACGAAATCCTTGCGGTTGTCGAAAACGATTTTCAACCCCCGGTCTTTCGCCACCCAGGCAAACGTTCCCGGCGAATAAAACGCCACGTGGGTGGGGTCTCTCTGATAATACCAGTTTTGGAAACTTTCCCGGGAGACACGGCCGCCTTCTTCGGGATAAAACCGCGTCATGACCGCCAGAAACCCCCGTGGAGACAACAAGGAAACGATGCGGTTGATTTCCCGTCCGGGTTCCTTGAAATGTTCGAATGTCTCGGTGGAAATGATCAAATCGTAACCCGGTTTCAAATCGTCGCCCGGAAAGAAATGGACGTCATATCCTTCCGCCTCGTATCCCGCCCGGGACAGGAGGGTTTGAAGAACCGGTTCATATCCGCAACCGTAATCCAGCGTCTTGCGGACATCCGGACAAACGCTCTTGACGATTTCGATTTTATCCTGGAACATTTTTACATACCCCGGGTTTTCCAGGCTGTTTTCATGCTGGAGGTAGCGTTCGATTTCCTTGTCGCGGGGCAGGAAAAACCGTGGTGGGACAAAGATCAAACGGCAATCGGGGCATTGCCGGTATTCCCGCCGGTCCCGGCGCAGAAAAAAAACCGTTTCGGCGCGGCAGAGAGGGCAGGAGGGTTCCGGCGCACCGGCACGCCGGGCCTGTCTGGCGGCGTTTTTCATCATGGAGTGTTTTTGTGATGCGGGTTGCCTGGTCTTTCCGCCTTGCCGTTATTTTACTTGAAAATTGTTTGTCGGTGTTTATAATCACAACCCAAACCAAATCCCGCGAGTTCACCCAAACAAAGAAGGATTCATGGCGGCTTATATAAACGGCAACGGCATTCGTGCCGGTTACGTTATCAAGTACAACAATGAGCTTTACCGGGTGCTGAGCGCCGAGCACAGGACGCCGGGCAACAAGAGGGCGTTCATGCAGGTCAAGCTCCGCCGCCTGAAGGACGGCATCCAGACCGAGGTCAAGTTCCGCGCCGACGGGCAGGTGGAACGCGCCGCCCTGGAACAGGCGGAGATGGAATACCTGTACAACGACCCCTCCGGATACTGCTTCATGAACAACGAAACCTATGAGCAGATTTTTCTCGAAGAAGATTTAGTCCGACCGGTGAAACCCTTTCTCCTTCCCAACCACAAGGTGCAGGTGGAGTTTTACGAGAACAAACCCATCGGCATCGAGATGCCGGAGGCGGTTGAACTCAAGGTGGTCGAAACCGAGCCTCGATTGAAAGGCGCGACGGTTTCCGGCTCCCCCAAACCCGCCACCCTGGAAACCGGATACGTCGTCAATGTTCCCCAGTTTATTGACGTGGGCGAGGTGGTGCGCGTATCCACCACCTCCGGGGAATACCTGGAACGAGTCAAGAAATAAACCGGGACCATTATTGAACCCTACGCGCCGGGTTAGCCGGGCAGGTGGTTCAGCAACACATTTTCCGCCCAGCGGAGAGCCTCCGGGTCGTCAACGTCCACCCAGTAATGACCGCCAACATCGACCGCGTTGACCCGGTTTTCCTCGGCCAGGATGCGCACTCCACCAGACAGGCTGGTATCGCCGCGTTCGCTGGAGCGCTCGATTGCGGAAAAAATGGCGGGCGTACAATGGAATATCCCCGTGTCAAAACCATCGAAATTTTCCAGGGTCTTGCCGATGTCGCAAATCTTGCCGTTTTTCCTTGCGACCTTGGTCACATCATCCAGGTTGACCAGCGGGTTTTTAAGATTCGTATCCACTCCAAGGGCGATCTCGCCATCATTTAATGGAGACGCGATCAACTTGCGGGCAATGGACGGATCGAAAATATGGTCCGCCATCAGCAGTAAAAAGGATTCGTTCAAATGTTGCCGTCCCTTAAGGACCGACAAACCGTTTTCTTTTTCCCAGTCTTCGTTGAAAATCGTGGTGATGGGGATCTCCAGTTGTTCGTTCAACAGGTCGAGGAACTCCCGAACCTTGCCTTCCAGGTATCCGGTCACCACATAAAAGTCGCTGCCCCCCGCATCGTGCGCGGCACGAATGACGCGCTCGATCAAGGGCATCCCAAAAATGGAAACCAGGGGCTTGCTGTCGCCTCTCATTTGTAGCCGCCGCCCCTTCCCGGCGGCGATGATCAGACATTTTGTATTCATGGGCATCCTTCGTCGGCTATAAAACGCTCCATCATGTGAAAAGCCTCGTCATCCGTGAACTGGCGGGGCGGGTGTTTGCAGAAATAAGCCGAGGGCGCGTACAAGATTCCGCCGCGCTTCCGGTCCAGGGCCAGCTTGGCGCACCGAATGGCATCTATGGCCACTCCGGCGGAGTTCGGGGAATCCTCCACGGAAAGCCGCATCTCCAGGTGCATGGGGACATTGCCGAACAGTTTGCCTTCCATGCGAATGAAACAGACTTTATTGTCATTCTGCCACGGCACGTAATCGCTGGGGCCAACATGAATATTTTTATCGACCAAACGCTTGGCGGTGACGGACTGTACGGATTCGGTTTTCGACTTTTTCTTCGACGCCAGGCGGCCGCGGTCGAGCATGTTGAGGAAGTCGGTGTTGCCGCCGGTATTGAGCTGGTACGTGCGCTCCAGTTTGACGCCGCGTTTTTTAAACAAATCCACCAGGGTGCGGTGGGTAATGGTCGCCCCCACCTGGGATTTGATGTCATCGCCGATCAGGGGAAGATTTTTCTCCTCAAACCGCTTGGCCCATTCCGGGTCGCTGGCGATAAACACCGGCATGTTGTTGATGAATCCGACGGCCGCCTGCAACGCGCATTCGGCATAAAACCGCACGGCCTGCTCCGAACCGACGGGAAGATAATTCACCAGAATTTCCGCGCCGGTTTGCTTGAGAATGGCAACGATGTCCTCCTGGCTCGGTTGCGGCGCATCGGACGGAAGAAACGTCGATTCGGCATCATAGTCCATCATGTGACAGGCCAGGCCATCCAGAACCTTGCCCATACTGACGGTCACTCCGGAAGGAGGCAGGTCGGCACAGAAAACCGTCGTGCAATTGGGCTTGGCGAAGATAGCCTCGTTTAACTCAACCCCCACCTTCCGCTTGTCAATATCGAACGCCGCCACAACCTCGATATCCTCCGGCCGGTACTCTCCGATCTCGCAATGCATCAGGCCGATGGCATTTCCCAGGTTGTCCCCTTGGTAATAATGGAGTCCCTGAATCAAGGAGCTGGCGCAATTGCCGACCCCCACAATGGCGATTTTAATTTTGTTCACAGTACAATCGTCTCCTAACAACAATGGGTCCCAAGGGACTGGAATCATGCCGACGCATGACGAAAAAAGGAGGGCTTAAGAAGCGTGTGAATCTGAAAAAGCCAACCTGGAGAAACGGGGGTATTATAGAAGAAAAAATCAGGCTAAAGCAACCCGCGCCCACGCGAAAAGAAAATATTTTGGACATAAAAAATCTTCTATGAAATAATAACTTGCCCCAATAACCTAGGAAAAATCTCTACAACCAATCCATACCGAACCGGCCAATTCATGTTTTACGGAACCCAGGAACATAAGGAACTTTTTTGCCGAGTCTTTATCGACACCCACAAATCCTTTCGCCCGGAAGACCTCTCCTGGCCCGATTTAAGCGAGGAGACGGTGAAAAAATTGCTCTCCTTCCCCATCTGGGACCATGCCGTACATACCGAAAGCCAGGTTTTCGTAAAATTCCAGGCCTACGCCGAAACGGAGACCGACCCGTTGCTCCGCGAGGCGCTGGAGTTGCAGGCACGCGAAGAAGAACGCCACGCCAACCTCCTCCGGTACTTTCTTAAGCGCTACGACATCCCGCATGAGGAGAAACCGGACAACCCCCTGCCGGACGATCTGGAATGGGGTTTTCTGCGCACCGGCGCCGGGGAATGTATCGATTCCTTCTTCGCCTTCGGGTTCCTGGAAATTTCAAAAAATTCCAGGGACTATCCGCGGGAGTTGATCGCGGTGATGGAGCCGATCGTTCAGGAAGAAGCCCGGCATATCCTGTTTATCCAGAACTGGATTCTTTATCAACGGTACAGCAGAGCCCTGCTTCTTCAGCCCGTCCATTATTTGTGGACCTTGTGGGCGTATTTCTGCGCCGGCATGGACCGGCTCAAGAATCTGAAAAACCTGGGAGGCTCGTCATTTACTATTCAAGCCAGAAAGCATGAAAAATCCTCGCTTTCACCCAGGGACTTCATCGTCCTTTGCTTGCGGGAGAACAAACGCCGGCTGGCGCCGTACGACGCCCGGCTGGCTCGTCCGAAACTGATTCCCGAAATGATGAAGCTGGCCCGTCTGGTTTTATAATTAGAATTGACTGCCTCGTTCCTTCTTGTCACCCGTTTTACCTGTTCCCGAAATTAGCGTCATGCACCGGACAAAATGCCCATGACCATGAATCACCGACCCGCGGGGCCGAAGAGCGGGAAATTTCAGGCGGTGTTGCTCCTTGCCCCTCCCCCCGCTCCCTGGAAAACCACCGACTGGTATTGCAAACCCATTGCCGGAGTGCCTTTCTTATTAAGAAACATTCTGAACATTCAGCGCGGCGGAGCGGAGCGGCTGATTCTCTACATACGCAACAACGGTGAAATCGACGCGGAACTTCGCCGCCGCGTCGCCAACGATTCCAGAGTGCGGTTGCCGGTGCAGTGGGTCGCAACCCCCCGGCAACTGGCCGAGCAAATCGACGCCAATCCTATCCTTGTTCTGGAAGGCTCCGCGTTGCACCACAAAACCGAAATCGCCGCCGCGATGGCATCCGGCATGAATGAGGAAAACGCACCGATCAACGCCGCAACCCTGAACTCCCTGTTACTGCAAATTGACGATTTCAATTCCTCCCGCCTGGAACAAGCCCGGTCCTCTGCCGAGCCCGGTGGAGCAAACACCGAAGGCCGTATCCTGTCCTATCTGCCCGGTGCGGAGAATCACAAGGTTTTACGTGCGGAGGATTTCCCCGTCCAGCACGAACGGCTGATGCAAACCGGCGGCGGGTTGAGCAATGACAGCTTTCTGACCCGGCTGTTTTCCCGTCCCGTTTCCCGGTTGATGACCCGGTTTTTGATCAACACGCCGTTCACTCCAAATCAGATCACTTTACTGAGTTTTGTTCTCGGGCTGGGGTCCGCCTGGTGTTTTTTTCATCTGGATTACTCCATGGGTTTAGCCGGCGGCGGATTACTGCTACTGGCCATCTGGGTTGACGGCGTGGATGGAGAAATCGCCCGCCTCAAGTTCATGGAAACCAAAATCGGCGGAAAGCTGGACATCATTTGCGATAATATCGTCCACGTCATCCTGTTTTTTTCGATCGGCATGGGGCTGTATGATTCCACGGGTCGAACTCTCTACCGATACCTCGGCGTGTTGGCCGCCCTGGGGAGCCTGGTCTCCTTTCTCCTTATGGGCGCGGCCGTCATTGAAAGCAAGGCCGACGCCACCGCAAGCGCCAAACCGGCGGCCAACAACCTGGCGGATAAACTGGCCAATCGGGATTTCACCTATTTCCTTCTGCTGACGGCGCTGGCCGGGAAAGTGGAATGGTTCCTCTGGGCCACCGCCATCGGTTCGAATATCTTTGCGCTCTATCTGTCGTATTGCAAAGTCAGGCAACTCACAAAGTGACCCAAACCAAACACAGCCGCCAGGGATAATATGAACACAAAGCTCGCCGCCATCATTCAGGCCAGAACAGGCTCTACGCGACTGCCTGCGAAAACCCTGCGCCCGTTGGCGGGCTTGCCCCTGGTTCAGCATATTATTCAAAGACTGCAAGCGGCAAGCGGCATTGACCAAATTGTCATGGCCGTTCCCGACTCCCCTGCCGAGGAACCCCTGGTCAGCCTGGCACGGCGGCTGGGAATCGAAACCGTTAAAGGACCGGAAGAAGATGTCTTGCAACGGTTCATCATGGCGGGAGATGCCGTGGACGCGGCGCATATCCTGAGAATTTGTTCCGACAATCCCCTCATCGACCCGAACGTCGTCAGCGCCCTGGTAAAACACCACCGCGACAACCTGCCCGATTATACGATCACCTCCGACCCCATACCCCGCGGAACCGAAGCGGAGATCGCGCGTCTGGACGTTTTAAAACACATCGCCAAAAAAACCGAGGCCATGCGCTATCGGGAACATGTGACCTCCTATATCACCGACCATGGCGACCAATTCCGCATCGGCCATGCTCCCGCCCCGCAATACCTGATCGGCAAGACCTACCGTCTGACCGTCGATACGGAAGAAGATTTCCTTCTCATGGAAACACTATACGATTTGTTTTTTGACCCCGACCGGCCCGTAATCGATCTGGAGCAGGTGATCCCCTACCTGGACACCCATCCCGAAACTGCCCGCCTGAACGCCAACGTCAAACAAAAAAACTGGCGCCTCGAAAAATAAAAAAGAATTCTCCGACCAAACTAAAGTTTTCAACATCTCTTCCGATAACACTGTTAAGCCCGGGATCGCCCGGACATATTTTCCGGATCATTTTAAAGTTCAAGGAAGAATCCCCAAGCTCAGTCCAACTCTTAACGGAGAATTAAGACCATGGCGGTACGAATCTTCAACAATATATCTTCAATTAACGCGCAACGGCTCCTGGGTATCAACAACGACCGTTTGGCGCAGTCGGTGGAGCGCATCGCTTCCGGTCTCCGCATCAACCGGGGAGCCGACGATGCGGCGGGACTCGCCATTTCGGAATCCTTGCGGTCCGACATCCGGGTTCTGCGCCAGTCCATCCGTAACGCCAACGACGGGGTTTCGCTGATCAATACCGCGGAAGGGTCGCTGAATGAACAATCCAGTATCCTGATCCGGCTGAGGGAACTGGCCTCCCAGGCCTCAACCGGAACGGTGGGATCCACCGAGCGGCAGACCATTCAACTGGAGTTCAGCTCCCTCCGCAACGAAATCGACCGGATTTCCAACACGACGGAATTCAATGGTCAGAAACTGCTCAATGGCGCCCTGGCCTCGACCGTTAGCGCCTCAACTCAAACTTTGATTCAAATCGGTCTCGACTCCTCAAGCAACAGCCGGATCAACCTGAACAAGGAAGTCGACCTGAACGCCATTACCGCATCCGCCCTGGCCATCGACACTGTCGCCGTTTCAACCGCAGATGCCGCGCTGACCGCTTTGGATACAATCAATTCGGCCATCGACACCGTCACCCGGAACCGGGGGAAAATAGGCGCCGTGCAGAACCGGCTGGTGCGGGCCATCTCCAATCTTTCCGTTTCCGCGGAAAACCTGCAAACTGCCGAATCGGCCATCCGCGACGCCGACATCGCCCAGGAAATCGCCCTGTTGACCCGGAACCAGATTCTGGTGTCGGCATCCACCTCGGTATTGGGACAAGCCAACCTGAGCCCGCAGTCCATTTTGCAGTTGTTAGGCTAATTATTGACTTTTGAAGAGGCCTCGAAAAAACCAGGCTATCTTCTTAACTGCAAATAAAATAAAGTCCCCCGATAATTTGAACCGTGGTTCGGCCACCCCTTGGCCGCTGAGGTCAAAAATCCTTCCTAAAGTTATCCGAAAAAATCTCCGATAGAAATTCCAGATTGAAAATACGCAAAGAAAAACCGGCGCTCAAGCGTTGGTTCTCTGAATCCTGGTAAATAAAATATCCCGTGAAGCGCCTGTTTCCCTGGTTGGCGCTTACTTTGAAAAAGGAGGCACTCGAAAAGGCTCAAAATCCCTGGTTCATGTTTTGCTTGGATGGCAAAACATAATGAGTTGAAAATCCCAAAATCAAGGAGGAATTAAAATGCCAGTCCGAATCTTCAACAATATCGCGTCAATAAACGCCCAAAGAATTTTGGGCATCAACAACGACCGCTTGGCGAAATCCGTCGAGCGAATCGCGTCCGGCATCCGGATCAACCGAGCGGCCGACGATGCGGCGGGGCTCGCCATTTCGGAATCCTTGCGGGCCGATATCCGGGTACTGCGGCAGGCTACCCGAAACGCCAACGATGGCATCTCACTGCTCAACACCGTGGAAGGCGCCTTGAATGAACAGTCGGGGATCTTGATCCGACTGGGGGAACTGGCCTCGCAAGCCGCAACGGGCACCATCGGTTCCACGGAGCGGCAAACCATTCAATTGGAGTTCAGCGCCCTGCGGAGCGAAATCGACCGCATTTCCAACACCTCGGAGTTCAACGGGCAAGCACTGATCGACGGCTCCCTAGCCTCGACCGTCTCGTCCTCATCCCAGATTTTTATCCAAATCGGTCTCGACTCCACAAGCGACAGCCGAATCAACCTGAACAAGCAGGTCGATTTGACAGCCATCACCTCATCCGCTTTGGGAATCGACGTACTCAGCGTAACCTCAGCCGCCGGCGCGCTGACCGCCCTGGATTCGATCGAATCGGCTATCAGCATAGTAACTCAGGACCGAGGTAAAATAGGCGCCGTGCAGAATCGGCTGACCCGCGCCATCTCTAACCTTTCCGTTTCGACGGAAAACCTGCAAGCCGCGGAATCGGCCATCCGAGACGCCGATATCGCCCAGGAGGTGGCCTTGCTGACCCGAAACCAGATTCTGGTTCAATCAGCGGCCGTCGCGGTAAGTCAGGCCAACCTGATCCCGCAATCGGTGTTGCAGTTACTCGGCTAATTGGGCCGGCAAAAAAACCGGTAAAGGAAATTTTTGAAACACCCGATACCTTTAATGAACGAT
>JBHHYO010000097.1:0-8897 GCA_046757665.1 Nitrospinales bacterium
GATAAAATCCCGGCGATTTACTTTTTTTGTGATTCCAAGTCCGACAGACTGCTAGGGCCATAGGCTTCCTCCTTTCTGTAGAAAGAAGCCTAACACACCAACGATAGTTTATAAAACTATTCATGGGACATAACGCTAGTTCGTTCCTCGTTTTTTGAAAAATTTTTTTCCGGCGGATTTTTGGGAAAAAATATTTTTTCCCGGAAAAAGCGGGCGACGGCTCGGCAAGTTGTGCTAAACTGCCGTTTTATGCCCGCCCGGGCATCCCCTGATCATCTGACCCGGCATCCTGATGCCGTTTGTTTTATGGGATTTTGTTTGCGGACACAATTAAACTGTCGGTTTGGAATCAGGGAGAGCCATGGGCTTCCGGTTTTTTCGCAGGATCAAAGTTGCGCCGGGCGTGACGTTGAATTTGAGCAAGTCCGGTGGGTCGCTGTCATTCGGCAGGCGGGGTGTTCACTTTACTGTTGGTCCCCGGGGCCGGCGAAGTACGGTGGGTATTCCCGGAACCGGGATGTTTTATACGAGCGCCTGTCCCGCTCCGGCGAGGCGGTCGCGGCCACCGCCCCAGGCGCCCGAACCGGTCATTCTCCCGAAAGACCGGTTAAAACTGGGGTTTTTCAAGAGCCTCCTGACCCCGAAGGACGAAAAGGCGTTTGTGGACGGGTGCCGGGAACTGGCGCTGGGCCGGGAAGAGCAAGCTATGCGTCACCTGGAAACCGCTGTTCATCTTGCCGACGGCGCTTTTCTGGCGGGGTTCCTGGCCCTGAAAAAAAGGCGGTTCGGAAAAGCCGCCGAATACCTGCAAATGGCCGCCGAGCAAAAGACCCGGCTCAACCGCTATTTTTCCAAGTACGGCATTTCGGCCACCATGAGCCTTCCTATTACGGAAGAGGTTTCCGCCCATGTCGGGCCGGATATCCGCGGCATCCTGCTGGCCCTGGCGGAGGTTTACCAGGGGCATGGAAGGTGGGCCGAGGCCATCGACTGTCTGCAACGGCTCCGGCGTTTGAACCCGGACGACATTGTAGTCAAATTATCGCTGGCAGAGATTTTGCTGGAATCTAAACCGAAGGATTTTACGAAAAAGATTGTGAAGCTGGCCGAGGGTGTTGCCAATGAGTCGGTTTTGCATACGGCGCTCATCCTCTATAAAGTGCGGGCGCTGAGGGAGCTTGGTCTTCCGGAGGCCGCTAGGGATACCGCCACGGAGGTATTGCGCCGCAAAAAGGACCGGCCCCCGGAATTACTGCGCGCTCTGTGTTATGAACGGGCTCTGGCCTATGAAGCGCTGGGCCGGGAGAGCCAAGCGCGCGGCGAGTTCGAAAAACTTTATGCCCAGGCGCCGGATTATGAAGATGTCGCCGACCGGCTGGGCTTGTCTGGCCAAACCGTCAGGAAACGAAAATCATGAAACCAGCTATCGAAATTCTGTCGCCGGCGGGCAGTCCGGAAAAACTGCGTTATGCCCTGGCCTACGGGGCGGACGCGGTTTATGCCGGTCTTCCCCGGTTTTCCCTGCGCGCCAAGGAAAACCCGTTCCGGGAATCGACCTTGAAAGATGCGGTGGACTACACCCATCAACGCGGCAAGAAGATTTACATTACCGCCAACAGCCTGCCGCAAAACCGTAAAATCGATTCGTTCCGGAAATCCCTGGCGGTCTTCGCGGACGCGGGCGCGGACGGATTCATCATGACGGACCCGGGAATGATCGGTTTCGTCCTCAAGGAATTCCCCGGGATGCCCGTTCATTTGTCGGTGCAAAGCAATACGGTCAACTGGCTGTCGGCGCAATTCTGGTATGAACAGGGCGTCAGGCGCATTATCCTGTCCCGCGAACTTTCGCTGGCCGAAATTCGGGAAATTCACGAGAAAGTGCCCGGGGTCGAGCTGGAGTCCTTTGTGCACGGCTCGATTTGCATTGCCTATTCCGGACGCTGTCTGCTTTCGAATTATTTCAATCACCGCGATGCCAACCAGGGCACCTGCACCAATAGCTGTCGCTGGGAGTATAAAGTCCACCGGGCGGAAACGGCGCCGCGGGACGCATCCGGCTCGCCGGCGGCGGACGGGAATTTTTATATCGAGGAACTGAACCGGCCCGGAACGCTGATGCCCATCGAGGAAGATGAGCACGGAACGTATATCATGAATTCCCAGGACCTGCGCGCCATCGAGTATCTCAAGGAATTGCAAGACGCCGGGGTGGTGTCGTTCAAGATCGAGGGCCGGACCAAATCCCTTTATTACCTTTGCCGGGTGACCCGCGCCTACCGGAAAGCGTTGGACGACCTGGCCGGCGGGCGGGCGTTCGACCCCGCCTTGCTGGCGGAACTGGACGCAACCTCCAACCGGGGGTTCACGTCGGCGTTTCTCGTCCCCAACCCCGGCGCGCCGACCGAGCGATTCGATTCCAGCCAGGAGTACGATTTGCCGCAGGTGTACGCCGGTGTGGTGACGGGCGAGAGAAGCGGGGGCTGGATGGAAGTGGAGGTCAAGAACCGGATCGAACGGGGGGATACCCTGGAGTACCTTTCGCCCCGGCGGCAATACCGTTTCAAAATCGCGGCCATGGAAAGCCCGGCAGGCGCCGCCATCGACACGGCGCACGGGGGCAACGGCAGGGTTTGGATTCAGGCCCCCGGCCCCGTCGAACCCTATGCCCTGCTGGCACGGGCGCAAAAGCTCGCCGACGAGGCGGACGGTTGCGAAGAAACCGCCTCCTGTTGCGCCAGTTGATTTTTTTTACTTGCGGGTGCGTCAGTTGTCGTTTTTTTTGCCCGTCTCCACCCAGTAAATTGTGCCGATGACAACTAGGATCAGTCCCAGGGTCAGCCATTCCCAAAAGGTGTCGATCTTGAATTCAAAAATGTCATAGGTCAAGACACCGTCGATTATCAAGGTGAGAACGACGACTGACAGTAAGAGGGAAAATTTTTTCAAATCAAAATACCCGGCATTCAGGTTGGTGCTATCCGCGGAATTGCGGAGACTGTGGAATCTGCCCGGCGGACCCTGGCAGACCAGCCCGGCGGACCGGGAAAACTTATTGCTTAAGAGACGGCATCGGGAATGCTATACTATTCCTCGCATGAATTTTATGGGTTTCAAGGAAAACCGACAAGAGAATTTCGCCTGGCCCCTGAAACCGATAGATTATTTTTACGAGAATCCGCCCGCCACCGGGCGGAGGACAAACTTTAACCAGGGATTTTACCATGTCTATTCCCATCCGACAGGCCCTTAAAGTCGGGTTCTATATTTTCAAACAAAAATTGAGCGGTCGGCGGCGTTATCCGCTGGTCATGATGCTGGAACCGCTGTTCCGTTGCAACCTGGAATGTCTCGGATGCGGAAAAATCCAGAAACCCCAGGAAATACTGAAAAAGCATCTGACTCCGGAAGAGTGTTTCCGGGCGGCCGAGGAATGCGACGCGCCGGTAATTTCCATCGCCGGTGGCGAACCCCTGATTCACCCCGACATTGTCGAGATCGTGGAGGGCCTTTTGAAACAGGGGCGGCTGATTTACCTGTGCACCAACGCCCTGCTCCTGCACAAATATCTGGATAAACTGCCTCTGGACCCCCGGCTGACTCTATCCATTCATCTGGATGGAAACGAGGAAGAGCATGACCGCATCGTAGACAAGACAGGCACCTACCAGATCGCCCTGGACGCCATCCGCGAAGCCAAGGCCAAGGGGTTTCGGGTTTCCTGCAACACCACAATTTTCGACGGCGTGAGCATTGAGGAGGCGGAGACCTTTTTTGACAACCTGCGGCCCCTGCAACTGGACGGCATGACCGTTTCCTCGGGATTCCAATACCATGACGCCCCGGACCAGGATCATTTCATGGGGCGAAAAAAGACACATTTGTTTTTCGACAAACTGTTGGAAAAAAACACCGGGGGCCGATGGAATTTCAACCACTCCCCACTGTATATGGAATTCTTGCGGGGCAAACGCGATTACGATTGTACCCCCTGGGGAAATCCCAACTATTCGGTGCTCGGCTGGCAAAAACCCTGTTACCTTCTGGATGACGGCTACGCGCAAAGTTTCCGCGAATTGATGGAAAACACCGAATGGGAAAAGTATGGCCACCGCAACAATCCCAAATGCGCGAACTGCACCGCCCACTGCGGCTACGAAGCCACGGCAGTGGAGGACTCCACCCGCAACTTAAAAAATATGTTCTTGTCCCTTAAAGCCGTCTTGCCCTAGCCGGGCTCTTTCGCCTGGTTCAAGGGGAGGTTGGGAGAGGATTCCTTGATTGACATGGCGTCGAGCCAAATATGATCTCCGTTATTCTGCCCACCTACGACGAGTCGGGAAACATCGCCAAGCTGATTGACCTGCTCATGCAGGAAGTCCCCGGCCCCATGGAGGTCGTGGTGGTGGACGACGACTCGCCGGACAAAACGTGGGAAGTCGCCGAAGGGCTGAAACAAAAATACGACAACCTCAAGGTGTTGCGGCGGGTCGGTAAAAACGGCTTGACCTCCGCCATCCGCGACGGCATCGCACTTGCCGAGGGAGACGTGCTGGTCTGGATGGACGCGGATTTATCCATCCCCCCGTCCAAAATCCCCGAGCTGACCGCCAAAATAGACGGCGGTTATGACCTCGTGATCGGCTCGCGCTATGTCCCCGGCGGCGGAACGGTCATCATCGAAAAAGAGGACGACTCTCTGGTTCTGGTCATCCTGAGCGTTGCCTTGAATCTGCTGATTCAAAAATTGCTGGATCCTTCGATTCACGACTACACCAGCGGGTTCATCGCCGTCCGCAAAGACGTTGTGGAAAAGGTCGGGTTGCAGGGCAATCACGGCGAGTATTTTATCAGCCTGACCTACAAGGCGCTGAAACACGGGTTCAAGGTGGCGGAGATCCCCTACATTCTGGGCTCCCGCGAATATGGCATTTCAAAAACCGGGACGCGCTGGTGGCAATATTTCATGAAGGGCATCGACTACCTGATGGTGACCTTCAAGATGGTGTTTTACCGGGCAAAATGACCGGCGGTCTTTTCATATTCCTGCCGTTTATGTATACTGGCGTGGAAATTGAATTTCCTGCCGTGCCGAAGGGTGCTGTTTCCAATGAAACTGGTGGATAACCAACCGAACATTCAGACGCTCAGAAAAATTTCTTCCATGTTCAATTCGGTGGACATGGAAATCGACGAGCTTTTGAGCATAACTATTGACACGGCCGTGGAAGCCGTGGGCGCAAAACACTCGTCGCTCCTGCTGGTGGACGAGAAAACCAAAAACCTGCGGTTTTACCAGGCGTCCGGGCGCAAACGGGGCCAGCTCAAGGAAATTGAAGTGCCCGCCGGCACCGGCCTTGCCGGCATTGTAGCCCAAACCGGCAAACCCATCATCTCCAACGACGTGGAAACCGATGAGCGTTGGTTGCGCCGGGTCAGCGACCAGATCCATTTGAAAGTTGCCGCCATCGCCACGTTCCCTTTGATTCTCGACAACAAAGTGATGGGAGTGGTCCAGTTTCTGGACAAAAAAGACGGCTCCCGTTTCATGGAAAAAGATGTCGCGCTTTTGGAAAAATTCGCCACCCTGATGGCCAAGTTTTTCCGGGGAGCCAAGAACAAAAAACTTCTGGGTGAAGAATTTAACCGCCTGAAACAAAAATACATGCAGAGGTATCTGATCGTCGGCGAAAGCGAGGCGCTTAAAAAGTGTATTTACCAGGCGGAAAAAGTGGCGGACTCCAAGGCGTCGGTTTTGCTGACGGGTGAGAGCGGCACCGGCAAGGAACTGTTTGCCCATCTCATCCATGAAAACAGCCCCCGGCAAAATAAACCGTTTATATCCATTAATTGCGGCGCCTTGCCGGGGTCCATTCTGGAACGCGAACTGTTCGGCCATGAGAAGGGCGCTTTCACCGGCGCCGAAAGCCGGAAAATCGGGCTCTTCGAGGCCGCCGACACAGGCACCCTGTTCCTCGACGAAATCGGCGAGATGCCTCTGGAAATGCAAATCAAACTGTTGCGCGTTCTCCAGGAAGGTTCCTTCATGCGCCTGGGCGGCACCTCTCTCATCGAGGTTGACGTCCGCATTATCTCCGCCTCCAATCAGGATTTGGACAAACTGGTGCACGAAAAGCGGTTCCGCAAGGATTTGTATTACCGGATCAATGTGATCAATATCAAGCTTCCGCCCCTGCGGGAACGGCGGCAGGACATCCCCGATCTCGTCGCCTTCTTTTTCAAAAAACACAACCGCGAAAACAAGGTGCCGAAAAAGCTCAAAAAGGGCGCGATGGAAGCTCTCATCGGCTATCCCTGGCCGGGCAATATTCGGGAGCTGGAGAATGTTCTGGAGCGGGCCATCATCCTTTCCGAATCCGATGAAATTTCCAGGGAAGCGTTTGAGTTCGAATCATACCAACCTCCCATTGAGGTGAGTGTCGGTCAGAGCCTGAAAGAGGCCAACGAGACCTTCCGCCAGACTTATATTTCGAACACCTTGAAATCGACCGCGGGCAATCGCACCCAGGCCGCCAAAATTCTTGACGTGCAACGCTCCTATCTTTCGCGGTTGATCAAGGAACTTAAAATCGAGTGACGGGAGTGGCGGCGCGGATTATAGACGGGAAAAAGGTTGCTTCCGAAATTTTGGCGCGAACTGCCCAGCGGGCCGCGGACCTGAAATCCCAATACGCCGGGACTCCGGGCCTGGCCGTGGTGCTGGTGGGGGACGACCCGGCATCCGCCGTTTACGTACGCAATAAAAACAAGCGTTGCCGGGAAATCGGCTTCACCTCATTCGAGCATCGGCTCCCCGGCTCCACCCGGGAAACACAGCTTCTGAACCTGATCCGGGACCTGAACCGGGACAAGGCGGTGAACGGGATTCTGGTGCAACTGCCCTTGCCGGAGTCCATCGACGCGCAACGGATTTTGGAAGCCATCGACCCCGAAAAGGATGTGGACGGTTTTCATCCTCTGAATGCCGGACGGCTTGTCCGCGGTGATAACGGGCTGTTCCCCTGCACTCCGGTTGGCGTGATCGAATTGCTCGACTATTACAAAATTGACATCGAAGGCAAAAACGCCGTCGTGCTGGGGCGTAGCAACATTGTTGGCAAGCCCCTGGCGTTTCTGCTACTGCGCCGCAACGCCACGGTGACTCTCTGCCATTCGCGCACCAGGGACCTGCCCCGGATGGCGCGGACAGCCGATCTTCTGATCGCCGCTATCGGCAAACCCGGATTCGTCACCGCAGACATGGTGCGGCCGGGGGCCGTGGTCGTCGATGTGGGTATCAACCGGGTGGACGGCAAACTGAAAGGCGACGTGGATTTCGACCCGGTGGCGCAACAAGCCGCCTGGATCACCCCCGTCCCGGGCGGCGTGGGCCCCATGACGATCGCCATGCTTATGAACAACACTCTGACGGCTTTTGAAAATCAGAACCGCCAGGAGTCAGGCACATCTGATTCCTGCGCCTGAGGGAGCCATTCCTATGACAGCCAACACTTCGGCGCCGTTGTTTTCTCCCCGGGACCGGGAAGACAGTGGTCCTCACATTTATACCGTCGGCGAAATCACCGAGGATATCAAGGCGATTCTGGAAGCGGCATTCGATACGGTTTGGCTGGAGGGAGAAATCTCCAATTACCGGGTGGCGGCCTCCAAACACGCCTATTTTGTGTTGAAGGACGAAAGGGCGCAAATCCGCTGTGTCATGTTTCGGCACCGCGCCGCCGGCATCAAATTCGAGCCGGGCGACGGCGACCAGGTGTTGTTGCACGGGGAGGTTACGGTTTACAACGCCCGCGGCGAGTACCAGATCATCGTCGATCAAATGGAACCCCGCGGCCTCGGCGCCTTGCAAAAAGCCTTCGAACAGTTGAAGGCCAAACTGGCCGAGGAGGGCTTGTTCAGCGAGGCGGCGAAAAAGCCCCTGCCGCCGTTTCCCTGGAAAGTCGGCGTCATCACTTCCCCGACCGGCGCGGCGGTGCGGGATATTGTGCAAGTGATCACGCGGCGAAATCCGAAAACCGCCGTTTTGCTTTACCCCGTGAAAGTTCAGGGCACGGGCGCGGCGCAGGAAATCGCCGCCGCCATTGGCGAGATGAACCGGTTTCGGGATATCGACGCGCTGATTGTCGGCCGCGGCGGCGGGTCCATCGAAGACCTGTGGGCCTTCAATGAGGAGTGCGTTGCCCGCGCCATTTACGCCTCCCGCATTCCCGTTGTGTCCGCGGTGGGCCACGAAGTCGATTTCACCATCGCCGATTTCGTTGCCGACGTGCGGGCTCCCACTCCGTCCGCGGCGGCGGAACTGGTCGTGCCCGTTTTGCAGGATGTCAATGATGACCTGCGACGCCTGAACCGCGATCTGGTCTCCTTGTTGCAAACGCGGATCAGGGATTGCCGAAACCAGTTGCAAAATCTCGCCGGGCGCCGGTTTTTCCGCGAACCGTTGCAAATCGTTCAACCGGCTTTCCAGCGGCTGGACGAGGTGCGCCAAAGACTGGCGAGGGCTTTGAACCAGTGGCTGATTCTCCGAACGGAACGCCTCGACAAAAAAATCCGCGAACTGGCCCATGTTTCGCCCGCGAGAAATATCGATTTTCTCAAACAAAGGCAGGCGGCACTACGCCACCAAATGATCCGCCAGATGATTTCCCGGACCCAGCTCGAGCGGGAAAAGTTCGAGGGCACCGCCAAAAACCTGAACGCCCTCAACCCGCTGGCCATCCTGGAGAGGGGATACAGTATTTGCACCGATGCGGCTACGGGCAAGGCGCTCAAGTCGAGCGGCCAGGTAAGCGCCGGCGACCCGGTGCGAGTGCGCCTGGCCAAGGGGAAGCTGGACTGTGTGGTGGAAAAAACAACGATGAGTTAACAAGGAGAGC
>JBHHYO010000098.1:0-8878 GCA_046757665.1 Nitrospinales bacterium
GGTGAAAAGGTGAGGTAAGAGCTCACCAGTACCGCCGGCAACGGCGGTAGCTTGGCAAACCCTATCCGGAGCAAGATCGAATAGGAAAGTGTTTGAGGACTGCTCGTCCGAAACTTTCGGGTAGATCGCTTGAGCCCGGCGGCAACGCCGGGCCCAGATTAATGACCGCCGCTCCATCCTGGATGGAGAACAGAACCCGGCTTACGGTTTGCTCCGGCGTCACCTGCCTTTGACGCGCTTCCCGGCCCGGCGGCTGGACGGCTTGCCGTTACGAACGGATCATCGTCAACAGCATCTTGAACGGTTGCGCCGCCATCAGGGCGTGCGGCGCGTTGGCGGGCATAACGATCATCTGGCCGGCGGAAACTTGCGAAACCTTGCCGTCGATCGTTATCTCCGCCTGGCCTTCCAGAACCTGCACCACCGCGTCGAACGGCGCCGTATGCTCGCTCAATCCCTGCCCCGCGTCGAACGCGAATAACGTGATCGTCCCCGTCTTCCGGTTAACCAACGTCTTGCTGACCACGGCCCCCGCGGCATATTGAATATGCTCCCTCAGGCAAACCGGACGCGCTTTTTCCAAATCGCTTTCATCGCTCATGTCCGCACAAGTCCTTTCATTGATTTTTGATTCACGACAAGTCGAACTTGAGTTTCAGTTCTTTCATCTGCGCCGGGTCGATCTCGGAGGGGGCCTGGGTCATCAGGCAGGCGGCCTTTTGCGTTTTGGGAAAGGCGATGACGTCGCGGATGGAGTCGGCCTCCGCCAACAGCATGACGATGCGGTCGAGTCCCAGCGCGATGCCGCCATGCGGCGGCGCGCCGTATTGCAGGGCGTTCAGCAGAAACCCGAATTTCGCCCGCGCCTCCTCCGCGCCGATGCCCAGCAACTGAAACATTTTTTCCTGCACGTCCCGCCGGTGGATACGCATACTGCCGCCGCCGACCTCGTTGCCGTTCAGCACCAGGTCGTAGGCGCGGGCGCGGATGCGCCCCGGGTCGCTCTCGAACTTTTCCATGTCATCCTCCAGCGGCGCGGTGAACGGATGGTGCATGGCGGCGAAGCGCTTTTCGGCCTCGTCGTATTCCACCAGCGGAAACTCGGTGACCCACGCCATGCGGATTTCTTTTGCGTCGACCAAACCGAGTTGCCGGCCCAGCGCCAGCCGGATGTTAGCCAGGGCGTCGGCGACGATTTTCGGCCGGTCGGCGACGAACACGATGATGTCCCCCGGCTCGCCGTCCATTTTGGCAACCATGTTGTCGAGCATTTCCTGCTTGAAAAATTTGGCGATCGGCGACTGCAACCCGTCGGGGTTGATTTTGATCCAGGCCATGCCCTTGGCGCCGTAAACTTTCGCCAGCTCGATCAGGTCGTCGAGGGCTTTGCGGGACAAGGCGCCGCCGCCGTTTTTGACGTTGATGGCTTTCACCTGCCCGCCGGATTGCAACACCTGCGCGAACACCTTGAATTCGGTGCCTTCCACCACGCCGGTCAGATCGACCAGTTCCAGTCCGAACCGCAGGTCCGGCTTGTCGGTGCCGAACCGGTTGATGGCGTCCGCGTAGGGCAGGATGGGAAACGGCGTTTCGATGTCGATGCCCCGCGTTTCCTTGTAAACGGTTTGGAACATCTCCTCGGTCAGTGCGAACACCTGCTCTTCGTCGGTGAACGCCATTTCCATGTCGATTTGCGTGAATTCCGGTTGCCGGTCGTTGCGCAGGTCCTCGTCGCGGAAACATTTGACGATCTGGAAATAGCGGTCCAGGCCGCTCACCATGAGGATTTGCTTGAACAACTGCGGCGATTGCGGCAGGGCGTAAAATTTTTGCGGGTTCAGGCGGCTGGGCACCAGGTAATCCCGCGCCCCCTCCGGCGTGCTTTTCGTCAGCATGGGAGTTTCGACTTCGGTAAAGCCGTTGCGATGCAGGACGTCGCGCACCGATCGAGTGATTTCGTAGCGCAGTTTCAGGTTTCTTTGCAGTTCCGCACCGCGCAAATCCAGAAAACGGTATTGCAGTTTGAGCGCCTCGGCGACATCCTGATCCTCCCAGATGGGGAAGGGCGGGGTCCGCGAGGTGTTGAGAATTTTCATGTCGTTCGCATAGACCTCGATTTTCCCCGTCCCCAGCTTCAAGTTGGCCATGCCCTCCGGCCGCTCGCGCACCGTGCCCGACACGGCGATGACGTAGTTGCCCCGCACCTGCTCCGCCTGCTCGTGGGCGATCTTGTCGATTTGCGGGTTGAGCACCACCTGCGTGATGCCCTGCTTGTCCCACAGGTCGATGAAGATCAGGCCGCCGTGATCGCGGCGCGTATGCACCCATCCGCAAAGCACCACCTCCTGTCCCAGATTCTTCTCGGACAGCTCGCGGCAGTGATGCGTTCGGCGAAATTTGTTTTTCATTGCGTGTGATCCATGAGTTGCAAACGGTCAGCCGGGCGTTCGGTGAAATGACCCATAAAACTACTCAAATCCCGGGCAAGTTGCAAGCAGATAATTTTTAGGTTTTGAGCTAATCGAGGCCGAAGAGTCCGAGTTTGTTAGCTGGATAATGTGACTTGGCCTGAAGCGGGAAAGAGATTCTTTTGAGCAGGGATGGGTGGGGAAAAATAGCCAGTCAAGTGGTCTTCCGTTCCCAGTTCGCGCGCAAGTGCCCGCAGATCCAAACGGCGAAGCAGTTCCATGGTGATAGGACGTTTTGCGTCCCAAAAAACAAACGCCCGAAAGAATTCATCTGCCACGCGGGAGTTCAGTAGCGAAGCCAGGTATTCGGCCTCCGCTCCGGTTTTGCAAGGAATAAAATAACACGTGTCGTCAAGCACAATAGGTTTGCCTGCAATGTTGCCGATCGCCTTAAATTCCAGCTTTTTGTAGAAACCCGATATGGCGACTTTCCATGGTGAAAAGGTATAAGGTCCCACGCCGAAAATAGAGAACCGAGGCCGCTTTTTGTAGATTGAGCTTGCGCGGCGGTCGAGGTATTGGGCATTTTTTTGAAGATAATTCCAGGTCCTTGGCGCTAAATGTTTTATGGCTCTGGTTTCATCGCCAACCGTTTTTTGCGTGACAATCATCCAATGACGGGGCGATTCCTTTGCACGGTTAGCCAAGTCGGAGCTTTTGAACATTGGAAAAAGAAACCGATCTTCAATATCAACAGCCTCACCGAATCCATTGCGGTAGCAACGGCCTTCCTTTTTTAACGCCATGATCTTTGTGCAGTCGTGTTTGATCCCTGATCGCCACTTATAAACTTCCTTTCCTTGAAGGTGTTTCCATTGGTTGTACAGGTCGACTCTGGCAACTAGGCTACCGTCCCGGAAACCCATGGCATACATGGTTTTTCCCTGGTCAATGTTCTTGTAAAGAGAACAATCGTAATTGTGGTTTAATGGCGATGTTCGGCAGATCAAAAAGCACGCATCGACTGAAACTCCAAAATATTCCGATGCGTTGATGGGATAAATATGCGAGCTATCCAGGCCAATCTCATTTCTCCATGTATGTGCGAGTACCTTGCGCGCTACGGTTGTTTTGCAGAGCATCGCCATTGTGGCCGTTTTTCCGTTTAAAGCTTCTAAAATCCGAATTAGCATCCACTCGGAAATATCGAAATTGCTTTTGCCCGTAATAGCGTCCAAGCCGGGGTATTTTCTAAAATTACATTTCTTCGGCAAATTTGAACTTCCGAGAGAGCCGAGTTCCGAGTTAGTTACCCAAGGGGGATTACCAACAACTAGAATGGGCTCCGGCAGATTTAGAACAAGATCGGACCAGTTGGTTTTAAAAAAGTTGCCATGAAGAATACGAACCTTGTTTGCGTCCAAACGATCATGAAACCTCGAAGTGATGGTTTTAATATAAATGGGGTTTATCTCCAACCCGATGGCTTCCTCTGTATTTTTGAATTGGTCGAGTGCGGCAATTAGAAAGTTTCCGGTTCCACATGTTGGTTCGACAATGGAAGCCGGATTGGCATTGTTTTGTGCCGCTATTCGGCAAGCTTGGCGGGCAAGTTCCAAGGGAGTTTGAAAGTCGCCGAATTCAGCTATTTTTTTCTTTGTGAGAGTCATTTGTTGTTATCGTAGACGCAGGATGCCGTTTACGTCGCCGGCTTTTTCTATAACTCGCCCGTATTGGAGCCGCCATTGAAAGGCATTTGATACCGTAAGATATCCTTGTTTTGGCGGAGCTTTTAAAATTTCTTTTGCAATTTTGTTTGCCTCGATATCGTCAATCGGCAGATTTCGATCAGACAAAAAAGCCAAGACGTCATCTGTGTTGGCGTTGTTTTCAAGGATTTGCCTTAGCCCCTTGGTCGTTTGGAAATCGGCTGTCCTGCGTTCCTCGATGAAAATGCCATGCAGAATGTTTAACCTTCCGGTTTGAGTTTGTTTATCATCCGTTTTTTGGTAGACAAAAACAAGAAGGGAATAACCGAGACCGAAAATTTTTTGACGCGCGGATTTGAACGGACATGATGACTGGGGTTGTTTAACACTGGTTACCTTCATGTCTACGCCAAGCTCCGGAAAATCGATACCCCTTGCCGAATTTCCTTCCGTGTAATCGTGATTTGTATGCAAGTATTTTTTAAACTTGTGTTCGAAATAGGTTCCGATGGCTTTCCCGTCCGTAATGCCATAAATAGAAGGTTCCAAGTGCTTGGACTCTTTTTTAGCAAAGCGAGTAGCTTCGTTGCAGAGGGTAGTCAGGTTTAATCTTGGTTTCATGATCAGATTTTTAGTTTCTTTCATGTTTCATTGAATCATACATCCATTCTTTAAGCTTGTGATAAAATTTATGGCAAAATCGTGGGAGGGAAATCAGAGGTTGGGATTGGAGAGCCGGTTTTTGTTGGTGCTTGCGGTCTCGGCGGCGCGGCGCTCCGCTTCTGCTTTTTCCCGCTCCAGTTTTTTCTTGCGCAACTGGCTCTCGATGACCATTTGCGGCTTGATCTTGACGGCTACCGGGATGTTGACGGTACTGCACGAGCGGACGCAAACGCCGCAACCGGTGCAAACGTTTTTGTGAAACACGGGCTTGCCGTCCGGCGTTTGCGTGATGGCGCCGGGGATGGGGCAGTCGATCACGCACTGCTGGCAAAACACGTCGCCATACGCCTGGCATTTTTTCTTGTCCAGAATGGCGTACCCCATGTTCACCTCGGCGGGCGAGGCAACGGGCAACAGCGCCTGGTCCGGACAGGCCGTAATGCAGGGCAGGTCGTCGCACATGACGCAGGGGCTTTTGATCGGCTCGATGTAGGGCGTGCCGCTGATGAGAAATCCCATTTTTTTCGGCACCCGCTTGATCGCGTCCTTGGGGCAGGCGTGAATACAGGCGTCGCACCGGGTGCAGGCTTGCAGAAACCGTCTTTCGGAAATGGCGCCGGGCGGACGGAGCAGTGGCGCGCGCCGGGTGATTTTATCGACGGTCCGGTTGACGTGCTCGATTTTTTTCTGCACCGACTTCACGGCGGGCTTGGCAAAGAAGTGAAACCCGCCGCGGATCAGGTTGCGCCGGCTCATGGCTTCGTCTTCGGGGTCCGGCTCGTCTGCCTCGCCGTCGGTGGTCGTGGTGTCCTCGGCCCGGGTTTCCGCCGGAGGTTCGGAAGCGGCGGCGGGCGCGGCGGCCTCTTCCGGTGGCGGCTCGTCGGGCGTTGGCTCATCGGGCGCCGGTTGCGCCGCCGGAGCTTTTGTGAAAACCGATTTGATCCGGTTCCAACCCCTTCGGAAAATTCCAGGCTTCGGCGCAGGCTCGGTGTTCGGTGAAGAACTATCGGATGAATCGGCAATGTCCGTATCGTTTTCAGGAGCCGGTTTTTCAGCGCGCGGTTTTTGGGTCCCTTCAGGCTTTTCTTCCGGGGTTTCCAGTTCGCGGAGGAAATCGAACAAACCGCGGCGGGAAACTTCCTTTTCCGGTTTCTCCTGGCGCGGCGTGGCGGTTTCCCGGTCCAGGCTCAGCAGGTGCGGGTCCCGCGCCGCCTCTGTGCTGGAATGACTGCCGCGTTGATCCTCGGAAACCGTGGACTCCCCCAAACCGCGTTTTGGCGGGATTTTTTTGTTCTTGAACGTTTCCCGGGCGAGTTTGTAGCGAAAGTCCATGATGCGGCGGTCCTATGCCCAGCCGAAATCGCGGGCGATGTTTTTATAGTCGTGCCAGCTCTGCGAGTCGGAGTTTTCCAGCATGTACTCATCCGCGGCCATAACCAGAGGATGGCCCTTGTTGATGAACGATTCCACGCTCGGAAAGCGGAGCAGAAAGATGACAACGCTTGCCCGGGCCAGTTCCATGATGTTCGGGTCCGCCGTGATCTCCTTGAGAAGTTCCTCGGCGTTTTCCGGAGTGACGGATTGAAACCAGTCGGCGGTTTTTTGTTCCAGCTCCGGATGGCCGTCACAGATTTTTGCTGTTTTGAGTTGCAGTTCCAGGATTTTTTGAAAATCCTGTTCGTCGTATTCGCCTTCCATGTTGGTGCGGTCCCAGGCGGAACCGTCCGGGTTGCGTTCGCCCGGCTGGTCTTGACGTTCAGCCGTTTCACAAAATGCCAGGTTTGCTTCATCCAAAAGAATTTTCGCCTTGGTTTCGGCGGAGGTTTCCTTGACTGCCATGATGGTCGGGTTCTCCTTAAAGAGCGTGTTGTGTTCAGGGTTCGTTCTCAACCCCTGCCGCGCCGGAGCGTTAAGGCCCGCGGCGCCGCGGTACCGGTTCGCGGGTCTCAATGCTTCGGATGAGTTTATTATAAATCGCGCGCCGTCGGGAATCCAGAACGAAACGGTTTAAATTGTCTTGTCATTTCTCCGAGGATTTTCGTTGCCGGCGTTTTTCCGGGCGTCGGGGTATGGTAGCATGGGGCTTACCGCAACGAGTTGGGACAGAGCCGAACGATGAAGAAAGTGATGCTGATTTTTCCGCCCGAGTGGGTGCCCACCGCGCCTTACCTGGCACTGCCCAGCCTGACGGCCGTGCTCCGGCAAAACGGCGTCGAGGTCGTGCAGAAGGACATCAATGTAGAGGCCTTCGACCATTTTTTCTCGAAAGAGTTTCTGCGTTTTATCCGCCGGCGCGTCGATGACCGGCTGAAAGACATCCGCGTCAAGGAACGGTGCGGCATCATGACGGAGGAGGAAAGCCGGCACAAGGAACTGTTGCACCCCTACCGGTTCCTCGATCTCAAGCATCACATCAAAAAAGTGGTCCGCGCCAAGGAAATCCTGCGCTCGGAGGAGTTTTACGACGCCGACAAGGCGGAGTGGGCGCTGAACGCTTTTCGGGAAGTGATGGCCTACATCTCCGTTGCCTACTTCCCGGCGAGCATCAATTTCTATCCGGTCGAAAGCAACCTGAACGTGTATCGGCCCTGGGTGTCCGACGACCTCTTGCAGGCCCCCGATGACGACAAGGTCAATATTTATATCGACGTCTGCAAGCAGTTGGTCTTTCCCGCCGTGGAAAAGGAGCAACCGGGAGTGATCGGCATTTCCATCGGCACGCCGATCCAACTGCTCTCCGGCATAACCTTCGCCAAACTTTTGAAAAGGAAATTTCCGGGAATTCATATTACCGTCGGCGGCAACATCGTGACGCGCCTCAAGGACGAACTCGCCAAAAAGAAAAAATTCTTTGAACAGGCGTTCGATTCGATCATCTGCTACGAGGGGGAACATGCCCTGTTACAGCTTGTCGAGGCCCTGGACGGCGGGCGCGCCATGGCCGACGTTGCCAACCTGATTTATCTCGACGAATCGGCGGAGGTGCGGGTGAATGAAAAACTGTACACGGAACGGGTCGCCGAGCTACCCATGCCGGACTTTGACGGCCTGCCCTGGGACAAATACTTTTCGCCCGAAAAACTGATCCCCTACCTGGGCACGCGCGGCTGTTACTGGGGGAAGTGCACCTTTTGCGATCATGGAGCGGGCTACATCGACCAGTTCCGCGCCAAACACGCCGACCAGATCGTTGACGAACTGGCGCGGTTGAAGGCCAAGTACAACGCCCGGCATTTCCTGTTCACGGACGAATCCTTTCCGCCCGCCCTGTTCGTGAAACTGCCGCCACTGATGATCGAGAAAAAACTGGATATTTACTGGACGACGCTCATCCGGTTCGAGTCCAGCCTGCTGGCCCCGGAAATCTGGGAGCAGGCGGCGCGGTCCGGTTGCCGGTCGCTTTATTTCGGCCTGGAGTCGGCCAACCCGCGCATCATCCAGCTCGTGCAGAAAGACACCAACATCGACGCGGCCATTAAAAACCTGACCGAGGCCCGGCGCGTCGGCATCTGGAGTCACGTCATGGGCTTCTTCGGCTTCCCCAGCGAGACCGACGAAGAAGCCGAGGACACCCGCCGGTTCCTGCTCGATCATCAGGAGCTGATCCATTCAGTCGAAATGTATTTTTTCGTGTTGTACAAACACGCCCCGGCGTTCGGCAAAACGGGGGAATACAAGATCGACGTGCGCACCAATCCGGAACACGACCTGGCGCTGGACTATTATTACACGCCGCGGAGCGGGCTGACGATAGAAGAAGCCATGCAACGCTACGAGGATTTTTACCGCGACGATTTTTTCCCCTGGGCGTTGCGCATCAACGCCCGCGAGCACGTGTTTTTATACATCACCCATTTCGGCACCAACGACCTGCCCCAGCTTTACGTCAAAAACCACCGGGAAAGCGAAGATGCCCTCGCCCCGGAAGTGATGATGTAGCCTGAATTCAAGTATTGTGTCCCCGGAATTCAAAAGTTGGCGGGAGTCAAGGAAACGTGTAAGATTGTTTCCATAAAAGCCAAAAAGTAATCGGCTAAAACTTGACGCCGTTCATGAAGCCGTTCGGGGTTCCGGTTGGTTGATTGGTTGATCAAAATC
>JBHHYO010000099.1:0-8801 GCA_046757665.1 Nitrospinales bacterium
ACTAGTAGGGGTTTAGTTTTTCAACGGTGAGCGACAATTTATCCAATAATTGTCCCCAATTGCCCTTTCCAAGTAGTTTTACAATCTGCTTCTGCATCCGGCTCCAGGGCGTAAAGGCTTCCTGCAAAACTTTTTTTCCCGAGCCGGTCAGGGATAAAGACCGGGTTCTCCTGTCGGCTCCGGGCGTTACTTGAACCCAGCCCTTCGTTTGCAGGGGCGTCAAGTTTCGCGTCAAGGTCGTGCGATCCATGACCAGCGCCCTTGACAGTTCGGTGATCGTCGTGTCGTTTTTTAAAGCGATTGCGGCTAACAGCGTAAATTGAGTGACGTACAACCCGCGGGGCTTCAACGCTTCGTCGAACAAGTGCGTCACCGCTCGGGTGGCTTTTCTTAAATTGAAGCAGGTACAGTTTTGCACCGCTTCGCTCCTTTTTTTTGAATGAGTTTTTTTGACTCGACGCATAATAAGAGTATATACACCTAAAGACAGAGTATCAACCTTTTTTATTTTATTTGTTTTTCTCCGATGCCGGTTTTACCCTGTAGCCGTGTTTTCCCGAATTGCGGGTACCGGCAAGTTTCCCTCATTTTTTACCAAAACAGGAGACAGGCTTATGGCTGAGATGTTAAAGGTGGCTTCGCCCTTCGACGGGCATTTGATCTCGGAATTGGAGTTGGACGACGCTGGCCGGGTGGAAGATTTCATGGCGGCGGCCTTCCGGCTGGCGCAAGCGCGAGAGCAAGCGCTTCCGACGCCCCGGCGGATCGAGATTCTCGAAAAAACCGCCTCGCGGGTTGAAGAACGGGCGGAGGAGCTGGCGCGCCAGGCGGCTGAGGAGGGCGGCAAACCGCTCATCGATTCACGGGTCGAGCTGACCCGCGCCGTGCAGGGCATCCGCGAGGCCGCCCGCTCGCTCAATCAGTTGACCGGACACGAGATTCCGATGAACCTCAACGCCGCTTCCCTCAACCGGATGGCGTTTACCCGCCGCGAACCTATCGGCGTGGTCGTAGCGGTCAGCGCCTTCAATCATCCCTTCAACCTGATCGTTCACCAGGTCATCCCCGCCGTCGCCGTCGGCTGTCCGGTCATCGTCAAACCCGCCTCGACCACTCCCCTCTCCTGCTTCAACCTGGTCAATATTCTGTACGAAGCCGGTCTGCCGGAAGAATGGTGCCGGGCCACGGTTTGCGACAGGCGGTTGGCGGAAAAGCTGGTCACGGACCCCCGGACCGCGTTTTTCACCTTCATCGGCTCCGCGGACGTGGGCTGGGGACTGCGCTCCAGACTGGCTCCCGGAACGCGCTGTGCCCTGGAGCATGGCGGCGCGGCGCCGGTCATCATCGAGGACGACGCCGATATCGAAACCGCCCTGCCGGGACTGGCCAAGGGCGCTTTTTATCACGCCGGGCAAGTCTGCGTTTCCGTCCAGCGCATCTTCGCCCATGAAACAATCGCCGACCGGGTTTGCGATGGACTGGCAGGCATCGCCGAAAACCTGTCCGTCGGCGACCCGTTGGACGAGAAAACCGAGGTCGGTCCGCTCATCCTGGAAAAGGAGGCCGAGCGTGTCGCCCGATGGGTCGATGAAGCGCGATCCGCCGGCGCGAAAATCCTCACCGGCGGCGAAAGAATCGGCAAAACCTGCTACGCGCCAACGGTTATCCTCGACCCACCCGACTCCGCCCAGGTGTCCCGCAAGGAGATTTTCGGCCCCGTCGTCGCGGTTTATTCGTTCAAGGACCGCCGCCAGGCCATCGAGCGGGCCAACAACGTCCCCTATTCCTTTCAGGCCGCGGTTTATACCCGGAATCTGGACACCGCGCTGGACACGGTCAAGCGCCTGAACGCCGCGGCGGTTATGGTTAATGACCACACGGCGTTTCGCGTTGACTGGATGCCGTTCGGCGGCCACAAGGCGTCCGGCCTCGGCGTCGGCGGCATCCTGCCCGCCATGCGGGAAATGACCGAGGAAAAACTGGTGGTGTTCAAATCGGCCGTCCTTTGAGCGGGCGGCGGAGAAAATATCGGGGTGTAACGATCAGGGTGTGGGGCAATACGGCGGGAGGTCAGGCGACTTGCTGGGCTCTGGCATTGCGTTTGCGCTCATGTTCGTCAAGGCTTTTTTTGCGCAACCGGATGCTTTCGGGAGTGATTTCGGCCAGCTCGTCTTCGTTGAGATAACCGAGCACCTGCTCCAGACTCATTTTCCGCGGCGGCGAGATGCTGATGGTATCGTCCGACCCGGCGGCCCGCATGTTGCTCAATTTCTTTTCCTTGCAGACGTTGACGATGAGGTCGCTGTCCTTTTTGTTTTCGCCGACGATCATGCCCGCATACACTTCCTCGGCGGGGTCAAGAAACAACGTGCCCCGGTCCTGGAGGTTGAAGAGGGAATATCCGGTGGTGACCCCGTTTTCCAGGGCGATCAGAACGCCGTTGTTGCGGCGCGCCAGGGGGCCGCAATGGGGGATGTAGTTGTGGAAGCTGTGATTCAGGATGCCGGTTCCGCGGGTGAGCGTCAAAAACTGCGAACGAAAACCGAACAGCCCACGCATGGGAACAACGAACTCCAGCCGCACCGAATTCGATCCGGTATGATCCATGTGCTTCAATTGGGCTTTCCGTTGCCCCATCGCTTCCATCACCGCGCCCATATAGGTTTCTTCCATGTCGATGACGACGAATTCCTCGGGCTCCATGATGTTGCCGTTCACGGTTTTCAAGACGACCTCGGGCCGGGAAACGGCGAACTCGTATCCTTCCCGCCGCATGGTTTCGATGAGGATGGTCAGGTGAAGTTCGCCTCTGCCGGAAACCTTGAAGGTGTCGTTGGAGCCGGTTTCCTCGACGCGCATGGCCACGTTTTGCTTGGTTTCCCTGTACAGCCGGTCGCGCAACTGCCGCGACGTGACGAATTTTCCTTCCCGCCCCGCGAACGGGGAATTGTTGAGGAGAAAGTTGATTGACAGGGTCGGCTCGTCGATTTGCATGACCGGCAAGGCTTCCGGGCAAACGCTGTCGGTGATGGTTTCGCCGATATCGACGTCCTTCATCCCCGCGATACAGATGATGTCTCCCATGACGGCCGTTTGCGCCTCCAATCGCCGCAGGCCGTCGAACGTGAACAACTTGGAAACCTTGAATTCCTCCATATCGCCCGACCGCTTGATGAGGGTGTATTGCTTTCCGGAATCGTAACAGCCGCGCTGGATTTTGCCGACGGCCATTCGCCCCATGTAATCGTTATAATCTATGGAGGAGACCAGCATTTGGAAAGGGCCCTCCGGGTCGCCGTGATGCGGCGCCACTTTTTCGACGATAAGATCCAGCAAGGGTCTCATGTCGAGGTTTTCCCCTTCGGGTTCCAGGCGGCAGAATCCTTGTTTGGCGGACGTGTAAATGACGGGAAAATCCAACTGCTCGTCGCTGGCTCCCAGATGAACGAAAAGATCGAACACCTGGTCGAGCGCCGTTTCCGGGTCGGCGCCCCGGCGGTCGATTTTGTTGATCACCACGATGGGTTTGAGTCCCAGGCCGAGGGACTTTTTGAGGACGAAGCGTGTCTGTGGCATGGGGCCCTCGGCGGCATCGACAATCAGCAAAACGCCGTTGACCATTTTCAATATGCGCTCGACTTCGCCGCCGAAATCGGCGTGCCCGGGGGTATCGACGATATTGATTTTATGTTTCCGATAACGAATGGAAGCATTTTTGGAGAAAATGGTGATCCCCCGCTCCCTTTCCAGTTCGTTGCTGTCCATGATACAGCTTCCCACCAGTTCGCCGGCGCGGAACATGCCGCTCTGCCGTAACAGGCAATCGACAAGCGTTGTTTTGCCATGATCGACATGGGCAATGATGCCAATATTGCGTATGAATTCGCTCATAATCTTGTTGGTTGATACCTTGTCCCGCGGCAAGCCACAGGGAATTTTTTTGATTAAAGTGGAGTCCGGAAGAGGATTGCGACGGTAAAATCCGCAACTCCTTTTGCGGTCAACTGCGTTTCAGACTCGGTTTCTTGGGGATTTGCCTGGGGATTTCAGCCTTTTCCGGCTTTTTTTGTAAAGCGAGGGAGAGTTGATTTGCCTGTCCAGTCTTTTATTTAAGGTTTTTACCGAAACCACCTCTTTCAAACTTCCGGAACCATCATAAATTCTCACTTCATACATAGTTTCCCCTTGTTTTCATGTGCCGTTCAGGTGGATTTGCACAAAAAACCCGGCAGAGCAAACGCCCTGCCGGGTAAAGTTCAGACGTTTCTTATTTGGGTACTACCTTGGAGGCCTGCGGGCCTTTCTGACCCATGGTTCTTTCAAACTCAACCGCTTGACCCTCCCTCAGGGTCTTAAAACCTTCCCCTTGGATTTCCGAAAAGTGCACAAAGCAATCTTCTCCCTCGCTGGATTCGATGAAACCATACCCTTTACTTTCGTTAAACCATTTTACCGTACCTTCAGACATAATAAAGACTCCTACAAATTGACGGAAAGACGCTTTCTATAAAACAATCTCCCCTATTTTCATGTTAGGTTGGGTCGTTGCCAAGACTTTTAGCGAGCCCATTTGAGGCAAAAAAAAACCAACCGTTAGGGATGGTTGGCTAAATAAAATCGCTTTTCAATTTTACCCAAGGCGAAGACCTTAAAAGAAATCGCTTCGCAATGACTTTCAGCAACCAGCAACCTATTCTTAAACTGGAAATAGCCTACCACAAAAGCCAGGCGATTCCAAGCCTAAAATTTCAAATATCCAAAATTTTGAGCCCGTATCCGCCACACCATCGGGCGGCAACGATACTCTTTCCGGAAAAAGCGGCCGCAGTTTGTAACCGGGCACCGGCAATGAGCCGGGCCGCTCCAGCGGCCCGTTCAACCGACTCAAAATCTTTCGGAAAAATCATCTAACCCTGGAGGGTCTGGGACGAAACGTCATTCTTTTCCCCGTGGGGTTGCCGGCGCGCGGACTCCATCCTCCGGCAGACGATCGTCCATTGCCGGAAAACGAAGTCCCGGATTTTCTGCCGTTGGTTTTTTTCGGCGTTCCATTTTTCCGCCCACCCAGGGCCGCAACCGCGGGTGAATGGAAGGGATGGGCGGCGTCTATTTCCACCACCTGGTTGATCTCTTTTTCAATTTTCCGCAAATAAGCGCGTTCCCCCGCATCACAAAACGAGATCGCCATCCCCATGGCTCCGGCGCGAGCCGTCCGCCCGATCCGGTGAACGTAGCTTTCCGCTTCCTTGGGGAGTTCGTAGTTGATCACATGGGTGATGCCATCGACGTCCAGCCCGCGTGAGGCGAGATCGGTCGCGACCAGCACGCGCGCCTGCCCGGAACGGAATTTCTCCAGCGCCTGCAACCGCGCGGGTTGCGATTTGTTGCCGTGAATCGCCTCGGCCCGCACCCGGACACGGTTCAAGCCCTTGGCGATTTTATTGGCTCCGTGTTTGGTCCGGGTGAACACTAAAACCCGCTCGATCTCTGCATCCTGAAGAACGGATTCGAGCAACGCCTTTTTGTTTTCCCGGTCCACAAAGAAAATCCGCTGTTCGACGTTTTCCACGGTGCTGGACGGAGGCGAAACGGTAACGTGAACGGGATTCCTGAGAAACATCCGGGTCAGACGGCGGATTTCCTCGGAGAGCGTGGCAGAGAACAGCATGGACTGCCGATTCGACGGAATCGCCGAATGAATCCGGCGGACATCGGGCAGGAACCCCATATCCAACATGCGGTCGGCTTCGTCCAAAACGAGGATTTCAACTTTATCCAGCCGCAGACGGCCTTGCTGGAGCAGGTCGAGAAGCCGTCCCGGCGTGGCCACCAGGACATCCACACCGCGGCTCATGGCGCGGATCTGCCGTTCGGGTTTGACGCCTCCATAAACCAGCGCTTGCGTGGTGTTCAAATAACGCCCGTAAACGCGGAAACTCTCGCCGATCTGCACCGCCAGTTCGCGGGTGGGCGCCAGCACCAGAGCCCGCGCTGACTTGGCCGCCGGAGCGGTTCGGGATTCCGCCAGCCGCTGTAAAATGGGCAAGGCGAAGGCCGCGGTCTTTCCGGTGCCCGTCTGGGCGCAACCCAGAATATCGCGCCCCTCCAACAAGTGCGGGATGGCCTGGGTTTGTATGGGTGTGGGAACTCGGTAATTTTCATCATCGATGGCACGGCGAATCGGGGAGATCAGGTTCAGGGTATCGAACCCTTCTTGCAGGGGGTAAGCTAATGAATTGTTCAAAATAATTTCCTTTAAAAAAGTGGAAAGAGAGAAGACACAAGTATCCTTAAGCGCTTCGGTTCAAGACCGAAGATGCGTCTTCAGCTAAATGAATAGGATTGATTAGTTAACTTGCGGAGAATACAGAGGGAGAGAAAAAGGAAAGATTTTAAGCTTACCGCCGCCAATTCTCGTGAAGGTTAAACTACCTATATTGGATTACTATACAATAAACGGAAACGAAAAGCCAGCAGACATATCGTTTTCCGTATGAGACCTTTGAATAACCCGGGATTCTTCGCCGTCTCCAGTGTCATCGCGAGCCGCCACCGGCGGCGTGGCGATCCAGCCGGGCCACGCCCGGTGGGAATGGTCCTTTCTGGATTGCTTCGTCGGCTGAGCCGCCTCGCAATGACAATCAAACAAAGATACTTATGCAAAAGTCTCTTGCTACATATGACAAATAAAATGATCGGGATTTATCTCGATGCCGCTATTTCTTTTTTTCGCCAACCTCCTTTATCCTCTGCAGGACCTCATCCCTGGCGATCAGCCCTTTTTCTTCCAGCAGGGTAATCGCGGCTTCAACCTCGGGCGTGATGGCAAAGTCCCGCATAACTTGCCTGCCTCTGCGCTCCCCTTTCCGCCGGTCGTTCTCAAGAAGCCACTCCAATGAAATTTCCACTCTTCTTTGCTCACGTCTTTTATCAGGTATCATGCTCTGCTCCTGATGGAATTTGGGATGACGATAATTTATCCTGCTCCACGCCGATTGTCCATCAAAAAATCCGGGTCTGCCGGAGGCCGGTGCGGGGAAAACCAAAAGGGCTTGACGAAGCCTATTCGCCAAGCCCTTTCAAATAAAAATGGAGCTGAGGGGGATCGAACCCCTGACCTCTTGAATGCCATTCAAGCGCGCTCCCAGCTGCGCCACAGCCCCCGATGGGTTTGATTTTTCCGCCGGGCCTGGTTTGGCCCAACCGTTCTTGATGTTATCGAAATTCAACAAACTGTCAAGATATTATTCCGCGGGAAACGTTCCGGCAATTCTTACCTCTTGCCTTCCTTTTATTTAATTTTATAATGCTTTCATGCCCCCAACGCGGGGCCGGCAACCGCCAGACAATGGTTTACGAACAACAACCCCCATGTTTATAAAAATCAAACACCGCATCCGCAACGTCTTCATCGCGGGCCTCCTGGTCACCATCCCCATTGCGTTTACGTTTTTCATCCTGAACTTTCTGTTCAAAAATCTCGACCGCGCGCTGTCCCCCGCCTTCACCAAAATGCTGATCTTTTTCGGCGTGCCAATCCAGGAAAGCTTTCGCATTCCCGGCGTCGGCGTCATGATGACCCTGATCATCATTTTTCTGGTCGGGGTGTTCACGACCAACATCTTCGGCAAAAAGCTGGTCCACCTGGGCGAAAGGATTTTGCAGAAAATCCCCGTGGTGCGCAGTATTTACACCGGAACCAAACAGGTGGTCTCCACCATCGTCGATGCCGACATTGAAACGTTCAGCAAGGTGGTGCTGGTCGAGTTTCCGCGGAAAGAGCTGTTCGCCATCGGCTTCATCACCTGCGAGAACAAGGGCGAGGTGCAGGCGCGTACGGAAGAGGATGTCGTCAACGTATTCGTTCCCACCACGCCCAATCCCACGTCGGGGTTTCTGGTATTTGCGTCCAGAGATCAAATCATCGAGCTTTCGATGAGCATCGAGGAAGGCGTCAAGTATGTGGTTTCCGGCGGAATCGTCAGTCCGCCCTTTCCCGGCGGCAAGGAGATTGATATCCGGGCCGTCAAGCAACCGAAAGACATCAAGGACCTCACGGTTTAATGTCCTTGCCGGACCTCGAAATCCTTTATCTGGACAATCACCTCATCGCCGTATACAAACCTTTTGGGATGCTGACCCAGGGCGACCGCTCCGGCGCGCCCTCGCTGTTCGATCTGACCAAAAGCCATATCAAGAAGGAATTCGCCAAACCCGGGCGAGTGTTCCTTGGCTTACTGCACCGGTTGGACCGTCCGGTGGCGGGTGTGGTGCTGTTCGCCCGAACGTCAAAGGCGGCGGGGCGATTGTCGCAACAGTTCCGCGAAAAGACCGTGCAAAAAATCTACCGTGCCGCGGTGCTGGGAATTCCCGAAAACAAACAGGGCGAACTGACGGCCTACCTCAAAAAAGAGCGCAACCTCAAAGCAACCGTTTATCCGCGTCCGACGAAAGACGCGCGGCAGGCCAGGCTGGCTTACCGGGTTTTGGATTCATTGCCGGGGGGATGCGTGCTGGAGGTGATTCCGCATACGGGGCGGTTTCACCAGATTCGGGCGCAGTTGGCTTTCCTCGGCCATCCGATCATCGGCGACGTCAAATACCGGGCGCCGCATCCTCTTCCCGGCCGCCGCATTGCTCTTTACGCGCAAAAGCTCGTTTTCCGCCATCCGGTCAGCGGCGGCGAAACCAGCGTCGAATCCCCGGAGCCGCCGGACTGGCCGCCGGCCGTGCCCTCCGGAGCGGGAAACTAGTACTTAGTTGCATAAATAGAAGTATTTACATATAATATCCTCCAAGAG